>JAEUNX010000128.1 GCA_016791025.1 Zoogloeaceae bacterium | reverse complement strand
CTCAAGGCCCGCACGGAAGAGGGCGCCGCGGCGCTCGCGCGCCTCGAGATGCAGCACGCCGGCGCGCCGGCGCGCATCCACGCCCTGGAGGATGCGGTCCGCGCCTATGCCGCCGACGCCACCCGCCTCCCCGAGCTGGTGAAAGCCTTCGACATCTACGCCGAGTTCTATCGTAACCATATGCTACTGGAGGAATCCGGCGTGCTGCCCCTTGCCCGCCAGCATCTCTCCCCCGAGGACTGGGCGGAAGTGGACCAGGTGTTCGCCCAGGACCCGGACCCCATGGCCGGGATGACGGCGCCGCCGGAGGATTTCGCCGCCCTGTTCTCCCGCTTGGTTGCCGCCACCCCCGCCCCCCTCGGGCTCGGCGGCGGTCCTTTCAAAGGCTGATCCGTGCCGGCCCCGACCCGGCGCAAACCCGCGGATTTCCACGCTGGCAGGTCGGTCGGGGCCCATGTCGGATGAAAACTTTGTCACAGAATCGGCGAGCCAGGGCCAATCTGCAAACCATAAAGATTGACAAACCCCTGTCAAATCAATAAAGTGACAGCATGCTGCAATGCAGCAAACAATTTTAGCAACTTGATGGGCGCGGCCCCTGGAAAGTATGGGGGCACAGAAACTCGATCGCGCCTCGGAGCGCGTTGTCTGGTTGCGGCAACGCGTGATCATCAACTACTGGCAACCACCGTGGAGTTAGACACTTCGCATCGATGACGGATGTGAGGGTCTCGAGTACTGGTCACCCCATCGAGTGACCAAGATGCGGGCAAGCGCGCTCCGCCGCCTTTCGCGGCGGACTGGGTATGTTCGTGCCTCGAATTCCTGGGTGGGAGTCGCTAGGAGGAAGCATGATCCAGGCAACTTCAATGAAGGGCATCACCAAGCAGGTGGGGGCCCTGGGCTTCAAACTGGCCCATAGTAGCGCCGCCCTGATCGGGGTGGTCGTGATCGGCCTCGCCGCGGTGCAGGTGGCGCGCCACGGTACGGAGGGGCTCCAGCCGGCGCGCTGGGCAGCTGACTACGGACTCATCTCGTCGGAGGCTGACGAAGCCGCGGACGCCCTGCCAGTCACGAATGTAACCATCCCCACCATGGATGGGGTGATCCGTTATCTGTCACAGAAGTATCGCGTCTCGCGCTCAGCGGTCACGCCGCTGGTCGAAGCCGCCCACGAGACAGGGCGCTCCATGGGTGTCGATCCCTTGCTGATCCTGGCGGTGATGGCCATCGAATCCCGCTTCAACCCCTTCGCGGAGAGCGCCTTCGGTGCCCAGGGCTTGATGCAGGTTGTCCCGCGCTTCCACCACGACAAGCTGGAAGAAGGGGAGGACGTCACCGCCTTTCTAGACCCGGAGACCAACATTCGTGTCGGCGCTCAGATCCTCAAAGATTCCATCAAGCGCGCTGGAGGCTCCGTGAAGGGCGGCCTGCAGCGCTACAACGGCAACCTCAGCGATCCGAATCAGCGCTACGCCAACAAGGTGATGGCCGAGAAGGCACGCCTGTCCCAGGCCCTTGCCCAGAACCATCGGGTCCCGCGGGCCAATCTGGGCGCGTAAACGAATTCCCCCGCACTCCGGCGAACCGGGGGTCAGAGTTTAGCGTCGGGCCTTCGCCCTGGGCGGCCTCGGCACGCCGAATTTGGCGACCGCTGCGGGCGGCTGTTTGCTTCAACGTCCATCCCGCCCCACGGCAATCGAAGTCAGATGGCCGAGCATGACGTTTTCCAAATCCTGAATGCCGAGAACCGGCCCGCCCGGTCCGGTCAATCCATCCTTGGCAAGCCACCGCGTTTCGCGAGCGCCTCATCCGTCCCCTTGCGGTGCCGTCCGGAACGATGCTGGGCGGACCTCCAATAAGGCCTCCATTCGTCGGACACATGGCGGGGCGACCCGCCTTTCCCCCTCCGACAGCAATTTTCGGGCAGGGCTTGCCTGCGGTTCCTGCGGCGTCGCGCATTGCTCGGGCGGGCGCGGAGGATTACCCTTGATGGATTGAAGGCGGGGCCCAGGGGGGCCCGCTCGCCTGGAGGGAAAATGAGATGGAACAAAATGTCCAGCCGGACCAAGTGCTTCCGACCGTCGAGGAGATGCTCGCGGCGCCGGAATCCGACTACATGTCGCCCCGCCAGCTCGCTTTCTTCCGGGCTCTCCTGGTGGCCGAGCGAGATTCCCTGCTCGATTCGGCGCGAAACACGACCGAGCATTTGCGGGAGTTTCAGGCCACGCCAGACCCGTCCGACCGGGCGACGCTGGAGGAAGATCACACCCTGGAACTACGCGTCCGCGACCGGGAGCGCAAGCTCCTCCACAAGATCGACGAAGCCATTGCCCGCATCGACGACGGTAGCTACGGCTGGTGCGAGGAAAGCGGCGAGCCGATCGGCATCGGGCGCCTGTTGGCTCGCCCAACAGCGGTCTTCAGCGTGGAGGCCCAGGAGCGCCACGAAGCCCGTAAGCGGGTCCGCGGCGACTAAGCTCTCCACGCCGAATCCAAAGACTTACCGCCAGCCCAGGACCACGCTGAGAAGCAGGGCCAGCACCACCACCATGCCGACCCAGGCCATGACACCGACGAAGGTGACCCGGTTGGCGAGGCGATGGGCCAGTTCCGGGTCATGGACCCCCAGCAGTGGCCGCACCCCATGGCGGATCAGGAGGGCCGTGCCCCACCACGCCACTGCGACCACGGCCACATTGGCCCATAGGCTGGGAATTGCCAGGGCGATGGACGCCATCCAGAGGGGCACCGGAGCGATGGCCGCGAGGGCGTAAGCGCTGGCGTAATCGGTGTCGCATTGATGGGCGCGGGCGATTTGCTGGATCACATTGGCCATGAATGCGACCGCCGCGAGTTCGGCCAGGAAGAAGAGTCCGCCGACCCAGAACGCTTCCCGCGCCATGAGCGGTGGTTCCATCGACGGAAAGATCGCCCCCGGATGGGCGAGT
>JAEUNX010000063.1 GCA_016791025.1 Zoogloeaceae bacterium | reverse complement strand
TCTTGGTGTCTTTGTTGATCAGGATAGACATTCTGTGGCTCCTTACTTGACCGCTTCGACGATCTTGGTGGCGGCCTCAGCCATGGAATCGGCAGAGATGATGGGCAGGCCGGAGTCGCGCAGGATCTGCTTGCCGATATCTTCGTTGGTGCCCTTCATGCGGACCACCAGCGGCACGGAAAGGTGAGTTTCCTTCGCTGCCGCGACCACGCCGGTGGCGATGGTGTCGCAGCGCATAATGCCGCCGAAGATGTTGACCAGAATGCCCTTCACCTTGGGGTTCTTGAGCATGATCTTGAACGCTTCGGTGACCTTCTCGGTCGTGGCCCCACCGCCTACGTCCAGGAAGTTGGCCGGCTCGGCACCGAACAGCTTAATGGTGTCCATGGTGGCCATGGCCAGGCCCGCACCATTCACCAGACAGCCGATGTTGCCGTCCAGGGAGATGTAAGCCAGATCGAACTTGGAGGCTTCGATCTCGTCCGCGTCCTCCTCGTCCAGATCGCGCATCTCCATGATTTCAGGATGACGGAACAGTGAATTTGAATCGAAGTTGAACTTGGCGTCGAGAGCCTTGATGTTGCCATTGCCTTCCAGGATCAGCGGGTTAATTTCCGCCAAGGAGGCATCGGTTTCCATGTAACAGGTGTAGAGCTTCTTGAAGGTATCGATCGCCATGGCCTGGGAGGCTTCAGGGACCCCGATCCCCGCCGCCAGCTCCTTTGCCTGGGCGTCCGTCAGACCAACGAGCGGATCGACGAACACTTTGATGATCTTTTCGGGCGTATTGTGGGCAACCTCTTCGATGTCCATCCCACCTTCCGAGGAAGCCATCATCGCGACCTTCTGCGTGGCACGATCGGTCAGGGCAGCAACGTAATATTCTTTTTTAATGTCGGCGCCCTCTTCGACGAGGAGGCGGCGGACCTTCTGGCCTCCAGGACCAGTCTGGTGGGTCACCAACTGCATGCCGAGGATCTGGCCAGCGACAGTGCGGACATCATCCAAGGATCGAGCCAGCTTGACACCGCCCCCCTTGCCGCGACCGCCAGCGTGGATCTGGGCCTTCACAACCCAAATCGAGCCCCCCAGTTGCTCCGCGGCCTTGACGGCCTCATCAACGGAGAAACACGGCACACCCCGGGGCGTCACCACGCCAAATTTTCTCAACACTTCTTTTGCTTGATACTCATGAATTTTCATGATCGCCCTTCGATCGAAGTCGCAGCTCAGCTATTGCCACGAGCACTTGGTTGATGGGACTTTCGGAGCCACCAGGCCCCACGAGCAGCACCGCAGTCTCCCTCGTCCGCGGGTCTGCCCGTTGCGGAGCAATACGCGGCCGCGCCTGCCCCTGCCTCCCGACCAGCCCAAACTGGAAATTGGCCAAGAGATCAAAAAATTATAACCGAATTCGTGCCCTGACTTTTCTCAATCACCGTTCCTGATCGTGAGTTCCGCAGCCGGAGCGAAACCAGCGCGGGTAATAGGTCCGCACGGTTTCAGACTGCGTGTCGAGGGCGTGGCAACGGTCCAATTGGAAGGGCTTTCCGGCCCGGTCGTCGGTATCCCGACGCAAGGTGGCTAGGGTCTGGATCGCTGCTGTAGGAAGGCTTAGGAGCAACTCCGAAATATGCGTGCAGCCCTTCACCTCACCGAAGCGATCCCGCACCGCCTGTCGAAAGCCCCGCACCAGATTCAAGCCGACCAACTGACCGTAAGACGGGGCGATGGCGTCACAAGCCCCAACATAGGGAACGGCATCGGACCGCACCTCGGCGGCGATAATTTGGAACGAGGTATCGATAACGACCCTAACCCACATGTCGTGGATCGGATCGCCGGCAGATCGAACCCCCGAGGCCATCTGGTAATCCAGCGCCTTCACGTCGGTTAGTCGCGCCTCAATCTCGAAGAACCCATCCTCCCGCTCAAAGCCCGAGAGTCCGATGGTTCGAGTATGCAACGGCCGGCGCTGGACCGTGAATTCGGGACTGGACATTGGGATAACGTACCTTTGCGTATGGACCACTGTTTGATCATAACCGCCCATCTGGCGGCCGGACCCGCCGGCTCCATTGAAATTCGTTCTGGCTCCATCAAAATTCCCATCAAAACTCAATTGCGGAGCGGATCGTCCGTAAGGCGTCCATAGCGACGTCGATGCCAACGCATCGTTGCATTGATTTTTTGTCTCACGGACAAGCCAATGAATCGAATGGCGGCCCACTTCAACCACTGGCCCAGCCCAGCCCACCCTCTGCGATCGGGGAAATGCTCCCCGCAGCAACGGTTCAGGCAGGCATTGGGAATCGCACTGGTCGTTCTCGCCACCGTGGCAGCCACGCCGGCCCACCCAGTGGGGTTCGGGGAGATCCTTTCGCAATCGGCCATCGGCGAGGCCTTTCGGGTCGAGATCCGCCTGTTGAGCCCACGCCGAGATGCGGACGAAGGTTGCGTGCGGGTGATTGCCCTACCGGCCATTTCCCAAGACGGAGTCCCCGGAATCGGCCGAGCGGCCATCGCCTTTCGATCCGTAGGCCACCAATCAGTGGCCGTGATCACCGACAGCCGCCCGGTTTCTGATCCGGTGGTCCGTCTGCGACTCAAGGACGGCTGCGAGGGCGGATTGCAACGAGACTACCTGTTGCTCCTCGACGCGCCACCCGACATTCAGCGGGCCGTGGCAGTGCAGCCCCGCCCCCACGCGGTGCCCGCCACGCCGCCCCGAGCGACGATGGCTACTTCGTCGGCGGGGATCCCATCTTCCCGCGTCGGCGCTCCACGAAAGCCGCAGCCGGCCCAGGGGAAAGCGACGAAACACCCCTCGCCCACTTCTCCCCGCAGCAGACCGGCACCCGGTGGTAGCCCCCTCACGGTTTCCCAAAGCCCGGCGACCGCCATGGCGGCTCCAACGCCCTCGACCACCGGAGCCAGTAAGCCCGAAATTGGCAGGATCGACCAATTGGTCGTCGAAGGTCGCCCCGGACAAGGTCCGGCGGCCACCCTGCAGATGGCCCCCAGGCTCAATCCATTGCCCAACACCGATTCCGCCCAATCCGAACGCGACCTGATTCAACGCGAGCAAAAAATGGCGGCAACGGTGGAGGCTCAGATTGCCCAGCAGGCCGAGATGGCGCAACGCCTCCGCCGCCTGGAGGCGCTTCAAGCCGAATTGCGCAATCAGCTCAGTCCGCCGTCCCCGCCCATAGCCCCGACTCCGGCGCCTGCTCCCGTGGTACCGCCCGCTGCATCGGATGGGTCCATTCTGCCCTGGATCGCCGGGCTTGCCGCACTTCTGGCAGCCGCCGCAGCCACTCTGATGTGGCGATGGAAAACCCCCGCCGTTCGGGCCACCCCGGACGACTCACCGACCCAAAGAGCGGGCAACGGTACCCCATCGCCCACGGAGACCACCGCCGCCCCGGTAATGCTGGATCTGACCCTGGGTCTGCCGCCGGATCCGACACCGCCCCTATCCCTGACCCCCCCGCCCTCGGACCTCGACGCCGACGAGATGTTGGTCGCCCATGATTCGGTGATCGAGTTGGCCGACATCATGCTGAGTTTTGGCAGGGTGCAAGGGGCCGCCCAGGCTCTCGAGGAATTCATCGAGGCGCACCCCAAAAAGTCGCTGGCCCCTTGGGTGAAGCTCCTGGAGGTGTATCAAATGGGCGGCCTAAAAAAGGAATTCGAGGCGCTCTCACAGCGGATGAACGAACTGTTCAACATCGCCACAATTCCCTGGGACGAGTTCCAGGATGCCATGCATGCCAAACCAGACCGCGTGGAGGATGTCCCCCACGTCTTCGAACAGATCACCACGCTTTGGAACACGCGCGACTGTCTCAAGTACATCGATCGTCTGCTTCGCGACAACCGCGCCGGCACCCGCCAGGGGTTTCCCATTGGGGTAGCCGATGATCTGGTGGCGCTTCAAGCGATTCTGGAGGCGAGCCTCTCCTCGGCACCCCCGAAAAGCATTTGAGCACCACGGAAATTAGGGGCGCCCCAAGCTCAGACGGGATTGTCGACGTCGAAAAATTGGACCTCGATGCCCAGATCAGCCTGGATCCGGCGCCCCACCGCCTGCACGCCGTAACGTTCGGTGGCGTGATGACCGGCCGCCAGATAAGTGACCCCCGTCTCCCGCGCGAGATGTACCGTCTGCTCAGAGATTTCCCCCGAGAGGTACAGGTCCGCCCCCGCATGGATCGCAGCCTCAAATAACCCCTGAGCCGCCCCGGTGCACCAGGCGACTCTTTTCACAGTCCTGTCCGTGGGCCCCACCAGCAGTGGGGCCCGCCCCAACTGAATACCGACCCACTGCGCCAATTCCTTGCTGCTAACGCCCGCCTCCAGTTCCGCAAGCCAACCCAGCCCCATCTCGCCAAACGCGGATTGCCCCGACCAGCCGAGAAGGCGCCCCAATTGCGCGTTGTTGCCGAATTCAGGATGAAGATCCAGGGGAAGGTGATATGCAAAAAGATTGATGTCGCCGGCAAGCAAGGTAGCCAGGCGGCGGCGCCGGATCCCCGTCACTCGCCCATCTTCCCCTTTCCAAAAATAGCCATGGTGCACGAGGATCGCATCGGCCTGCCAAGCCACCGCCGCGTCGAGCAAAGCCTGGCTCGCGGTGACTCCGCAGGCGAGACGCCCTACCTGCTGGCGCCCTTCCACTTGCAACCCGTTTGGGGAATAATCCTTGAGGCCGGTCGGATCCAGGATCCGCCCCAGGTAGTTCTGTAACGCTTCCCGCTGCACCAAAATTCACCTCCTGTCGCCCGACCGTCATCGCCATTTCGGCCCATCGAGAGGAACCCATTATGCGCCGCCTGTGGCTGATCTTCGCCCAGACCGTGACGGTCAGCGTGGCGGTCTTGTTCGTTGCCGGCACCCTGAAACCTGAATGGTTCCGTTCGGCCGACGGGCCAGCACCGACCATTGCCGTGCAGGAAGCCGCTTCACCGAATGGCAGCTCACCCCCCGCACCATTTTCCTACTCCGACGCGGTTCGCCATTCGATGCCGGCGGTCGTGCACATCTTCACCAGCCAGGATATTGCCGGCCCGCGCCATCCATTCCGCAATGACCCGCTCTTTCGCCACTTCTTCGGAGATCGACCCGGGTCCGGCCCCCAACGCCAGGCCGCCGGCCTGGGATCGGGGGTCATCGTCAGTCCCCAGGGCTACATCCTGACCAATAACCATGTCATTGAGGCCGCCGACGCCATTGAGGTCGCCCTGAACGACGGACGAAAATTCTCTGCCAAATTGGTCGGGCGGGATCCCGAGACCGACTTGGCCATGTTACAGATCCCCGCCCCCGACGGACTTCCTGTCATCACTTTTGCCCAGCCGGATGGCCTGCAGATCGGTGATGTCGTGCTCGCCATTGGTAACCCATTCGGCGTGGGGCAAACCGTCACCATGGGCATCGTTTCGGCGCTAGGGCGATCCCACTTGGGGATCAATACCTTCGAGAATTACATCCAGACCGATGCCGCGATCAATCCGGGCAATTCGGGCGGCGCGCTAGTCGATGCGCGCGGCAATCTGGTTGGCGTGAACTCGGCGATTTATTCCCGCTCGGGCGGGTCTATGGGCATCGGCTTCGCGATTCCGGTGTCCATCGTCCGATCGGTGATGGACCAGATCATCCAAAAAGGCGAAGTCACCCGAGGATGGGTCGGCGTCGAAATGCAGGAACTGACCCCCGAGTTGGCGGAATCCTTTGGGCTGCCAGAAGCGCGGGGCACCTTGATTTCCGGCGTGCTGCGGGGCGGACCTGCAGATCGGGCGGGGATCCGCCCCGGCGACATCCTCGTCGCCATCGATGGCCAATCCTTGGATGGACCCCAGAAGATGCTGGAACGGGTGGCCGGCATGCGCCCTGGCCAAGAAACGAAGTTTCAGCTCCTGCGCAAAACCCAACCGCTGGAACTCAGCGTCGAGATCGGCCGTCGCCCGGTCCCACCGAAATCAAGCGAGCCCTGAAGGTACATTGCGGGGCGGTGTCAATCCCCTGAAGGGGGCCCGATCGAGGGTTCCGTGGGCTGCCAATGCTCCGCCGGTGCCCGCATCAGCCCGGCGAGAAACAATCCCAGTTCAAACAGCAGACACATGGGGATCGCCAACATAAATTGCGACACCACATCCGGGGGTGTAATCACGGCCGCGATGACGAACGCGCCGACAATTACGTAGGGGCGGGCGTCCTTCAATTTGGCGACGCTGATGACACCAAAACGAACCAAGAGAATCACGACGATGGGCACTTCAAAAGTCAGCCCAAAAGCGAGGAACATGGTCATCACGAAGGCGAGATACTGCTCGATATCCGGCGCCGGTGTGATGCTCTTGGGGGCGAATTCTGCAATAAACTTAAACACCGTCCCAAACACGAAGAAGTAGCAGAACGCCATTCCAACCAGGAACAAAAACGTCCCGCCAATTACCATCGGGAGGGCAAGGCGCTTCTCATGGGCATACAGGCCCGGGGCGACGAAGGCCCAGGCTTGGTAGAGGACCACCGGAAGCGCCATCACGAAAGCCACCATCAGGGTGACCTTGACCGGGACGAAGAACGGCGTGACCACGCCGGTGGCGATCATCCGGGTTCCCTCGGGCAACGCCCGTAACATGGGTTGGGCCAAGAGATCGTATATGCTGCCAGCCCAGGGCATCAGGCAGACAAACACCAGGACGATGGCAGCGACGGCCCGCAAAAGGCGGTCCCGCAATTCGACGAGGTGGGAAATGAAGGTTTCCTGCCCCTCGCTCATGACCCCTCGCGCCGCGGCGCCCCTGAGCCGCCCCCTGATTCCAGACCCAGTTCGAGCTGATTCCGCTCGCTCTTCGCCCGCCCCGGCCCACCATCAACGGCTGAAGGGAATGCTGGCGATCCTGCCAAAGCATTGGCCTCGCCTAGATGCGCGTCCAGAAGCCGGCTTCCATTTTCAAGCGGTGACGGAGAACCCGTTCCGGCAGCAACGTCAACGTCACTACGGAATTCAACCCGGGCCTTGGCCATCTCATCGCGGGCACCGGATTCGAGAGCGGAGACCTGGGACCGCATCGAACTCTCCAACTCCCGCGCCGATTCGGCCACCTGCTGCTGCAGCTTCTTGAGATCCTCGATCTGCATTTCGCGGTGAATATCCGCCTTCACATCGGACACGTATCGCTGGAGACGACCAAGCAGATGGCCTACCGTCCGGGCGACCCGGGGCAGGCGTTCGGGGCCGATCACGACCAAGGCCACCAGGCCGATCACCACCAGTTCGGAAAACCCAATGTCAAACATGAGGGAGTGCGACGCGCCAGCGTTGGGGAGTAACGGAAGGTCGCCCCCGCGTCAGCCTTCGGTGGACAACCGCCACGGGGCCTGGGAACTGGCCGGGCATCAGGGGGATTTGGTTTTCTCGCGGGCCTCGCCGTCGACGGTCTTTGCGCTCTGGCCATCGAGTTGCTTGGGAGGCTCACTGCCTTCCGCCTCCCGCATCCCATCTTTGAAACCTTTAACCGCGCCGCCGAGATCCTGCCCGATATTGCGCAGCTTCTTGGTACCAAACACCAGCATCACGATTATTAGAACGATGAGCCAATGCCAAATGCTGAAAGAACCCATGGGCCCCTCCTCAATGCTTCAACATGGGTGGCAGAACCTCAGGACCACCCAGGAAATGGACGTGAAGATGATACACCTCCTGCCGGCCCACCCGCCCCGTATTCACGATGGTGCGAAAGCCATCGCTGCATCCCTGCTCCTTCGCCAGACGGGCCCCAACAGCAAGCAGGCGGCCGAGCAAAGGCTCATGCCCTGAATCAACGCTGGCGAGGGATGAAACGTGGGCCTTCGGAATCACCAGGATATGGACCGGTGCCGCCGGATGGATGTCGTGGAAAGCCACCACGAGGTCATCCTCATACAGTTTTCCTGCTGGGATCGTCCCCTCCGCGATGCGGCAAAAGATGCAATCGGTCACCGCCATCAACCCGCCGTGCGGGATTTCTTTTCGTCGATCCCCGAAACACCCTCCCGACGCCGGAATTCAGCCAGGATATCGTCCACCGACAGACCGAAGTGCGACAACAAAATCATGGAATGGAACCAGAGATCGGTAACCTCCCAAACCACATGGAGCAGATCCTTGTCCTTGGCCGCCATGATGGTCTCCGCCGCTTCTTCGGCGACTTTCTTACAGATAGCGTCCGTCCCTTTGGCGTAGAGGCTGGACACATAGGAGGACTCCGGAGGTGCCGCCTTGCGCTCAGCGAGGGTGGCGGCGATCCGGTGCAGGACTTCGATATCGATCATTTGTAAATATCCTTCGGGTCTTTCAAAACGGGATCCACCGCCTCCCACTGGCCCTCCGCCAAGTGGCGCTGGAAAAAGCAACTATGGCGGCCAGTGTGGCAGGCAATGCCCCCCAGCTGCTCGACCTTCAGCAGAATCACGTCGTTGTCGCAATCCATCCGGATCTCGACCACTTTTTGAACGTGGCCGGATTCCTCGCCTTTGTGCCACAGCTTGCGACGGGAGCGGGACCAATAGACGGCCTCGCCGCTCTCAGCGGTCAAGGCCAGGGCCTCGCGATTCATCCAGGCGAACATCAACACCGTCCCGCTGCTCGCCTCCTGGGCAATGACCGGGACGAGCCCCTGATCATCCCAGGTCACCTCATTGAGCCATTTGGCCGCAATGGCCCCGCTCACAAGCGAACCTCGATTCCCCGCCGGCGCATCAATTCCTTGGCCTCTCGGACAGTGTGCTCGCCAAAATGAAAGATGCTGGCGGCGAGCACCGCATCTGCCCCCCCCTGGCTGACCCCATCGGCGAGGTGATCAAGATTGCCGACGCCACCACTGGCAATCACCGGGATCTGCACGGCATCGACAATGGCACGGGTCAGCCCGAGGTCGAAGCCCGATTTCGTGCCATCCCGGTCCATACTGGTCAGGAGGATTTCCCCGGCACCGAGCGCTTCCACCCGTTTCGCCCATTCGATGGCGTCTAGCCCGGTGTTGTTGCGTCCGCCATGGGTGAACACCGCCCATTTCTCTGGCCCCACCGCCTTGGCATCGATGGCCACCACGATGCACTGGCTACCGACCTTGCCGCTGGCTTCGGCCACCACGTCCGGATTCTGGACTGCCGCCGTGTTGATGCTGACCTTGTCGGCACCGGCATTGAGGAGACGCCGTACGTCTGCCACGGTCCGCACGCCGCCGCCCACGGTAAGCGGGATGAAGACCTGCTCGGCCACCTGCTCAACGACGTGGAGGATCGTATCCCTTGCGTCGGAACTGGCCGTGATGTCAAGGAAGGTGATCTCGTCAGCCCCCTGCTCGTCATAACGGCGCGCAACCTCGACCGGGTCTCCCGCATCGCGAAGCTCGACAAAGTTGACTCCCTTCACGACACGTCCAGCATTGACGTCGAGACAGGGGATGATGCGCTTGGCTAGCATAGTGGAGGGCCCTGCGGTCCAATTAGGCCGAAAGGGCGTCAGCGCGAGCCTGGGCAGCCTGGAAATCCAGAGTGCCTTCGTAGATCGCACGGCCGGTAATAGCGCCCATGATGCCCTCGCCTTCGACCGCGCAGAGTTGTTCAATGTCGGTCATGGCGGCAATTCCGCCACTGGCGATCACCGGAATTCGTAGGGCCCGGGCCAGCCGCACCGTGGCTTCAACATTGACGCCACTCAGCATCCCGTCGCGCCCGATGTCGGTGTAGATCACGGCTTCGACCCCGTAATCCTCGAACTTTCGCGCCAGGTCGATGACATCGTGGCCCGTCATCTTTGACCAGCCATCCACCGCCACCTTGCCCTCCTTGGCGTCAAGACCGACGATGATGTGCCCCCCAAAGGCCGAGCAGGCATCGTGGAGAAACCCGGGATTCTTCACTGCCGCGGTACCGATGATCACATAGGACACCCCGTCGTCCAGATAGCGCTCGATGGTGTCGAGGTCCCGGATGCCCCCACCCAACTGGACGGGAATGTCGTCGCTCACGGCCCGCACGATCGACTGGATCACCGCCTCATTCTTGGGCTTACCGGCGAAGGCCCCATTGAGGTCAACCAGATGGAGACGCCGCGCACCCTGGTCCACCCAGTGCCTAGCCATGGCAACGGGGTCCTCAGAGAATACGGTGGCGCCCTCCATTTCACCTTGCTTGAGGCGCACGCAGTGCCCGTCCTTGAGGTCAATGGCTGGAATCAACAACATGGCAGTTCAGGAATGGGAAATGAAATGACCGGCCTATTGGGCGTACCCAGTATCAGGGTTTCCAGCGCAGGAAGTTGGCAAGCAACTGCAAGCCTGAATGGGCGCTCTTCTCAGGGTGAAACTGGACCGCAAAGATATTATCCTGGGCCACCGCACTGGTAAAGCTCAGACCATAGTCCGTGGTGGCCGCAATCACCGCAGCTTGCGCCGGTTCGACAAAATAGCTATGGACGAAATAGAACCGGTCGCCGTCTGGGATTCCCTCCCAAAGCGGGTGGGCCACTACCTGACGCACTTCGTTCCAGCCCATGTGCGGGACCTTCAGCCGCTCGCCAACTGGGGTCACCATCCGGGCCGACGGGAAACGCCGGACTTCCCCCGGCAGAACGCCAAGTCCCGGCACGTCTCCCTCTTCGCTATGGCGGAAAAGCATCTGCTGGCCAATACAGATGCCGAGAAAGGCCTTGGTCGCAGCGGCTTCCAGCACGGCCGGGCGCAGCCCCCGGGCGTCGAGCTCTTTCATGCAATCCGGCATGGCCCCCTGGCCGGGAAAGACCACCCGATCAGCGGCCTTCACCACCGCTGGGTCGCTGGTCACATGGACCTCGGCGTCAGGCCCGACATGTTCGATAGCCTTGCAAACCGAACGCAGATTACCCATGCCGTAATCGATGATGGCAATGCTGCCCATGACCCGTCAGCCCAAAGAATGATGAGAAGGGAGGCCTGCCAAGCGAGACCTCAGAGGGCACCCTTGGTGGAGGGCACCGCCCCCGCCGCTCGGGGATCCAATTCGGCGGCCATGCGCAACGCCCGCCCGAAGGCCTTGAAGATCGTCTCGCACTGGTGGTGGGCGTTGTCCCCCCGCAGATTGTCGATATGAACCGTGGCCGCGGCGTGATTCACAAAGCCCTGGAAAAACTCCCGAGCCAGGTCGACATCAAATCCGCCGATGCGCGCCCGGGTGTATTCGACGAAATAGTGCAGCCCCGGCCGGCCGGAGAAATCCACCACCACGCGGGACAAGGCCTCGTCGAGGGGAACGTAGGCATGTCCATAGCGCCGAATGCCTTTCTTGTCGCCCAGGGCCCGGGCAAAGGCCTGTCCTAGGGTGATCCCCACGTCCTCGACAGTGTGATGGTCATCGATGTGCACGTCCCCGGAGGCCGACACTTCCAGATCCATGGCGCCATGGCGTGCGATCTGGTCCAGCATGTGATCCAGGAAAGGCACCCCAGTAGCCAGGCGCGCCTGGCCCGTGCCATCCAGGTCCAAACGAACGGTGATCTGGGTTTCGAGGGTATTGCGGGTGACTTCAGCCTGACGCATGGGCGGGCAAGGGCGTGACGGGCACGATCGAAGGGGATAAGGCGGCCATGATACCATTGGCGCCTACGGGTTGCGCCCCTGCGCCCGCTCCCCTTCCGTCCCAGCCCTCCGCACCATGAGTCGCTTCTGGAGTCCCGTCGTTCACGGTCTCACCCCCTATGTCCCTGGGGAACAGCCCAAGCTCGACAACCTCGTCAAACTCAACACCAACGAGAACCCCTACCCTCCGAGCCCGCGGGTGCTGGCGGCCATCCAGACCGAGCTGGCCGGCGGCGGCGAGCGCCTGCGCCTGTATCCCGACCCCACCGGCCTCGCCCTTCGCCAGGCCATCGGGCAGTCCTTTGGCTTGGCGTCGGAGCAGGTGTTCGTCGGCAACGGCTCCGACGAGGTGCTAGCCCACACCTTCCTCGGCCTGCTCAAACACGACCGGCCCCTGCTGTTCCCGGACATTACCTACAGCTTCTACCCCGTGTATTGCGGCCTCTATGGCATCGACTATGCCACAGTGCCGCTGGACGACAATTTTCAAATCCGGGTCGACGACTACCTCGCGCGCGGTCCCCAGGGCGCGGGCGCGGTGATCTTCCCCAACCCCAACGCCCCGACCGGCCGAGCGCTCCCCCTGGCCGAGATCGCCCGGCTCGCCGCGGGATTGCCGGACTGTCCCATCGTCATCGATGAGGCCTACGTCGATTTCGGCGCCGAATCCGCCGCTGCCCTCATCAACCGCCACCCCAATCTGCTGGTGGTGCACACCCTCTCCAAGTCCCGCTCCCTGGCGGGATTGCGGGTCGGCTTCGCGCTGGGCCAGCGCGAGTTGATTGACGGACTTGTCCGGGTCAAGGACAGCTTCAACTCCTACCCCCTCGACCGGCTCGCCCTCGTTGGCGCCGCGGCGGCGATGGCCGACCAAGCCTGGTTCGAGGATACCCGCCAACGGGTCATCGCCAGCCGAGAAAAGCTCGCGGCCAACCTCGCGGCCCTGGGCTTCCAGGTCCTCCCCTCGGCGGCCAATTTCCTGTTCGCCCGCCATCCTGGCCAGGACGCCGCAGAGTTGGCCGCTGCCTTGCGGAGCCGCAGCATCATCGTCCGTCACTTCAAGGCACCCCGCATTGACCAGTTCCTGCGCATCACCGTGGGCACCGAAGCCCAATGCGCCGCTCTGATCGCCGCCCTCGACGCCATCGTGGCCTAAAATCCGATCCACTCCGACTCACCGGGACCTATCGTGACCGCACCCCTTTTCGAGTCTTCCATTGCCAGCCTGCGCCTTCTGGGCCGCGGCAAGGTTCGCGACATCTACGCCGTCGATGCCGACAAGCTCCTCATCGTCACCAGCGATCGGCTCTCGGCCTTCGACGTTGTTCTGCCCAACCCGATCCCCGACAAGGGCCGGGTTCTGACGGCCCTGGCCAGCTTCTGGTTCGCCCGCCTTGGCCACATCGTTCCCAACCAGCTCACCGGCATCGACCCGGAGAGCGTCGTCGCCACTGAGGAACGGGACCAGGTTCGAGGTCGGGCGCTGGTCGTCAAGCGCTTGAAACCCCTGCCCATCGAAGCCGTGGTCCGAGGCTACGTGATCGGTTCGGGCTGGAAGGACTATCAGGACACCGGCGCCATCTGCGGCATCGCCCTCCCTGACGGGCTCCAGCAGGCCGCCAAGCTGCCTGCCCCGATCTTCACCCCTGCCAGCAAGGCTGACGTGGGCGACCACGATGAAAACATCAGTTTCGAAGAGGCCCAAGCCCGGACCCAGAGCCTGCTCGCCGACGCCCTCACAGGCACCGGCAAGACCGGCGCCGGCTTGGTGACCGAAGCCCGCGACGCGGCCCTGCACCTCTACACCGAGGCGGCCGCCTACGCCGCCACCCGGGGCATCATCATCGCCGACACCAAGTTCGAATTCGGCATCGACAGCGCCGGCACCCTCCACCTCATCGACGAAGCCCTCACCCCAGACTCCTCCCGCTTCTGGCCTGCGGACGACTACCGCGTCGGCATCAGCCCGCCGTCCTTCGACAAGCAATATGTTCGCGACTACCTCGAAACGCTGACCTGGAATAAGAAAGCCCCCGGGCCCCAGCTACCGGCAAACGTGATCGAAGCGACTGCTGCAAAATACCGTGAGGCCTATGAACGCATCACCGGTGCGGGTTTGGCTTAGGAACCTGGAACTGGGAAGGCAGGGCTTGCAGCTTCGATTTCAACGGTAGAAGGCAAGCGCAGCGGCAAGCAAACCCACCGTCGCCCAGCCGAGCCGATCCACGTAGCGGTGCAATGCGGCTTCCATGCGGGCACCGCCCCAGGCCATCAAACCGGCCACCATAAAGAAGCGCGCACCGCGCCCGACCAGCGACGCAAGGGTGAATGGAAGGAGCGCCATCGACAAGGCACCGGCGGCGAGGGTGAACACCTTGTAGGGAATGGGCGAAAAGCCCGCAATGAACACTGCCCAAAAACCCCACTCGCCGAACCATTCGACGGCCTGCTGGTAGGCCGGCCAATAACGGCTTTCCTGCAACCACGGCTGGATGGCCTCGAACGCGAAATAACCAATGGCGTAGCCAAAGAGGCCACCGGCCACGGAGGTCAGGGTGGTCAGCCAAGCCAAGCGCCATGCCCGGTGCGGGTTGGCCAGACACATGGGCGCCAGCATGACGTCTGGCGGCACGGGGAAGAAGGAAGATTCGGCAAAGCTCATGCCGCCCAGATACCACGGTGCGTGCGGATGCCGCGACCAGATCAGCGCGCGGCGGTAGATTGGGGAGAACAACTTCACGACCGGCTCCTTCGCCGCTTTCCAGCGACGTGCCAGGCCCATGCCTGGGAGATCAGTACATAGCCCGCAGCGGCGGAGACGATCGCCGCAATGCCAAGCCCGGTGAATAACGGCAAGCCAATGGCACCGAGTTTGTCCCAAAGTGCCGCTGGATCGTTAAATGAGGTCATGACCGGCGACGTGCTTCCCGTGACCCAGGCGCCCAGACGATAGGCGGCGTAGTAGATCGGTGCCACCGTCAGTGGGTTGGTAATCAGCGTGGCCCCAGCGGCAATCGGGACGTTGGCACGAAGCACGATCGCGACGGCTGCGGCGAGGAAAATCTGCGCGACGGGAATCAGCAGGCCGATGAACAAACCGATCGACATGCCGGCAGCGACGCCGCGCCGCGACCAATGCCACAGCTTCGGATCGGAGAGTTGGGGCGCCAGCCGTCGAAGCCAAGGATTGGCTTCCAATTGCTCACGACTCGGCGCCAAGCTCCTCAGCCGCTGAAGCATGAAGGGTATCGCGCGCAATTCAGTCGTCCTGCCCCATGAAGCCCAGCAACTGCAGCAGGCTGGTGAAAAGATTGAAAATCGACACGAACAAGGTCACCGTCGCCAGAACATAGTTGGTCTCGCCGCCGTGGATGATATTGCTCGTTTCATAAAGGATCAGTCCGGACATGAGCAACACGAAGGCGGCCGAGACCGTCAGCGACAGTGCGGGGATCTCCAGGAAGATCGCGGCCAGGCCGCCCATGAACGCCAGCAGGATTCCGACAGTCAGGAAGCCACCGAGGAAGCTGAAGTCCTTGCGGGTGGTCAGCGCGTAGGCGGAGAGCCCGACAAAGATCACCGCGGTGGCCCCCATCGCCTGCATGACGATTTCACCGCCATTAGGTAATCCCAGGTAGCGGTTGATGATGGGCCCGAGGGTGTAGCCCATGAACCCCGTCAAGGCAAACACGGCGAGGATGCCCGCCCCGCTGTTCTGCAGCTTGTGCACTGCAAACAACAGACCGAAGTAGCCAACCAGGGTGATCAGGATGCCTGGATGCGGCAGATTGAGGGCGGCCGATACGCCTGCCGTGGCTGCGGCGAATGCCAGGGTGAGCGACAGCAACAGATAGGTGTTGCGAATCACCTTGTTGGCGGCCAACGCGGACCCGGTGCGGTGATGCGGGAACGGGATGGCCTGAGGCTGACGAAGCGGCTGATTCATTTGAGTCTCCGTAACGGGTGAATTCGGGGCGTCGGGGCGGGTCAGGGCACGACCAAGACCGGGACCTGCGAAAGGTGGAGGACCCGGTAGGCAACGGAACCGAGAAGGAGGCTTTCCACCATGCCCAGACCGCGGCTGCCAAGGACGATCTGGGCGGCGGGGAGGCGCCTCGCTTGTTCAAGAATGCAACGGGCCGGTTCGCCCATGGTCACATGCAGGTGCCACGACAAGCCCAATCCGTCCAGAACATCCCGGGCCCGCGCCGTGGCCGCGATCCCGCGCTGGGCCAGTTCCGCCTCGGCGGCCTCGGTGGACAGCCAAGGCTGGACATGGACGAGATGCAGGTCGCAGGAGTTCAGCCGGCCAACCTGGCCAGCGGCATACTCGACCGCCCGTAGAGCATTGTCCGAGCCGTCCACTGCAATCAACCAGGGATTGCGATGAATGATCCCCGGAGCGGGCGTGCTGTCGAAACCGACTGCAACCAAGCGACCGTCGGGATCCCGCTCACCGGCGTTTGGGACTGGGAAAGCGGGTGCCGAAGTCATGCTTCCCCCTCCGCCGCCTCAGGCTTCGGCTTTGACAGCGCCAGGCTCGCCACCACCGAAGCAAGGATGATGCTGGCGACGATCGTCAAGGACCACTGGATGGGTACGTGGAACCAGGGCATTGCCAGCATCTTGCCGCCGATGAAAATGAGAACCATGGCGAGCCCGTACTTGAGCAGATGGAAGCGCTCCGCCATGTCGGCGAGCAGGAAGTAGAGCGCGCGGAGCCCCATGATGGCGAAGATGTTCGAGGTGAAGACGATGAAGGGGTCCGTCGTCACCGCGAAAATGGCCGGGATGCTATCCACCGCGAACACCAAGTCGCTGGCTTCGATCAGGGCGAGCACCAGGAACATGGGCGTGGCCCAGAGCACCCCGTTCTGGCGAACAAAGAATTTTTCCCCCTGGAACGCTCCAGTGATGCGCAGGTGGCTGCGGAGCCAGCGCAGCATTGGATTTTTTTCGAGATCGGGTTCCGCCTCGGCAAAGATCAGCATCTTGAGGCCGGTCACGACGAGGAAGGCCCCAAATCCGTACAGCAGCCAGGAGAATTGCTCCACCAGCCAGACGCCAGCCAGGATCATCCCCGCCCGCATCACGATGGCGCCGAGTACC
>JAEUNX010000027.1 GCA_016791025.1 Zoogloeaceae bacterium | reverse complement strand
CGCCAAGGGCACCCTGCTGTTCCGCGCCATCAACGTGAACGACAGCGTCACCAAGAGCAAGTTCGACAACCTGTACGGCTGCCGCGAATCCCTGGTCGATGCCATCAAGCGCGCCACCGACGTGATGGTGGCCGGCAAGATCGCCGTGGTGGCCGGCTACGGCGACGTGGGCAAGGGCTCGGCCCAGGCCCTGCGGGCGCTGTCGGCCCAGGTGTGGGTCACCGAGATCGACCCCATCTGCGCCTTGCAGGCGGCCATGGAGGGCTACCGCGTCGTCACCATGGACGACGCCTGCGACAAGGCCGACATCTTCGTCACCGCCACCGGCAACTACAAGGTGATCAACCACGACCACATGGCGAGGATGAAGAACAACGCCATCGTGTGCAACATCGGCCACTTCGATTCCGAGATCAATGTCGCCTCGATCGAAGGCTGCCCGTGGGAAGAGATCAAGCCGCAGGTGGACCACATCACCCTGCCGTCGGGCAACCGGATCATCCTGCTAGCCAAGGGCCGCCTGGTGAACCTCGGCTGCGCCACCGGGCACCCGTCCTACGTCATGTCGTCCTCGTTCGCCAACCAGACCATCGCCCAGATTGAACTCTTCACCAAGACCGCCGACTACCCGGTGGGCGTGTACACGCTGCCCAAGCATCTCGACGAAAAAGTCGCGCGCCTGCAGCTGAAGACGCTGAACGCGCAGCTGACGACGCTTACCGAAGCGCAGGCCAAGTACATCGGCGTGGCGGTCAATGGCCCTTACAAGGCCGAGCACTACCGCTACTGAGCCCCGCGACCCGGCCCGCCCGCCTTGGCGCTGGCGGGCCAGCAAGGATACGACGTGACCCCGCAACACGCCTTCTCTATCGAATTTTTCCCGCCTCAAACGATTGAGGGCGCGGACAAGCTGCGTGCTACCCGCGCCAAGCTGGCCGAATTGACGCCCGAGTTCTTCTCCGTCACTTTCGGTGCCGGCGGCTCCACCCAAGAACGCACTTTCGAAACCGTGTTCGAGATCCAGCGGGAAGGGCTTCAGGCCGCCCCCCACCTGTCCTGCATCGGGTCCACCCGGCCCCAAATCCGCGAGATCCTGCAGCGGTACAAGGATGCAGGCATCCGTCGCATCATCGCCCTGCGTGGGGATCTCCCGTCCGGCGTCGGCGATCCGGGCGAACTCCGTTACGCCAACGAGCTCGTTGCCTTCATTCGCGCTGAAACCGGTGACCATTTCCACATCGAAGTGGCCGCCTACCCCGAATATCACCCCCAGGCCAAGAGCCCCCGCGATGACCTGCTGGCGTTCAAACGCAAGGTGGATGCTGGCGCCAATTCCGCCATCACCCAATATTTCTACAATTTGGACGCCTTTCTCCACTTCCGCGACGAATGCACCGCGCAGGGCATCTCCATACCCATCGTGCCGGGAATCATGCCAATCGTCAGCTTTTCGAAGCTGGCCCGGTTTTCCGATGCCTGCGGAGCCGAGATTCCTCGATGGATGCGGCGCAAATTTGAGTCTTATGGCGATGACGGGGACTCCATCAAGGCATTTGGCCTCGAGGTGGTGACCCACCTGTGCGAGCAACTCCTCAAAGCTGGGGCACCTGGCCTGCATTTCTACTCCATGAACCAAGCGGGACCCACCACGGAACTCGTGCGACGTCTCGGTCTCGCCTAGCCCCAAACTCGCCGTTTTGGGGCATGGGCCCCACCTGACGGCTGGGGCTCAGGCAGGACCAGAACCGTCAATATTGCGTCGCAGCATCCATTTGATGTACAAGGCTAGTGTGGTCTTCCTACCTCAGCAGGGTAGCAATGCGGCGGCCCCTCACCCGGATGCCCGCTGGAGTCGGCTACAGACAGGCGCAATAGTCGCCTGAGAGGGAGCGGAGGTGTTATCCATTTTTGGGAGAATCCCATGGAACCCACGCTCATCGCGTTCTTGCTTGACATGGCCATAAAATTCTCCGGCCTGCCCCCCATCCCGGTCGCCGAGCTTCCCCCCATGGAGCCCGTGAGTCGGGCAACGATGCAGGAAATCGTCTGCCCCGAGGCCAGTCCTGGTTGCGGCGCCATTGTCGCCCTGTTCGACACTGAAGGGCAGCGCATCCTCTACCTGGAGAGTCTCAATATGGAAAACTCTTCCGACAACTCGTTCCTGGTTCACGAAATCGTCCATGTCCTGCAGTACCGGCACCGTGGCGAGGCCATCTACGCGGACTGCACTGCCTTACTGCAAACAGAGGGTCAAGCCTATCGGGTTCAGAATGCCTATCTCCGCCGTGAGGGGCAATTCCTGCGCGTCGGCGATGTGTTGCGATTTACCACTTGCGGCACCGACAAGAGTATTGCCGCCCGCGCGCCCACCGGCTCAGAATTGGAGTCACGGTCGAGACCCTCAGCGATCATGGCCCCCCAAGCAGTGGCCCCCGACATCTAGGAAGCAGGGACAATGGTGACATGTCCACCTCCCGTCCAATCCACCGATCGGCCAAGCCACTTCCGGAGCCGGTGCTTTACGCTCTCGATTTGTTTTCCGGCCTCCCCGCCCTGCGGGTTCGGCCGATGTTCGGCGGTTGGGGCTTCTACTCCGAGGAACTATTTTTCGCGCTAATCGCGCTGGACACCCTCTACCTCAGGTCCGACAGCGCCGAACAGGCAAGTTTCGAGGCTGCCGGGTGCGCTCCATTCCGCTATACCTATCCCGACGGACGCTGCGTCCAGATGGGCTACTGGACGGCGCCGGAATCCGCCCTGGATTCGCCCCAGGCCATGGCACCTTGGGCGCGTCGCGCGCTAGAGAGTGCACTCCGCCAGACCGCCCTCAAAAAGAAACACCGTTTCAGGGGTTCAGGCCGATAGCTTCCAGCGAGGTTCTCAAGCCAACGGACGCTCACTCTCCCAATCCGTGTCGGTGCATCCAGGCGCGAAAATCCGCTTGATGGCCACAGGCCCGCAGGCGTGCCACGTTCAGCAACATATTCTCCACCATGGTGTGGGCGGCGATGGCCGCCATCACCTCGAGCCGCTCGCCCGGCTCGAGCCCCTGGGCGGTGAGTTGTTGATCCAACTCGCAGAAATGGGTCGCCATCAGATGCCGGGCGTCCTCCTCGCCGATCGAGAGATCCGCAAAATCGAGGGGGGCCGAAGATTCGATGTCAGCCATCAGGGTTTCGACGGATTGGGGGGTCATAAAGGCTCCGCGGCAAGGATGACGATTGTTTGAGCCACAGGAGGCAGGTAAAAGTTCCCCGGTGTTCCCTAGCGGCGTGCCATCACCCCAACGCCGCCAATGACCAGCGCCGCGCCGAGAAGCTGGGAGCCACTGATCGCCTCCCCGAGCAAAAGCCATCCCAATAGCATGGTACCCACCGGACCCAGGTTGCTCGTAAGAGCCACCGAGCCCGCGCCTATTCGTCGGAGCGCCTCCGCCAGGAGCCAAACCGGGAGCACAGTGGCGAAGACCGCCATGGCCAATGCCAGGCCATGCACCTCCGACGGCTGCGCCATCAACCGCTCCACCGGGCGCAGGACGAGAAATTGGCCGATCGACAGGAGGCACGCCACACTGCTTGCCACCGCAGTTACCCGCGCCGCGCCCAGGCGCCCCACCACCTCGCCATTGCCCATCAGGAATAGGGCATAGGAAACGGCGCTACCGAACACCAGCAGGCACCCCAGAACCACCATACCCTGGTCGCCCGCGACCTGGATGTCATGGGTGACAGCGAGCCCAATTCCGCCATAGCACAGCCCCATCGCCAGCAGTATTCGGCGGGTGATCGGCTTGTGTAGAAAGATTGCAGACCACACGATGACCAGGGTTGGATAGAGGAACAGGATGAGACGCTCAAGGGCGGCGGTGATGTAACGCAAGCCAAGAAAATCCAGGTAGCTCGCCAGGTAATAGCCAAGAAATCCGAGGCCAAAGAGTACCGCCCAATCCCGACCAGCCAGGGGCGCCTGGGAATTTCTCGCCCGCCATCCCATGGCCAGAAAAAACGGAAGACTGAAACTCATCCGAAGGGCCAGCAGCGTCTCCGCATCCACCCCATGACGGTAAGCGAGCTTGACGAGAATGGCCTTGAAGGAAAAACCAACGGCAGAAAGGACCGCAAATATCCACCCCAACTGATTCATTCCCGCCCCACCATTCGATAACCGCGATGGGGGATTAGGCCATGCCGGATCGCCCTGGACAATCGTGGGAATCTCTCCAGCGTCATCCCTCGTGGAGATTGAGCTGGCCCAGGTCGGAAACACCAAATAGGGGGTCGACGTCCTAGCGCGCCTCGCCCATGACCGTGACGACGAGGGATCTGAGATGGCCGGCTTGCCTGTGCTCCCATAGGAACAGGCCCTGCCATGTCCCCAGGAGCAGCCCGCCATCTGAGAATGGTATTGAAAGGCTGGTGTGGGTGATGACGCTTCGGGCGTGGGCTGCCATGTCGTCGGGGCCTTCCAGATCGTGACGGTAACGTGAGTCGCCGTCGGGGGCCCAATCGGCGGCGAGGGCTTCCAGGTCCCGGCGGACATCCGGGTCCGCGTTCTCGGTGATGATCAAACTACAACTGGTGTGCTGGACGAAAAGATTCACCACCCCGCGTCGCAGCCGCGATTTCCCCAACACGTCGCGAATTACAGTATCAATGGCGTAGGTGCCCCGCCCACTCGTCTGGATCTGAACGACGTCCTGATGGATCATTGGGGTCGGCCCCTTGACCGGGCGCCAACCCCAATTCGGTCAGAGGATGACAGTGATCTCCTCCCGCCGGACCAGATCTTCTTCGAGTTGCAGGGCGTCAAGATCAAGGGCGTCGCGGGCACACACCAAACCCAGAGGGCGGCGCTGGTCGTCCACCACGGGCACGTGGCGGAAGCCCCCCTCATACATGCGATGCAGGGCGTGACCAAAGGGCATGTCCGGTTTGATCACCACCGGGTCTGTGGTCATGACCGCAGCGACCTGGGTGCTCTCCGGGGGTAAGTCCTCGGCCAAAACCCGCACCGCCAAATCCCGCTCGGTGCAAATGCCCAGAAGATGGTGTTTTGCATCAATGACCAGCACGGCACTGGTGTGGCGGGACTTCATCAGGTGTGCCACCTGACGGATGGTCGTAGACGGTGTAATCGCCACGAAGGACTTGCCTTCGATGACGGAGCTGACTGGACGTTGAGGCATGAGAAGTCTCCTATGCGATAGGAATGAATTCCTTGAAACCTCAACTTAGATCCCGCAAAGCAACAAAGCAAGGTCCTTCATGCGGCCCTGACGGGCCACCCCAGCTTAGTCTTTGACGTGAAGTCCGCACTCCTTGCTGGCCGGGTCTTCCCACCACCAACGGCCGGCACGGATGTCCTCGCCGACGGCGATGGCCCGGGTACAAGGAGCGCAGCCGATGCTGGGGTAAAACTGATCGTGGAGGGCGTTGTAGGGCACTTCGTTCAAACGAACATAAGCCCATACCTCGGCTTCGGACCAGTCGGACAAGGGATTCAATTTTTCCAGGCCGTTCCCTTCGTCCATTTCCCGCACAGGTAGGCCACTGCGAGTGACAGCTTGAGCAGCCCGCAAGCCGGTTATCCACGCCTTCTTGCCCGCCAGCGCCCGCTTGAGAGGCTCGACCTTGCGGATCTGGCAGCAGGCTTTGCGGAGATCCACCGAGCGATAGAAGGCGTTCATGCCTTCCCGGCGAACGTACTCTTCCACCGCCCCGGCGTCCGGAAAGTAGATCTTCAGGCGAGTCTCGTAGCGCTCTTCCACCTCACCGATCAGGGCATACGTCTCCGAGGGCAAGCGGCCAGTATCCAGGGAGAAGATTTCGATGGGCAGGCGGTGACGCAGGATCAGGTCTGCCAGCACCATATCCTCGGCGCCAAAACTGTTGGCGAAGGTCACTTCGCCCTGCCCTCCAAGCTCCGCCACGACGCCGCGGAGGAGTTGGAGAGCAGCGTTGGCTTTGGCAGCCACCGAGGCCTTGAGGGACTCAGTGAGCTCGGGGTGCGTCGCTGGATTGCTGGGTGCCCGCTGCAGGAAGGAGACCGCCCCGCTCATGCCGCCACCCCCCGCTGCATCCGGCGCCAAACCGGTGCTGGGCGATCCACTGCTCCCTGATAGGGCTCAGAGAAATCGGAAAAGCTCGCCAGGGCCGCTTCAAGCTGAGCGTCGGAATACTTTCCCTCGGCCGGCTGAAGGCAATCAAACCCGCAGCGCTGGAGGAAATAGAACTGATCCCGCTGGACGTCTCCAATGGCGCGCAACTCACCGCGAAAACCATAGCGGGTACGCAGCAGGGTCGCGGTGGAGTAACCGCGCCCATCGGCAAACTTGGGGAAATTCACCGCGATCACTGACAGTTGCTCGACCCCATCAGCGAGGGCGCTTGCCGGCTCGTGGCTCGCCAGCCAGACGCCGACATCCGGACGCCCCGCCAGATCGGCTTGCCGTGCCTGCCAGACCGTCAGCGGCACCAGCACCGGCCCCGACGGCACCGCCACCAATTCGGCGCTGTCGCCCTCGGCCAGCCGAAGCACCTGCCAGCCGTCGGTCACGATCTGGCCATTCTTGATCACCTTAGCCATTTGCCACCTTCTTCTTCCCGCCGACCCGGCCGCTGTATACACGGGCCTTGAAGGGCTCCACCCCCACCCGCCGTACCGTATCGACAAATAATTCGTCCTCGAACCGCTGGGCCACATAGGTATCCAGCAGGGCCTCAATCACCTCTGGCATCTCCGCCGCCGCAAAGGAGGGGCCGATCACCTTGCCAATGCTGGCTTCATTGCCCTGGGCCCCGCCGATCGTCACCTGGTACCACTCCTCACCGTTTTTATCCACGCCCAGGATGCCGATGTTTCCGACGTGGTGATGACCACAGGCATTCATGCACCCGGAGATGTTGATCTCGAGCTCGCCGACATCGTAGAGGTAATCGAGATCATCAAACCGGCTCTGGATGGCCTCCGCAATGGGAATGGACTTCGCGTTGGCCAGGGCGCAAAAATCCCCCCCCGGGCAACAAATGATGTCGGTCAGGAGGCCAATGTTGGCCGTCGCCAGACCGGAATCCCGCAGCTTTTGCCACAAGCCAAAGAGGTCCGCCTGCCGGACGTCCGCCAGGACCAGGTTCTGCTCATGGGTGACCCGCAATTCGCCAAAACTGTATGTTTCGGCCAGATCTGCGACCAGATCCATTTGCTCGGCCGAGATATCGCCGGGCGGTACGCCGGTTTTCTTCAGCGAGATCACCACAGATGCGTAACCTGCGCGCTTGTGATGACGCACGTTCCGCCGCGTCCAGGCGGCAAACGGATTGTTGGCTGCCACGAGCTGAAGGTAGACCGGATCACCATCCGCAAGCGCCTCGTAGGGCGGATCCTCAAACTGATCCGCCACGCGGCGCACCTCGTCCTCGGTGAGCGTGGAAGGGCCATCCTTCAGATGCTGCCACTCGTCCTCCACCTGCCGCCGGAACTCATCGATGCCCAAGGCCTGGACGAGGATCTTGATCCGTGCCTTGTAGAGGTTGTCCCGCCGGCCGTGGAGGTTATAGACCCGCAGGATCGCTTCGCAGTAGGTGAGGACATGCTGCCAGGGCACGAAGGCGGCGATCTCTTTGCCGATGATCGGCGTCCGCCCCAGCCCACCGCCCACCAGAATGCGAAAGCCGACTTCGCCAGCCGCGTTACGAATGACTTCCAAGCCGATGTCGTGCACCCGGATGACCGCGCGGTCCTCTGCCGCGCCATTCACGGCCATCTTGAACTTGCGCGGCAGATAGGCGAACTCAGGGTGGAATGTGCTCCACTGTCGGAGGATCTCGGCCCAGGGCCGGGGATCGATACGCTCGTCGCCCGCGACGCCGGCATATGGATCGGAGGTGAAATTACGGATGCAGTTGCCCGAGGTCTGGATGGCGTGCATCTCGACGCTTGCCAGTAGGGCCAGAATGTCCGGCACCTTGGGCAACTCCGGCCAATTGAACTGGAGGTTCTGACGGGTGGTGAAATGGCCGTAGCCGCGATCATATTCCCGGGCGATCCGGGCCAGCATGCGCATTTGCTCCGAACGCAGCGCTCCATAGGGAATGGCGATCCGCAACATGGGCGCGTGGCGCTGGATATAGAGGCCGTTTTGCAGCCGCAGGGGCCGGAACTCATCTTCGCTCAACTCACCGGCAAGATAGCGGCGCGTCTGGTCCCGGAATTGGGCCACGCGCTCATCCACGATGCGCTGATCAATGGCGTCGTATCGATACATAACTGCGATTCTCTCGGGGGAAACGTTCTCAGTGCGCGATCAGCTTGGCGCCGACCAACACCAGCATGGTGGCAAGGATCGGACGTAGCACGCGGTCTGGCACCTTGGTGGAAATGTGGCTGCCCAGCCAGATTCCGGGGAGCGAGCCGAGGATCAAACTGGCGAGGAGCGCCCAGTCTACGCTCCCGAGCACCCAGTGACCAGCGCCGGCCACCGCGGTGAGCGGCACGGCGTGGGCAATGTCGCTCCCAACGATCCGCAGCGTCGGCAGTGCAGGGTAAAGGAAGAATAGAGCGGTCACCCCCAGGGCACCAGCGCCGACCGACGAGATCGACACCAGCACTCCCAAGATGGCCCCGGTCAGGACCGTCAGAGCGGCGGTGCGCCGCGGGTTGGGAGGGCCGCTATGGCGCAGTGCAAATTCCTGAATCTTCTTGCGGAAGATAATCGCGACAGCCGTAAGCAGCAAGGCAACGCCCAGCGCGACCTTGATTAGCGCCGTGGCGCCTTCGATGCCGCCAGGAGCCAGTGTCCCCACCAGCACCAACGTGACGATCGAGGCGGGAATGCTGCCCATTGCAAGTCGCTTGGTGATCGACCAGTCCACCGTGCCCTTGAGACCATGGGCCAAAGTACCACCGGCCTTTGTAATCGCGGCGTACAACAAGTCCGTACCCACCGCGACAGACGGGTGAATGCCAAACAACAACACGAGGAGCGGCGTCATCAAAGACCCTCCGCCCACGCCGGTCAGCCCAACTATGGCCCCCACGGAAAAACCGGCAATGGTGTACGCAATGTCCATCATGACTCCCGAGCATGTTGCAGCGCATTGTAGCCGCTATCAATAGAGCCCCAACGCTCTATCGAGTTACACTCATAGAACCAATGGCTATTAACAAAAGTTTGCAATGAATCTTCAGCAGATCCGCTACGTGGTCGAAGTGAGCCGTCACGGAATGAACGTTTCGGAAGCCGCCGAAGCCTTGTTCACCTCGCAGCCCGGAGTATCGAAGCAGATTCGCCTTCTTGAAGAGGAACTCGGGGTCGACATCTTTCTTCGCCATGGCAAGCGATTGGTGGGCCTGACGGATCCTGGCAAACAGGTACTGGCCATCGCGGAACGCATGCTGCGGGACCAAACCAACCTGCGCCTCGTTGGAGAAGAGTTCCGCCACGAAGACGAAGGCGTCCTCTCCATCGCCACCACCCACACCCAGGCCCGCTATGCTCTGCCCCCGGTCATTCAGCGATTCATGCGGGCTTACCCGCGGGTTCGCCTCAATCTTCACCAAGGCAGCCCCACCCAAGTTTGCGAATATGTGCTGTCCGGCGAAGCGGACATCGCCATCGCCACCGAGGCCATCGCAGAAAATGAAAACTTGGTGATGCTCCCCTGCTACCAATGGAACCGGCGCGTGATCGCCCCCAAAGATCACCCCATCCTCAAGGCTCAGCCATTGACGCTAGAAGAAATCGCCCGCTGGCCGCTGATCACCTATGACTTCGCCTTCAC
Organism: Zoogloeaceae bacterium; assembly: GCA_016791025.1. Lineage (GTDB taxonomy): Bacteria > Pseudomonadota > Gammaproteobacteria > Burkholderiales > Rhodocyclaceae > JAEUNX01. The sequence goes on along the minus strand of JAEUNX010000027.1, from coordinate 4,573 downwards.
TGGTCGCAACCAGATCAACAAGGCCTGTCTAGGGCGGGGACTCAAGCCAAACGTCGTCCTGACCGCCATCGACTCAGACGTAATCAAGACCTACGTAGCCCTTGGGCTCGGTGTCGGAATTCTTGCCAGCATGGCCTTTGACCCAACGGCCGACAAAAACCTGGGCGCACTAGAAGCCGGACACCTGTTTGAATCTTCCACGACCCGCATTGGCATCCGTACCGGATCTTTGCTGCGGAGATACACGTTTGCATTCATTGAATTCTTCGCCCCGGCTCTTTCGAGAAAGGTCGTAGAAAGCTCATTGGAAGGCGGCGGTACGGACGTCGGACTTTGATGCCCCCCCTGCAAGTCGGCGTTCGCATGCCAACGTCACCACTCCAATGATTGCAATGGCAACGAAGCCGCCCCCACCCCCCGAGGGAAGAGCCCATGAAGGGCACTGAAACCAAGCGACTTTGGTTCATCCGAAATAATGCAAGACAACAGATCCGTGTCGGGACTCTTGACACTACAACCCAAAACGACCTGCCCACCACAAAATTCTCATTACTTATCAACACTTTTGCAATGTGGCCCAAAACATGCTTTGGATACCGCACATCCGTTGATACCGATAACCTCGAGAAAGATTTTCAGGAGAAATATTGTGGGCGCGTCGTCGTTACTCCAGCAGTTCAAGAAAGCATCGCTTGCGATCGCCATTGCGGCGAGCATCGCACCGCTACCCGCGTTCGCCTCGTCCTCTACTTACGGGTTTGGCGCTATCACCAGCAATAGCGCCATTGACCCGGGAATCGGCGAAGCCCAATTGTTCGTCGAAGTCTACGACACAGGCCTGGGCGCTGGCCAAGCGGGATTCCGTTTTTACAATACCGGCCCGCTCGCCAGTTCCATTACAGACGTCTATTTTGATGACGGCACCTTGCTTGGAATTTCGTCGGTCATCAACATGCTTGGCGTGTCATTTACGGGGGGTTCGGCCTCGCCTCCCAATCTGCCGTCGGGTAATAACATCAACTTCAATACCTCCGCCGGATTCCTCGCGGACTCTGATGCACCTGCCCAGCCCAATGGGGTTAACCCTGGTGAAGAGCTTCGCATCATTTTTAATCTCATTAACGGCACCACCTACAACGATCTGATTAGCGCTCTGGAATTGGGGCTCGACAACCCAGGCGTAGATATGCTGGGCGGCCTGCGTATCGGAATCCATGTGCAAGGCTTCGCAGACGGACAAAGCGAGGCGTTTGTTAACGGCGGCTGTGTCATTGATTGCCGGCCTGACGACCAAGGCTCAGTCCCTGAGCCCGGCACCCTTGCTCTCATTGGCGTTGGACTAATGGGCTTGGCAGCTAGGAGAAAGAGCTAATATAGCTTCTGGCAAGTAAGAAATGGGGCGCCTATGGCGCCCCATCTTGCGTAGGGCCCACCCGTTAGCGAGAAACCGTCACTGCCTGGCGACCAACATTCCCAGAACTATCGACTGCCACCAGTTCAATTAAATGGCCGCCAGCCGCAACCTTCCGCGTATTCCACTTGTAGGTTAGGGTAGTGCCGGCCGTGCTCAGAACCGCCTTACCGTCGACAAATAGCGTCAGGGAATCAAGACCAACGTTGTCGATTCCTTGGCCATTAATCGTAACAGTCCCGCTGACGGCAGTGCCATTGTTCGGGTTACTAATTACTACCGTGGGGGGCTGAGTGTCTGCTGCATTAGATACCGTAACCGACCGCGCGCTAGAACCATAGTTTCCGCTCGTATCGAACGCGTACGCGTAGAGATTTGCTCCGCCGTCGGGAACCTGAGTGGTGTCCCAGCTAAATTCGTACGGAGCCGAATAATCCGTCCCCACTAGAGTGCCATTCGCCCAAAGCTCAACTCTAGCCACAGAAACATCGTCACTCGCGTTAATACTGATATTGGTAACCCCGCGTACAACCGAGCCAAGCGCAGGAGAACCAAATGAGGTCGTGGGGGAAGTGATATCCAATGCGGTCGCAGACGCGGCGGCTTGGACGGCAGCAGATGCATTCACGCGGCCATTGCCGTAGAGCTTGTCTTTTCCAGGATCACCCAGATCTGTTGCCGTACCAAATAGGAGCTGTTCGATATCCGTCGGGCTTAGTGCCGCATTCGCATTCATCATCAAGGCCACAACACCTGCCGTTATTGGGCTTGAAAACGACGTCCCACTGACTGCGGCGTAGCCCCCTCCGGCAGTAGTGCTCAAGATGCCAACACCGGGTGCAGCGATATCTACGTAACTGCCGAAGCTAGACCAACTAGCTTTGTTGTCGCTCGCATCTGTCGCGGAGACACTCAACATCGCATCTGTCGGCGCAAAGGTTTGCTCGACGCCAGTGTTCCCGGCTGCAACGACAGTTACTCCACCCTTGTTTTTTAGGTATAAGGCGGCATTCGCAACCGTTGAACTCCCAGAGACACTCTGGTAACTAATATTTGCCACCTTCGCGCCGTTATTCGCCGCCCACGTCAATCCCGAAGCCATCGTACTGTAGTAGGCAGTACCATCTGGGAGAGAAATCCGAACCGGCATGATTTTGGCGCCTGGCGCTACAGCGGAGACGCCGATTGAGTTGTTAGTCGAAGCAGCCACGGCACCAGCGACTTGGGTACCATGACCATTAACGTCTGATGTATTCGCGTTATTGTCATAAAAATTCCAGCCTGGGACCATCTGATTTACGAGATCAGGGTGTCCGCCGTCAACACCGGAATCGAGTACGGCGACGACGACTCCCGTCCCATTCGCCACATCCCAGGCAGAGGGAATATTCAGTTTTTGTAGATGCCACGCGCTGGAGAAATATGGGTCATCGGCGGTAGCGGCTGGACGTACGACCATATCGAGTTCGGCAAACGCGACATGGGGATTGTGGGCGAGCAGCGCCGCCATCGCTTTTTCACTCCCCTTTGTCGCAAGTTCTACAACATGAACATCGATTCCGTTAATTTTTCCGACCGATTTCGCGCCATGGCTCTTAAGAATTTTGGCTAGCACAGCATCCGGAAGGCCAGGTTTTGGCTGAACCAGCAAACGGCCCGGCGCCCATTGCTCAGTCGAAGCAGAGGCCGAGAATGCAGGCAGGCTGGCGAATGCACCACCGATCAAGAGAGGGAGGAGGCGGACGATGCGGCGGAAGGCGGTGGATTTTTTGTGGAGTGCGCTCATTTTCTCGATCCCTTTTAGCTCTGTCGGCCAAGGGGCCAGACAATGAGATCGAGCGCGCAGAAACAGGCAGCCCCTCAAGAAAGGACGCACCCATGCTGCCCTGGCGATCCCGCTGTCATGGGGTTTCCCCTTTAGACCGGTGATTTTGCGTCGCCGCCTTTCGGCGGTTTTGCCCTTGCAGGTCAGTCCGGCATGTGCCGGATGCCCCCTCTACGGCGAAGCGCGTGAAATCTTTAACGATTTATTGACGAATTTAAACCCTCCCTTACGTCCTGCTACAACTTTCGCCCAATTCGTAACAAAATTTCTCCTTAAAAACCAATGAATAAAAGTGCTTTTGATTGACAACCGAACACCAGAAAACCCGTCAGGCATGCAACCATGATTCGGGATCTGATCCGGCTCCAAGCGCCGCAACCGAGGCCACTCGAGCCTTTGCCGGCGGCAAGGCTGTGACGATCGCAGGAAGATTTCTTTTCCCCATTTTTGGCGGTACGGCATTGCCGCAACGCGCGGCAAGGACCGTCGTGACGCCAACTTTGGCAGCAACGATTACCGCATCGCGCCAGGCGTCCGGCAAACTGGCGTTGCCCGGAAGCGCGAGCACGACTGCCCGTGCACCTTTCTCGCGGGCTGCCTCAAGCATATCCGGCGCGCTGCCCGCCCCAATAACCAGGACATCCACCCGGGGTAAAGGCCCGTCTGGAGCGATGGGCAGGGCTTTTTCACGAGGAACAACGGCCCTAAATATCTGGATTGGTGCGGTTCTGCCGACAACCCCGCAGTCCCCGCTGGAAAATGCATCCAGCCGATCCGGCCAGGCTTTGGTGATATCTCGGGCGGCATGGATGCGCTGATGGAGAACGGCCAGGACGCCCAGCCCCCGCGCCTCTGGACTGGCCGCGACGGTCACGGCATCCAGGAGATTCATCGGCCCGTCCGGCGAGGGCGCGTTGGCCGGGCGCATGGCCCCGGTGAAGACCACCGGTTTGGGCGACTGGGTCACCAGGTCGACATAAAAGGCGGACTCCTCCAGGGTATCGGTTCCGTGGGTGACCACCACACCATCCACGTCGTCCCGCGCCAAAGCGGCGTGGACCGCTCTGGCCAAACCCCGCCAATGCTCCGGCGTCATATCGCGGCTATCCAGGCTGTAAAGCTGCTCGACGGTCAGCCGGGCCACGCCTGCTAGCCCTGGAACGCTGGCCAGAAGTTGCTCGGCGGGGAGCACCCCGGCCGTGTAGTGCTGGGGTGCGTTTTCCTCTTCGGCCAGGCCGGCAATCGTCCCACCCGTCGCGATCAGGTGGACTCCCGCACGCTTTTGCATAGGCGGATCGGTTGGGCTAGTGGTGGAGAATCTTGGCCAGGAACTGCTG
>JAEUNX010000016.1 GCA_016791025.1 Zoogloeaceae bacterium | reverse complement strand
CTCGGCCACCGGGCGTTCCAGGCCCCCCGCTTCGCTGGCGATGAAGTTCTCGGCGCAGGCGGCGCGCACCGCGTTTCCGATCCGCGCCATGTCGGCCTCGACCCCCAGGAGCAGGTTTTCCTTCAGGGTGCCCTCGAAGATTTCCGCCTGCTGGGGAATCAGGGTGGCTTCCCGGCGGAGCGTCCCCACCGGGTCCGGCAGGGCCTCGTCGTCCAGCCAGACCTGGCCAGCGGCGGGGGTTTCCAGGCCGGCCAGAAGGCGCATGAGGGTGGTCTTACCGCCGCCGCTGGGGCCGATCAGGGCATAGCGCCGGCCCCGTTCCAGGGTGAGGTCCACGTCCGCCAGGGCGGGCCGGAGGTCGCCGGGGGCATGGAAGTGGCGCAGCCCCACCACCCGCATGCGGCGCCAGGGGCTGGCCAGTGGGGCGTCGGATTCCGTGGCCACGGGGGCGCCCAGCACCGGCAGGGCTGCGGCGTAATCCGCCTGTTGGCGGGCCAGGGACTGGAAGTGGGAGGCGATGGCGGTAATCACCCCGCCGGCCTGCTGGGAATACTCATAAACCATGAAGACCTTGCCGAGCGCGACGCCGCCCGCCATCGCCGCCGTGGCGGCCGAAGATTCCAGCCAGGCGTAGAGCCCCACCAGCACACACCAAAGCAGGCTGGACAGGAGATCCACCGTCGCCCACTTGGCTTCATTGAGCACGATGTTACGGCGCAGCGGCTCAAAGGAGGCGGCGAGGCGCTCCGCCACCAGGGCCGCCACCCCCTTGCCCCGGCGCAGGGCGGTGATGCTGAAGACATTGCCCAGGGCATCCACCAGGGCGGCGCCATAGCGTCGGGAGGCGTGGTTTTCCGCGACCGCCAGCCCCATCATCCGGCGGTCGAAGAGCAGGATGATGCCGCCCAAGACGCCGTAGCCCACTACTGCCACCATGCCCACCACTGGCGAGATCAGCCACAGGGCGATCACCGGCCCCACCAGGCGCACCGCGTTCTGCAGGTAGATGAACTGGTTCTGGGCGAAGTCGTAGAGGGCGCCGGTGCTCTGCTGCACCCGGTGCAGGGTCTCCCCTGAATGGTGGCGCTGGTGCCAGGCGAGGGGCGCGGCGAATAGCCGCGCCACCAGGAGGCCCGAGAGCCGTTCCCGCACCTTGAGGGCGACATTGCGTTCGAGAATGCGGCCCGGCCCATGCAACGCCCAGCTCGCCACGGTGGCGGCGAACACCAGGGCCAGCCACTTGCCCGCCGTACCCACGCCACCCAGGCCGCCGCCCTGGATGGCGTCGATGGCCTGGCCCGCGAGCCAGGGCACCGCCAGCTTGAAGAGCTGGGACGCCAGCAGCATGGCGAAGGCGCCAAGAATGAGATGGCGCACTCCGGCGGCGTGATGCCACAGGGCAGCGTAGAGACGGGGCAGGGAAACAGGACGATCGAGGGGGGCGCTCACGGGGGGCTCCGGGTCAAGATGAGCGATTGTGCCGCAATCCCGCCCGCCGTCGGGGCTTGCCCCGGCGATGCTGGCAAGGCACTCTCAAGCCATGTCCGCGCCGATCGTCCCGCCTCGTGTGCTGGCCCTCATCCCACCGATGACCCAGCTCAACACCCCCTATCCCTCCACCGCCTACCTCACCGGATTTCTGCGCTCCAGGGGCGTGGTGGCCGTTCAGGACGATCTGGCGCTGGGCTTGGTGTTGCGCCTATTTTCGCCGGCGGGGCTGGACACCCTGCGGGATGCCGCAGACCTCCTGCCGGCCAAGCGGCGAGGCCCTGCGACCCGCGCATTTCTGGACAATTTTTCCGCCTATCGCGTGGCCATGGGGCCGACGCTGGCCTTCCTGCAGGGGCGGGACCCGACCCTGGCCCACCGCATCGCCGGCCGTAGCTTCCTGCCCGAAGGGCCGCGCTTCGCGAGCCTCGACGAATACATCGACCCGGAGGGTGGCGATCCCCTGGCCTGGGCCTTCGGTGCGCTGGGCGTCCAGGACCGGGCGCGCCACTTCGCCACCCTCTTCCTCGACGACGTGGCCGATGTGCTGCGGGAGGCCGCCGACCCGCGCTTCGAATTCGTGCGCTATGCCGAATCTCTCGCCCTCTCCCAAGCGAGCTTCGACCCCCTGGCGGAGGCCCTGGCGGCGGCGCCGACCTGGGTCGATCAGGTGCTGGCCACGCTGACCGTCGAGGCCCTGGCCCACCACTCGCCGAACGTGGTGCTGATCTCGGTGCCTTTCCCGGGCTCGGTGTATGGGGCGTTCCGCATCGCCCAGGCCGTCAAGGCCGCCCGGCCTGAGGTTGTGACCGTGCTGGGCGGGGGTTATGTGAACACCGAGTTGCGGGAACTCGCCGAACCCCGGGTCTTCGATTATTTCGACTTCGTCACCCTGGATGCCGGCGAGCGCCCCCTCCTGGCGCTGCTGGAGCACCTGGCGGGCAAAAGGAGCGCCGGCCGCCTGGTGCGGACCTTTCGCCGCGACGACTCGGGGCAAACGGGCAACGCCGTGCGCTACGAGAATTTTCCCGAACCGGACATTCCCTTTGAGGAGGTGGGGACGCCCACCTGGGACGGCCTGCCCCTGGGCGCCTACCTCTCGCTCCTGGACATGCTCAACCCGATGCACCGGCTTTGGTCGGACGGGCGCTGGAACAAGCTCACCGTGGCCCATGGCTGCTACTGGAAAAAATGCAGCTTCTGCGACGTGAGCCTGGACTACATTGCCCGCTTCGAGGCGGCCAGCGCGGCCACCCTGGTGGACCGCGTCGAAGCGGTAGTGGCGGAGACCGGCCAGACCGGCTTCCACTTCGTCGACGAAGCCGCCCCGCCCAAGGCCCTGCGGGCCCTGGCGGCGGAACTGAAGGCGCGGGGGCGGGCCATCTCCTGGTGGGGCAACGTGCGCTTTGAAAAATCCTTCACCCCGGAGCTGTGCAAGGAATTGGCCGAGTCCGGCTGCATCGCCATTTCCGGAGGGCTGGAGGTGGCCTCCGATCGACTGCTGACGCTGATGAAGAAGGGCGTTTCCGTGGAGCAGGTGGCCCGGGTCACCCGCGCCTTCACCGACGCCGGCATCCTGGTCCATGCTTATTTGATGTACGGGTTCCCGACCCAGACGGTGCAGGATACGGTGGACGCCCTGGAATACGTGCGCCAACTTTTCGCTGAGGGCTGCATCCAGTCCGGCTTTTTCCACCGCTTTGCGTGCACCGTGCATTCCCCGGTGGGACTCAATCCGGACGAATACGGCGTGACCCTCCTGCCCTTGCCGCCGGGGGCCTTCGCCCGGAACGACGTCGGATTCATCGACCCAACGGGGGTGGATCACGACGCCCTCGGTCGCGCCCTCAACAAGGCCCTCTACAACTACATGCACGGGCTGGGGCTGGATCAGGACGTGCGAACCTGGTTCGAGCAGCGCGTGCCACGCCCGACCGTGCCACGCCGCTTCATCGCCCGGGCCCTGGGCGGGGCGGACTCGCCGTCGCGGGGGCGCCCACCGACCTGAGGGAGCCGGGGCCCGATGCCGTTCGAATTCTCCACGCGGCGCGGGCGAAGAGTTTGGTCCCAGCTTCGTCGCCGCAATCGGAGCCCTCGTCCGCCTCCGCCGCGTTGGTGTCGGCGGACGTGCTTCCCTGCAGTGCACCAGGTTGGGCCTGGAGGCAGCGCTGGCGAAACCCGCCTCAGGCCTTCCCGCGCAGGAGATTCCGCTTCCCGCCGGATCCGCCTGTTCTGGCGGAGGTTGTCCAACCGGGGCCCCCGGTCGCCCACCATCCCGGTGGACCGGTCTATACTGCAACGCTCTATCCCAATTTTCGGCGCAAATGCTGGGGGAAAGCCCCTATTGGCGTCATGGTTTGTTGCGTGACAGCACGAATTCTGGTCATCGATGACGATGCCTTGATCCGGGAGATGTTCCGCTTTTACCTGGATCAGCAGGGCCATTCGGTCACGGCGCTCGACGGTGGAGCGGCCGCGGTGGAGCATTGTCGCCAATCTCCGCCGGACTTGGTCATGTGCGACCTGCGCATGCCAGGGATGGACGGCCTGACGGTTTTGCGCGAGATCCATGCGGCAGTGCCAGGGTTGCCGGTGATCGTGATTTCCGGCACTGGCGACATGGCGGATGCCATCAGCGCCTTGAAGCTTGGCGCCGCCGATTTCCTCACCAAGCCGATCGAGGATTTTGCGGTCCTGGATCATGCGGTGGGCAAGGCTCTGGAGCGTGCCCGGCTCGAGGCCGAAAACCGCGCCTATCGCGCAAGCCTGGAGGCGACCAATGCCCGCCTAACCGCGACCCTGCGCCAGCTGGAGGCGGACGAGGAGCACGGGCGCCAGATTCAGTTTGCGCTACTTCCCGAAAGTCCCGCCCGATTCGGCGCTTTTGAACTCTCGCGCTTCATTGCGCCGTCGACCTTTCTGAGCGGGGATTTCGTCGACTATTTCAGTATCGATGCCAATCACTTTGGCTTTTACATGGCCGATGTGGCTGGCCACGGTGTGCCTTCGGCGGTGATCACCGTACTCCTCAAAGGATCCGTGGGGCGCCATCTCGAAAACTATCGGCGCTTTGGCGACACCACTATTACCTCGCCGGCGGCACTTCTGGCGGCGCTGAACGACGAATTCCTCGTTGCGCGCTACGGCAAGCATCTGACCATGTTCTATGGCGTGATCGGCATTGCCGATGGGCGCCTGACCTGCGCCAATGCCGGGCAGTATCCGTTCCCTATGCTTACCGATGACGCCGGTCTGCGGGAAATTGGTGGCCGCAGTGCGCCGGTGGGCCTCTTCGACGGCGCCCAGTATCGGTCCGAGGAGTTTTCATTTGACGGTGAAGGCGCCCTGCGCCTTTTTTCCGACGGGGCGCTGGAGCTGATTCCGCTGCTTTCCCTCCAGGATCGCAAGGAAGCCCTGCGGGCTCTGGCGGCGAATCGCGAACTTGACGCCGAGGGGCTGGCGGCCGGGCTCGGAGTATGGGATAAGGCACACCGCCCGGACGACGTGAGCGTCCTGTCTCTCAGAAGGATAGCTCCAGCATGATCGACGACGGCCAGATTCTCTACGCCCGCCATGGGGACGACTGGGTGCTGCGGGTCGAAGGCCCATTGCGCTACACCAACGCCAATTCGATGGACCGCTTCATCGACCGGCTCTTCAAAGGTGAGCCGCCTTCCAGCGTCTGCGTCGACCTCAACGACGCCACCGCCATCGACAGCACGGGGATCGGCCTCCTGGCCAAGATCGCTCGGGGTTTGGCGCGAGCCGAGGGGAGCCGGCCTATCGTATTTTCCGTCAATCCGGAGATCAACGAGATGCTCACCAGCGTGTGCCTTGACGATGTGTGCTGCATCGTCCCGGCGGCGGCCGAAGGGCCGGTGGCGGCGGACCCGATCCCGGTCGCGCAGGTCGAGGAGAAGGCGTTGGCACGCACCATCGCCGAGGCTCATCGCCTGCTGTGCGAGCTGAGCGAAGACAACCGAGCCCAGTTCCAGCAGGTCGTGGCGGCCTTTGATCGGGAGGCGGGCACCCCCCCATGAATGATCGGCCCTCCGCCACGCTACTGGATGAGATTTCCCGGCTCAACAACGAATTGGTCCAGGCCAGGGCGCTGGAACTGCGGGCAAGGGATCTTCTGGAAGCAGCGCCTGATGCCATCGTGGTGGTGGATCGCTCCGGGCGGATCGTCCTGGTCAATAGCCAGACGGAAAAGCTCTTCGGCTATTCGCGGGCCGAGCTGATTGGCGAGGCGATCGAGATCCTTGTGCCGGCGGCGGACCGCGGCCGCCATACCGCCCAGCGCAATGCCTTCATCGCCCAGCCCTCGGTACGGCCCATGGGCAGCGCCAAAGATCTTTTCGGTCGGCGGCGGGACGGTAGCGAAGTGCCGGTGGAGATTAGCCTTAGTCCTATGCATGCCCCGGATGGGGTGCTGATTTCGGCGGCCATTCGTGACATCAGCGAGCGGCGGGAGGCCCAGGAGGCCCTGCGCATCGCCCGGGACGAACTGGAGCTGAGGGTTCGGGAGCGCACGGAGGCGCTGGAAGCGGCCAACTTCGCCCTTCGGGGCGAAATGGCCGATCGTCGTCAGGCCCAGCAGGCCCTGTTTCAGGCTCAGAAGATGGAGGCCGTCGGCCAGCTGACCGGTGGGGTGGCCCATGATTTCAACAACCTCCTGACGGTGGTGATGGGCAACCTGCAGATTCTGGCTCTACGCCTGAAGGCGGATCCGGTCAGCGGGGAGCTGGTGCATGCCGCCCTGCGGGCGGCCAAACGCGGCGCGGACCTGAACCGCACCCTGCTGGCCTTCTCCCGCAAGCAGTGTCTCGCGCCGGCTCCGCTGGATCTGAGCGAGCTGGTCGCCAGTCTTGCCGGCATGCTGCGCCGAACCCTTGGCGAGCGGATCGACATCCAGCTGCGCCTGGCACCGGGGCTGGCGCCGGCTCTGGCCGACCCGGCCCAGCTCGAGACGGCCCTCCTCAATCTGGCGGTGAATGCCCGGGATGCCATGCCCGACGGCGGAACCCTGACCCTGGAGACGGCGGCGGCGGTATTCGACGATCTGCGCGTCGAGCGCGATTGGGGTCTGCGGCCAGGGCGTTATCTGCTCCTCGCCGTTTCCGACACCGGCGGCGGCATGGCGCCGGACGTGCTTGCCCGGGCCTTCGAGCCCTTCTTCACCACCAAGGACGTGGGCAAAGGGAGCGGGCTGGGCTTGGCCATGGTGTATGGCTTTGTCAAACAGTCCAATGGTCATGTGAAGATTTACAGCGAGGTGGGTCGGGGCACGACGGTCAAGATCTTCCTCCCCATGAGCGTTGACGCGGTGGGTGTGGCGCCGGCCGCGGATCCGGGGGCCGTGGTTCCAACAGGAACCGAGACGATCCTGGTGGTGGAGGACGAGCCCGAAGTGCGGGCCCTTGCCTGTCGGGTGCTGGGGGAATTGGGTTATCGGATCCTGGCGGCGGCGGATGGACCATCGGCGCTGGAGGTCTTGCGGGCATCGCCAGAGGTCGCCTTGTTGTTCACCGACGTGGTGTTGCCGGGAGCCATGACCGGTCCGGCCCTCGTGGCGTCGGCCCAGGCCGAGCGCCCCGGTCTCAAGGTGCTCTATGCCTCGGGTTACACCGGCAACGTATCGTCCACCCAAGAGCCACAGGTCGAGCCGGCGCGGCTCCTCAGTAAGCCCTACGCCATCGAGGACCTGGCTGCCCGGGTTCGTTTGAGCCTCGACGAGGAGCACGGCCAGGAGGATCATGGCTAGTCTGCCCAGGCCATTTCTGGTGGCGTGCCTCTGCGCCGCCTGGTGTGGCACCTGCCGTGATTATCGCCAGGTATTCGATGCCCTCGCCGCGCGCTTTCCCCAGGCGGAATTCCATTGGCTCGACGTTGAAGACGAGGCAGATTGGCTGGGCGATCTCGACGTGGAGAATTTCCCGACGCTGGTGATTCAGCGCGATGAGGATATCCTGTTCCACGGCGTGGTTTTGCCGCAGCCGGGGATCATCGAGCGTTTGGTGAGCACGCTTCTGGAGGCTCCCGGCGCCCCCCAGCGGGCGGGGCCCGAGTGGAACATCCGGGCCGCATTGCACGCGCGCGACGGTGGGTAACCGACGAACCGAAAGCAGCGTTGTCTTGCGATTCCCGATTTACGAGGTGCCTGACGGTGGCTTCATCGCCCATCAGATATGACAATCACGAGGATGAATGGCGGCGGGTGCTGGACGACGCTGATCGCCGCCGAGTGGGGGATACGTGGTTTGACACGGAGACCCTGGATGCCTGGCGGCATGCCCGGATGCGGGCGCCCCTGGCGGCGTTCATCGCGCAGGATCCGCAGGCAAGCTGGCTGACGATAGGCGACGGGCGTTACGGCACCGATGCCAATTTTCTGCTGCGATCCGGCGCCCGATCCGTCCATTGCACGGACATTTCGGACACCCTTTTGCGAATCGGCCATGAACGCGGCTTCATCCAGTCCTATTCGGCCCAGAATGCCGAAGCTCTTGCCTTTGCGGACGGTTCCTTCGACTACGTCTATTGCAAAGAGGCCCTGCACCACTTTCCCCGGCCGTATGTGGCGCTCTACGAAATGTTCCGGGTCGCCCGGAAGGCGGTGATCCTGACCGAACCTCGGGACCAGCTCGTCGAGTCTGCGCCGCTCGGGTTCCTGTGGCGGGGGTTGAAGCGGGTGCTTGGGCGCACGACGCCCCCCCGCCATACGTTCGAGTCGGTGGGCAACTACGTCTACGCCGTTTCTGAACGGGATCTCGAAAAGTTCCTGCTCGGCATGCACCATACCGACGTGGCCTTTACCGGCTGCAATGACATTCACGTCCCCGGGGTCGAGTTCGTGCCCCAGACTGCCACCACTCCCGCACATCGGAAAATCAAGACTCGCTTGATCCGGCGCATCGCTCTGGCCGACCTGCTGTGCCGGTTGGGACTGGCGAAGTCGGCCCTGCTCACCGCCGCGCTCTTCAAGGTGGCGCCGTCGGGGGAATTGGCGCGGGCGCTGGCCGACCTGGGCTGGGCGCTGCGCAAGCTTCCGGCCAATCCCTACCTAGCACCGCCACCGGCGGGCTCGCCTTCGGGCCCGTCCCGATGAGTCTTGGCGCGGAGGGCTGACCCCGATCACCTCCGTTCAGGTCATCAGGCGCACGAGGGGGGATTCGGCCATCAGGGCGACCTGTTCGCGCAGGGCAAGGATCTGGTCTTGCCAGTAGCGCGGGCTGGCAAACCAGGGAAAGGCGGCGGGGAACGCCGGATCGGCCCAGCGCCGGGCAAGCCAGGCTGAGTAGTGGAGGAGTCGCAGGGTGCGCAGGGCCTCGATCAGGTGCAGTTCCCGAGGGTCGAGATGCGCAAAGCACTCGTAACCCTCCAGGACAGTGTCGAGTTGCCGCGCCATGGCCTGGTCGTCACCGGACAGCAACATCCAGAGGTCCTGGATCGGCGGGCCGTTCAGGGTGTCATCGAAGTCGACGAAATGGGGGCCGGCGTCGGTCCACAGGACGTTGCCGGCGTGGCAGTCGCCATGCAAGCGGATTACGGCGGTGTCTCCCGCGCGATCGAAGCAGAGATGCACTTCGTCCAGGGCCAGGGCGCTGACGCTGGCATAGGGCTCTGCGAGTTCGGGGGGGAGCCAGGTGCCGGACATTACGAATTGCCGGGGCTCGATGCCAAAACGGTGGATGTCCAGCTCCACGCGGTGGGCATGGCGATGACGACGGCCAACCTGATGGATGCGGCCCAGAAGGCGGCCCATCCAGCGCAGGCAATCGGGGTCGTCGAGCTCGGGCGCCCGTCCCCCGCGACGGGGGAAGACAGCGATGGGAAATCCGTTGGCGAAGTGGAGTGACCGTCCGGCAAGCTGCAGCGGCGGGACGACCGGGAGGTCGTCGTCGGCAAGTTCGGTCAGAAAGCCATGCTCTTCCAGGATTGCGGCCTCCGACCAGCGGCCGGGGCGGTAAAATTTGGCCACGCGGAAACGTTCCGCCGGATCTTCGCCGTCGACACCCACCTGCCAGACCCGGTTTTCGTAACTGTTCAGGGCCAGAAGGCGGCCATCGCAAGGCACGCCCAAGCCTTCGAGGGCGCTGAGGATGTGATCGGGGGTGAGGGTGGAAAACGGTGTATCGGCAGCGGCGGACATCGGAAGGTTCGTGAGCTTGGCCCCACAGCCTAGCGCATCCACCGCCCGGGCGTCGTCCTTTCGCTCAGCGGCACCATTGTTGTTCGCAAGGCACGCCGTCGTGGTTGCCGTCCAATTTGACTCCAGGGCAGTTCTGAAGGAAGAAGGTGGCTTCCGCGCAGGAGGTCATCTGCGAGCAGTAGATCCGCCCGTCGCAGTGGAAGGGGCCAGCAGGGTTGGCTTCCACCGTAGGTGCAGCCTGGGCGGTCGCGACGGGCCGGGCCCCGCCTCCGGTGCGGAAGGCCAGGGGACCAAAGTGATACCACAGCGCGCCAAGCACCGCGGCAATGACAAAGAGCTTCTTCATTTATGACTTCAGGGTAAGCGCGACTGGAGTCCGAGATTAACCCTAATATCCCGGCGCGGGGAGCCCTCGCCGCATCGTTTTCGCAATCCCCCCCAACCCCCCGGACACCGGTAGGATAGCGGCCAATGGACCCCGCCCGCCCGTTCCTCAGGACTGCCCTATGACCCGCCCCCAGACCCCTTTCCCGTTCCCGGACGTGACCATGCTGGGGCAGATCTTCACCCCGCCGCCGGTGGTTCGGGCCATGGTGGCGCTGCGCCAGAATCCCGGCTCCGTTCTGGAGCCCGCCTGCGGTGATGGCGCCTTTCTCGAACCCTTGCGTGGCGCAGTCGGCATCGAGATCGACCCGACCTACTGTCCCCCGGGTTCCCTGAACCAGGATTTCTTTGCCTACCCGGAGAAGGAGAAGTTCGACACGGTAATCGGCAACCCGCCCTATGTGCGCTACCAGGACATTCCGGTGGCAACGCGTCGCCTCCTCCACAGCGATCTTCTGGACAAGCGCTCGAACCTGTACCTGTTCTTCATCGAAAAGGCAGTCCGCCACCTGCGCCCGGGCGGGGAACTGATCTTCATCACGCCGAGGGATTTCCTCAAATCCACCGGTGCGGTGCGCCTCAACCGCTGGTTGTTCGAGCGTGGTTCGATCACCCATGCCCTGGAACTCGGGGATGCGCGGATCTTTCACGGGGCCCTGCCCAACTGCCTGATCTGGCGCTATGAGCTGGACAATTTGTCCCGCAATGCGGCCTGCGCAGAGGCGCGGGTCGGGGATGATCTCGCAGCCTTGTTGGCGGCCCCCCCCTGGCAGTACCGGCGTTTTTCCGAGTTTGGCGGGCACCTGATGTTCGTCCGTGGCGACTACCCGATCAGCTTCTCCGATGTGGCGTCGGTCAAGGTGGGGGCAGTTTCGGGGGCCGACGACCTCTACGTGAGCGATGCTTACGGCAACCGGGATTTCGTCTTTTCGGCCACTGGCAAGACCGGCCAAACGCGGCGGATGCTGTGGATCGAGCCGGATGCTCCGCCGCCGGAGGTCCTCCTTCCCCACAAGGCGCGTCTCATCGAGCGAAAGGTGCGGGCTTTCGACGAAGGCAACTGGTGGCAGTGGGGGCGGGGCTATCCCCTCAACGATCGCCCGCGGGTGTATGTGAATGGCAAGACCCGGGCCGGCCGCCCGTTCTTTCTTCATCCAAGCGCCCATTTCGACGGGGGGGTGCTGGCGATCTTTCCCCATCGGGCCGATGTGGATCTCGCGACATTCCGCGACGCTCTGAACGACGTGGATTGGGCAGACCTGGGATTCGTCTGTGATGGCCGCCATTTATTCACCCAACGCAGCCTGGAGCAGACGCCGCTGCCGGCCAGTTTTCGCAGCTTCCTGCCCGATCCCGATCCCGTCGCCGAGACCCGGACCGAGTGAGGCTTGGCGCGGCCCCCCGGACCTTGGCTACAATGGGCTACAACCGCGTGGGAGCGCCATGATCGGCCTTTTCCTCATCACTCACGGCAGCCTGGGCGAATCCATGCTTCAATGCGCATGCCATGTGCTCAACAAGCGCCCGCCCCAGGTGGCGCAGTTGGGGGTGGCGGCCCAGGATGATCCGCTGGACCTGCTGCCCGTGGCGCAGCAGATGGTGGGTTGGACCGACAAGGGCGCTGGGACGCTGGTGCTGACCGACCTTTTCGGTGCGACCCCGAGCAACATCGCC
>JAEUNX010000013.1 GCA_016791025.1 Zoogloeaceae bacterium | reverse complement strand
TCGGCCACCTCGTAGTCCCGCTCCCAGCCCTCGTTTTCCAGCTTGATGGTCTGGATGGCGATGGCGTTGGCGTTGGCATCCAGATCCGGCAGGGCCTGGAATTCCGACACCCAGCAGCGATAGACCTTGTAGGCCAGGGCGAGCTGACCGGCCTCGTTATAGACTTCGATGATGATGTCCTTGCGGAAATCCTTGAGGGAGACCTCCGCCCCGAGGCCCGAGCCGTAGTTCCAGACCTTGTTGGCCCATTTCTCGAATTCGGTATCGTGGGTGACACCAAGCTCCAGGGTGATGGCATCGAACTTGGTGCGACCGGGGGACGTGCGGGCGGTGGAAGGGTCGCCGCCCTCCCGGTGCTCGATCATTTCGGTGCTGCGCTTCAAGGCACCGACCTTGCTGATGCCGGCCACGTAGCGGCCATCCCATTTGACGCGGAATTTGAAGTTCTTGTACGGATCGAAGCGCTGGGCGTTGACGCTGAACTTTGCCATGGCGGGTTCTCCTTAGACTTCGACCTGGCCGGCCATTTGTTGGAATTTGATCACCACGAACTCGGCGGGCTTGAGGGGCGCGAAGCCCACCAGGATGTTCACGATCCCCAGGTTGATGTCGTTCTGGGTCGTGGTCTCCCGGTCGCATTTGACGAAGTAGGCTTCCCGGGGGCTGGTGCCCTGGAAGGCGCCCTGGCGGAACAGGTTCTGCATGAAGGCGCCGACATTGAGGCGGATCTGGGCCCACAGCGGCTCGTCGTTGGGCTCGAAGACCACCCACTGGGTGCCGCGGTAGAGGCTTTCCTCCAGGAACAGGGCGAGGCGGCGGACCGGCACGTATTTGTATTCGTCCGCCTGGGCGTCGGCGCCCTTCATGGTACGGGCACCCCAGACCACCTTGCCGTAGGTGGGGAAGCTGCGCAGGGCATTCACCCCCCGGGTGTTGAGGGTGCCGTTTTCGATGTCGTTCATCGGCAAGTCAAGGGCCGCCACCCCATTCAGGCTGGCGTCGGTCCCGGCCGGGGCCTTCCAGATGCCCCGGGTGCTGTCAGTCCGGGCATACACCCCCGCCACGGTGCCGGAGGGGGCCATGGGCCGGGGCCGGAAGGCATCCAGCGGGTCGGCGATCTGCACGGCGGGGAAATACACCGCCGCGTTGCGGGAGGTGGAGGCGGTGGCGGCCCAGGTGGTCACGTTACCCAGGGTCTGCACGCTGGGCGCATCGACGAGATAGAAGGCCCGCTCTTCCTCGCACAGGCTCGCCGCGGCCGCGATCACCGCGTTGGCCTGATCGGCGGCCAGATCGCGGGTTTCCGGGATGGAAAGCAGGTTGAAGAGATCCACGTCGCGCAGGGCGTAGATTCCGGTCTTGGCGGCCGGGCTGCCGATGAGTTCGAGGGCGCCACCCTTGGACCCATCGCCCCCGAGGGTGGGGGGCGCGACATTGGCCACCGCGTTGGGCCGATGGGCGGCATCCCCCGTGAAGGCGCGCCCACCGTTGGCCAGCCCCAGATGCAAAGTCACCGTCAGCCCCCCAAAGGCGCCGGCGGCCACCGCCACCGCCGAGGTCTCGCTGGTGGCCAGGGAAGCCAGGCGCAAGCATCCGGTCCCGGCGGTGTCGCCGTCGGCGTCGGACTCTTCGGCCACCAGCCGGGTGGCGAGGTTGGCCGCGGTCAGCGCGTCGTTGAGATCGGTCACCAGGTCCGCCAGATTGCCCGGCAGGGGATCGAGGACAACCCGGAAGGCGGTGTTGCCATCCACCGTCCCTTCGATCACGCCGTCATTGGCGGTGAGGGGAAAGACCACCGCCTGGCTGACCGCGAAACCGGCATCGCCAAACACCAGCCCCCCCGCCCGGGTCGCCCGGATCAGTTGGGAGGCGCCATTCACCGCGGCCACCACGTAATTGGGGGACTGGGCGTTCATGCTCAGGTTGCGGTGCTGCTCGCGCACCACGAGCTGAGAAGCCCCGCCCTGGGTCACCAGCTGCGAGACGATCAGATTGAATTCCGCGTCGGGATTGCGCACGCCGGTGTGCTCGACGGTAAGGCGCAGGCCATTGCCCCAACTGCCGGGGGTGGAGGCGGAGATGTCCAGCACCGTGCCGCCGCCATCCGCCAACTGCCAGCGGGCCGTGGTGGTTCCCGCCGCGACCCGCACGACGTAGGCCTCGGTACCGCCGTTGAGGAAGAACTGGCGGATCCCGTAGGACAAGGGGCTGTCCCGGTCCAGCCCGCCGTGACTGCGCTCGAAATCTGCGAAACCGGTGACATGCACGGCCTGGTCCGGCACCCCCTGGCGGGTATAGCCGACGAAGGCGGCGATGGAGGTTGCGACCCCGGCGATGGTGCGCACACCACTCGGAATCTCTTCGATATACACGCCCGGGTAGGACAAGGCAGACGGCATGGTGGTGGC
>JAEUNX010000011.1 GCA_016791025.1 Zoogloeaceae bacterium | reverse complement strand
AGATTGGGCCAGTCGGGCGCGTCGCCCAGTGGTCGGCCGTGATGGGAGATGCTGGCACGCAACAGCGTGCCAAGCGTTTCGTCGCTGCCCCAGGCCAGCATTTCGACCACCGGCAGACACATCAGCAAATCTTGCGCTTCGGTGCATCGCGGGTCATTGCTGGCGTCGAGCAGCCCGATCGCCTCTACGCCATGGCCCGCCTTCAGCCAGGCGCGAGGCCGTTCGGTGTCGAGCCAGCGCTTGGCCTGAAAGCCTGCGTTGGCTTTGCCGAGGTCATGGAGAAATACCAGTGCGGCGAGCCGCGAGAAATCTCGCGAGTTGAGCTCACGCCCTGCTGCCGCCTCCAGCGACCGGCGGATCGCGCGGCAATTGCAGAGTTCCTCGAAAACCGCCGCAACGTCCGCCAGGTGATCGACCAGAGGGTGCCATTCGAGTTCGCTCTGGCCGCGACGCAGTTTTCCGAATGCAAAATCTCTCGTTAGTTTTGTGCGCATCGGACCAAGGGGGATGACATTGGGCGGCTCGCCCTGACGGGTGATGCCATTGGGTTATATTGCGCCCTTTCTATTGAATTTGGGAATGTCCGAGGGCGAGTTTAATGCTGGCGAGATCTTGATGGGGGGCGTCGCATGCTGGCTCACGCTGCGCCCTTTCTTGGGCTAAGGCCACACCGCCCTGACGTGTTCGGCTGCCGCCGCGCTTTGGCCTTCAGCGATGGGGGCGCCGGAGCGTTCCCACATGAGATTGCGAATCGCGTCGGCCGGCACCGGCTCGGCCGACAGGAGCATCACCAGCCGCATGCCGTCGCTGAAATAGGGGTCGTCGGTGAGATTCAGCCGGGGCGCATCCCTTGGCGCGGCACCGCTTCCGCCCACGAAGCCGAAGCGCGCCACGCCGCGTTGGGCGAGCAGGCTGTGGAGGAGGTATTCCCGCGTCGCGTCCACCTCGGGGTCGATGACGTGGGTGGTCAGGGTCGGGGACTTGGTGGTGAGCTTGACGCCGATGTCCCGGCTCACTTGGCCCACCCACACTGAACGGCCTTCGAAGCGGAAGGGCGCGAGCCACAGGCGGAGGTGATTGCGTTGGGAGATGGTGCGTCGGGCGCGCTGGAGGGCGAGATCATGCCCTCGTCCGAAGGTGTAGAGCTGGCTCACGGGGGCGACGAGGTAGGGGGCGCCCGTGACGGCGGCGACGATCTCCCGCCCGATGGACGTGAGCCCCAGCCGGTGGGTAAAGGACCAGCCGCTGCGGGAGAGGACGTGCATCACCTCGGCGGCCTCCCCCACCAGGACGAGATTGAGGGGGTCGCCGGCATTGGTGCCGGTGAGGTCGGTGGTGCAGCAGGGCAGACTCTCCAGGGCGGCGCGAAACTGGGTGGCGTCCAGGTCGGGCAAGGGGCGGCCGCCATAGACCCGGTCAGATGCAAGGCGCTCGTAATCGAATTCGCCGTCGGGCAAGGGAATTGCGAGGCCGAAGTGGAGTTCCCGAGGGTGAACGGGCCCGGTTCCCGCCGGTAGGCCCTCGTTCCAGGCGTCGCCCTGCAGGGTGATGTCCATGAAGCGTCCGCCTTCGAGTTTAGGCAGAAAGAGAAAGCCCTCCGACACCGTGGCCGGGGGCAGGGCGACGCGGATCGATTCGTCCCGCAGGGTTTGGCGCAGTCGAACGGCTTCCGCGGCGGGCACGTCGCCTTGGACCATCAGGGTCACTTCGTCGGCGGAGTAAAAATCCGGATCCACGGTATTGCGGATGAACCACAGGCTGCGGCCGGACTCATTGCGGACGCGGATCCAGGCCGCCTGGATCTCCCGTTTGCCGAGATCGACGCCAAAGTGGCGGCGGGCCTGGCCGTCGGTGAGCAGCCCCGCCGA
Organism: Zoogloeaceae bacterium; assembly: GCA_016791025.1. GTDB lineage: Bacteria > Pseudomonadota > Gammaproteobacteria > Burkholderiales > Rhodocyclaceae > JAEUNX01. The sequence continues at coordinate 3,640 of JAEUNX010000011.1, read as the reverse complement.
GACGGTGACCTGGTCTTGGGTGTGGGACAGTACGTTGCCCAGGTCCTCCGGAATGCTCAGAGGCTGGGGCGCGAAGCTGGTGCATCCAGTCATGAGGGTGACCAGGATGGCGACTACCCAGGCGGAGGACTGGCGATGCGGTTTGCAAGGTGTCATGGCGGGGCAAATTCCAGATTTGCTGAGGCGCCGCCGGTGTCGGCAACCACCCAGCGCAGGGTGGCCCGCAGCAGGGCCTCGCGGGGAAAGGGGCGACCCGAGACCAGCTGGCGGACCAGCACATTCGGGTTACGGTTCAGGGGCAGGGCGACGTCCAGATGGTCGGCCCGGACTGTGGCGAGCAGGGTGCTTCCGGGCAGGATGGCGTCGCTGGCAACGAGCTGGCCGTCATTGCGAGGGTCCACCGGGGCCAGAAGACCTTTCGGGGTCCGCAGGAGTGGCGCCGTTTCTTCCGGTGTTGCATAGGCGACGATGGAGTAATAGGTGATCTGGCGCGGGAGGGGATGGGCCGCCAGCCAGCGAACCCTCTCCCGGCGGGTGAGGCTTTCCACCTCCCCACCCTCGGCGGGCGTGCAACCAAAGGGCGAGGCGTGGGGCGAGAGGAGCCCGTAGATGCCCTCGTAGTGATCCGCGAGCGGGGTGCCCGCCACCACGCCTGCCACGGCCACCACCGCCGCGAGCTTGGCCGGCGTCCCGCCCTCCCGGGTGAGCAGGGCCAGGGCTTCGAGTAGGTCCGGCACCCCTTTCGAGTAGGCCACCACCACGATGCGGCTGACCCCCGGGCGAGCGGCCTCGTCCCGCAGAGCCGCGGCAAGGAGCGCGCCGTTATGAGGTGACGAGGCCCGGCCGGGAAGAGGGACGAGGCGGAGGTCGCCGAGTCCGAGGTCTGCGTAGTGGTGGTAGGCCGCCCGGACGGCTTCAGCTTCCGGACGGGCCATACCATCGCCAAAGGGTACGGACTGGTCGCCGATGCAGTCGCTGAAGAGGCCCGGGACGATGAGAACCGACGTCCCGGCCCGTCGGCCGGCGAACCGTTCATCCAGGGCCGCCAACCCTGCCGGGACGGTGTTCGGGTCGGCCGGGCCGACGCCGTGCAGCCACGCCGTCGTGGCGTCGGCCTGTTCGGCAAGCTCGCGGGCAAACAAGGAGGAAAACGCTTGGCGCGCGTCGCGGATCTGCGCCTGGGCGAGGGGAAGATGAACCGTGGGAGGATCATCAGGGCGGTAGGCGACCAGCGCCGTCGGTCCACATCCTGCCAAGCCAAGCGCCAGCACGCCGCGAAGGACCATCTTTAAGGGAGCGAAGGCGTGTCGCATGGGCAAGGTTGAAGCTTGGAGCCAGATCTGAGGATAGCGCGTTCGCTGGGCATGCCAAGGGGGTGGCGGTGGGTCCGTGTAGGCCGCAAGATGGCACCTTCGACGATCAAGCCGAGCGAGGACTGGCGATGGGAATGCGATGGTTGGCCCTGGTGGGGTGGCTGGGAGCGGTCGGCGCCTGGGCGGGCAGCCCGCCAATGGCACCGGATTTCAGCGGGACCTACGACTGCACCGGCAAGGATCAGCACGAGGGGCCGTACACCGGTACCGTCACCCTGACCCGCCAAGCCGCCCACAGCGAAGGCGAATTCGCGGCCTATGAGTTCACACTCGATGTGCCCGGCTATGGTCTTTATGTGGGCCATGCGGCCGCCCGAGGGCGGACCATGGCCATCTACTTCGCCTTGACCGATCCCGCCACCCGGGACTTCGGGACCGGCCTTGCCACCTTCACGGCCAACAAGTCCGGCCGCTGGCGCTTTCACAAGTTCTACTACGAGCCGGAGTTCAAAGGCGGCAATCACGGCTTTGAGGACTGCACCCGTCGCTGACCCCTGCTATCCCAGACCGACCACCTTGGCCGGAGTCGCCCTTACAATTGGCATATTGTTCCCGGGGTCGGAGCCGCTTCGTCTGGTTCGAAGTGGCAGGGCTGGCGAGAGGTTTCACTGCGATGGATCGCGAACTGCGTGCGCAATTGATCGATGACGCTTCCGCCCCCTATTGGTCGGCGGGGCGTTGGGCCTACCATTTCGCCCGCGGGAAGCTCGGCGGGGATCCCTATTTCTCTGCAGTGCTGGAAGGCGGATTGGTTCCACGCTCGGCCCGCTATCTCGATCTGGGGTGCGGGCAGGGCTTGCTCGCTGCCTGGCTGTTGGCTGCGGCGAAGCGCTATTCCCGGGGAGAATGGGGCGCCGCGGACGCACCGCCACATGTGCGGTCGTACCGAGGCATCGAACTTTTGCCCAAGGTCGCGCAGCGGGGCTGGACCGGGCTGAAGGCCCACGGCGATCGCGCGGTCCTGGAAGTGGGCGACATGGCCAGGGCCGTCCTCGGCGAGGCCGAGGTAGTGAGCATGATGGACGTCATCCACTATCTGGTGCCGGCCGAGCAGGAGGCGCTGCTGCGCCGGGTGCGGGCGGCTCTCGCGCCGACAGGGGTCCTCCTTTTGCGGGTGGGTGACGCCGCCGGGGGCATCCCGTTTCGCGTTTCCCAGGTGACTGACCGAACGGTGACCTTGTTTCTTGGGGGGGAGATTCCCCGCATGTATTGCCGGCGCTTCGGGGAATGGCAAACTCTGTTGGAGTCCCTGGCCTTCTCGATCAACAAAGTGATGCCAATGGGTGGGGTAGGCTTTGCCAATGTCCTTATCGTGGCCACTGCCCAATAACGGGGCCGACGAGTAGCCTCTGGTCGGGGCCAAGCGGCATTGGCGGTCTGGCCCCAGGACGATGACTAGCGGTAGGCCGGTTCGTTGGCGTTGTGGATGATCCAGATCAGATTGCCACTGCCCACGTCACTGAACATCGAGCCCCCGGCAAAGATCAGGCGCCCCTGTCCCTTATAAACGTATTCCTGGCGATGGGTGTCGCTGCCAAAGAAGAACGGGATGAAGGCCTTGCCGGTGACATAGGCGCCTTGATCGCTCGGTTGGCCGATCAAGTCGGTGACCTGCTTGACGGACATCCCGATCTGCAATTGCGGGAATTTACTACCAGGTGCCGGCTTGCCGGTGATCTCTCCCTCCCAGTCGCGGATTCCCTTGACCTTGGCCCCGTAGCCGGACTCCACCTTGGTCGAATCCACCACCTCGCCCCGGGCGTTCATGCCCGGTCCGACTTTGCCGCTGGGCGCAGGCTCGGGCGGCGCTGAGGCAACGACCGGTTTGTCCTTGGCCACCTTGGCGCCTTTTTGTGCCTTGTCGGGGGTTGCCGTGGCGGGGGGCGCTGGAGCGGGTTGCACGGCCGGACTCGAACTGGCCGCCGGAGGGGCGGATTCTGCGGCTTCGTCCTTTTTCATGGGGTTGGTGACGCAGCCCGCCATCAGGGCGGTCACTGCCAGATAAAGCGTTGAACGAATGAGGTGGGGTGCCATGAGCGCGACTCCGCGACAATCAAAGATTCGCGAATCTAGCACGTTGGCAAATTCCCGAAATGTTCATCGCATCAAATTATATTTTGATGAACGGGTTCTCGGATGGGATGGCGATAGAACGCGGAGGGTGACGGGGCCCGCTGCTTGCGCTAGCCAGGTTGGGGCTCTATCTTTCGCCCGGCTTTTGTTCCCTTTTCGCGCACCATGCCGTCACCTCCTCCCCTACGTACAAT
>JAEUNX010000203.1 GCA_016791025.1 Zoogloeaceae bacterium | reverse complement strand
CCAGCAAAGCGCGCGCTCAGGCGATCGAGCTCCCCATAGGTCAATTCCCGGCCGAGGTTCTCAAAGGCGACCTTGTCGCGAAAGCGCCCCGCTGATCGATCGAACAGGTCGCCAATCGACTGAAACTCATGGAGGTCGACGTCTGCCGGTATCCCAGCGGGATAGCTTTTCAACCAGATCTTTTCCACCCGGTTTCCTCCCAGTGTGGTCACGCGCAAATGGTCGCGCTCCGGTCATTCGGCCAGCATCATTCTCGACCGACGTGGCCGAGCAGGGTCGCGGGCGGTCTAGGGCTGGTCGCCCTCGGCCGGAGCCGGCCAGTTGCGGATGTAGTTCTTGAGCATCCGGTTCTCGAAACTTTGCTCTTCCAGGACAGCCTTCGCGACATCATGGAACGACACGACCCCCATCAGGGTGGCGTCGTCCATCACGGGCAGATAGCGCTGGTGATGATCGACCATCAGCCGGCGCAGTTCATCCATTTCCATATTGGGCGCTGCCGTCAGGGGATCGCCAAGCATGGACCCCGCCACGGAAGCTTCGCCCCAAGCGGAGCCATGCCGATGGAGGGCGCGAAGGACTTCGCGGAACGTCAGAACACCGGCCATCCGCCCCTTGGAAAAAACCACCAGTGAGCCCACATCCTGCTCGGTCATGATGGCCACAGCTTCGGCAAGCGTTCGCTCTGGCGCGATGGTGTAAAGCACCTTCCCTTTGATCGCCAGAATTTCCCGGACCAGCATCGGAGACACCTTTCTTTTGACGAAACTGGAGAGCGCCACAATAACGCCAGCGCCCATCAACGCTGCGGCGCCGCCTTGGCAAAGCCCGGCGGGAAAACCATCAACGCTCCAATAGGCCCCGCTTGTCCTTGTGCTTGGCCCATTCGTCGGCATCAGGCAGCGGATCCTTCCGTTCTACGATGGTCGGCCATTTCCGCGCCAGTTCCGCGTTGATCGCGATGAAGCTGTGTTGCTCGGCCGGGACGTCATCCTCTGCATAGATCGCCTCGACGGGGCACTCTGCGACACATAGTGTGCAATCGATGCATTCGTCGGGATCGATGACGAGAAAGTTCGGCCCCTCGTGGAAACAATCGACCGGACAGACGTCCACGCAATCCGTATATTTGCACTTCACACACGCTTCGGTCACTACATAGGTCATGATGGACGTCTCCTGCTTCAGTCTTGGGACACCGAGGGCCCGGCGGGTCAGAGGCGAGACTATAGATGAAGGCCGTTGGCGGGTCGAATCCATCCAGGCCACAATCCAACCCCTCGTCCTGCTTGACGCGGGGAGCCGCTTCACTTACCTTCCGCAACGTAACTGGACGCGCTTCCTTGCTCGTCCCTTCCTCGAGCGTCCAATCACGCTCAACACTCTCAATTCAATTCCTTAGATTCTCACCCTGCGAGGCATCATGAGCGAGCATATCCATTATGTGACCGACGGCAATTTCGACTCGGAAGTGCTCCAGTCCGCCACCCCTGTTCTGGTCGATTATTGGGCAGAATGGTGTGGCCCTTGCAAGATGATCGCACCGATTCTTGACGATGTCGCCAAGGAATACAGTGGCAAACTGAAAGTCGCCAAGCTCAACATCGACGAGAACCAGGAAACCCCGGCCAAGTATGGGATCCGCGGCATTCCGACCCTCATGCTCTTCAAGGGCGGCGCGGTGGAAGCGACCAAGGTCGGCGCCCTGTCCAAGTCCCAGCTGACCAGTTTCATCGACAACAACCTCTGATTATCGGGACTCCTCCCGACCCCCCCACGGCGCCGCACGGTCCTTCTCTCTGACCGCAGCCGGCGCCGAGGCCAGCGACTCGTCGCCCTTCCTTCTCCCCCCTTTGCCGCCATGCATCTATCGGAGCTCAAAGCCCTCCACGTCAGCGAATTGCTGGAAATGGCCAACGCCAATGAAATTGAAGGCGCAAACCGGCTGCGCAAACAAGAACTTGTCTTCGCCCTCCTGAAAAACCGGGCGAAGAAAGGGGAGCCCATTTTTGGCGATGGCGTCCTGGAGATATTGCCCGACGGTTTTGGTTTTCTCCGGTCGCCAGACACCTCCTATCTGGCCGGAACCGACGACATTTACGTTTCTCCTTCTCAGATACGTCGCTTCAATCTACACACTGGCGACACGATCGAAGGTGAAATCCGCACCCCGAAGGACGGCGAACGCTACTTTGCCCTGGTCAAACTCGACCGGATCAATTTTCAACCGCCCGAGGCTGCGAAGCACAAGATTCTCTTCGAGAATCTGACCCCGCTGCACCCCACCGAGTGCTTCAAACTCGAGCGGGAGATTCGGGGGGAAGAGAACATCACGTCCCGCGTGATCGACATGATCTCTCCCATCGGCAAAGGCCAGCGTGGCCTGATCGTCGCCCCGCCGAAAAGCGGCAAAACGGTGATGCTCCAACACATCGCCCATTCCATCACAGCAAACCACCCGGACGCCGTGCTCATCGTCCTCCTGATCGACGAGCGCCCGGAGGAAGTGACCGAGATGCAGCGTTCGGTCAAGGGCGAGGTGGTTGCCTCAACGTTCGACGAACCGGCCACCCGCCACGTGCAAGTGGCTGAAATGGTGATCGAGAAGGCCAAGCGCCTGGTCGAGCACAAACTGGATGTGGTCATCCTGCTCGACTCCCTGACCCGTCTCGCCCGCGCTTACAACACAGTGGTTCCCGCTTCCGGCAAAGTGCTGACCGGCGGCGTAGACGCCAACGCCCTGCAAAAGCCCAAACGGTTTTTCGGTGCTGCACGGAATATCGAAGAGGGCGGCTCGCTGACCATCATCGCCACCACGCTGATCGACACTGGCAGCCGAATGGACGATGTGATCTACGAGGAATTCAAGGGCACCGGCAACATGGAGCTCCACTTGGATCGGCGAATGGCGGAGAAGCGGGTCTATCCTGCCATCAACGTCAACCGGTCTGGTACTCGGCGCGAAGAACTCCTGATGAAGCCCGACGTGCTGCAAAAGGTATGGATCCTTCGCAAGCTGCTCTATGGGATGGATGACATCGATGCGATGGAGTTTCTCCTCGACAAGATCAAGGCCACGAAGGGCAACGCCGAGTTCTTCGACGCCATGCGGCGGGGGTGATCTCAGCACGGAAATAGCGTCATGGCATATTAGTCCCAATGGGCGGGTCTGTATATTTTCCGGCGATTTCGCACTGTCAATCCCAAGGCCATCAGGCCGGTGGAGGTCTTAAGTCACTCGTGGCGCCGAAGGGGCTGCGAGTAGACGTTCTCGCAGCCGAATATTAGGCTGGTGCCCATGCGCCTTCGCCGTCTTTCCGCCCTCCCGCCTTGGGAAATCATCGTCTACGCCCTGGCCGCACTGCTACTCCTCGGCGGACTGTTCTCGCTCCTTTTCAATTACATCCGCCCCGCCCCGCCCCGTCACATCGTGATGGTGACAGGAAGCCCCGGCGGCGCCTACGCACATTTCGGCGAGCGCTACCGGGAGGCCCTAGCCCAATACGGTATCGCCCTTGAGTTGCGGGAAACGTCGGGTTCGGTGGAGAACCTCAAGACGATTAAAACAGACTGTTCGGTCGATCTTGCCTTCGTCCAGGGGGGCATCACTGCGGACCCCAACTCCGAAGATCTCATCACGCTTGGAAGCATGTATGTCGAACCGTTGTGGATCTTTTACCGCAGCGATCGACTCCGCACCCGCCTAACCGATCTTAATGATCTGAAAGTAGCGGTCGGTGCCCCTGGAAGCGGAACCCAGTTGCTCGCGTACCAGGTTCTTGCCGCAACCGGCATCCCCACTGATGCCGGCAACCTCGTCAGCCTTGACACTCGGACGACCGTGGACGCTCTGGTCGCCGGAGAAATTCAGGGCGCAATAATGGTGGCGGCGCCCGAGGCGCCCATACTCCAGCAGTTGTTCCATCACCCCACGATTCAGCTGATGAACCTAGTTCATGCGGAAGCCTACGCTCGCCGCTTCCCCCACCTTTCTCATTACGTTTTGCCGGCCGGGGGATTGGATCTGGTTCGGCCGTTTCCCGCCATTGACGTCAATCTCCTGGCCACTACCGCGACTCTTGTGGCACGAAAGGACATTCACCCGGCCATCGTTTCCCTGATGCTCCAAGCGGCCAAGGAGATTCATGGCGGGCCTGGGCTGTTGCAAAAAAATGGTGAATTCCCGGCTTTACGCGACCACGGATTACCTGCAAGTCCCGTGGCGCGTCGATATTACGAATCCGGCCCGCCGTTATTGCAGCGCTACCTGCCTTTCTGGGCAGCCATACTAGCCGAGCGCCTAATCATCGCCATCCTCCCCTTGCTAGCCCTTTTTCTTCCGCTCTCACGCGCCCTGCCGGCGTTATACACTTGGCGGGTTCGGGCGCGCATCTACCGCTGGTATGGTGAATTGAAAACCCTGGAAAAGGAGATTCAGGGATCACCCTCTGGTACCAACGGCGCAGAATGGCTCATACGCCTGAATCGAATCGAACAGCGGGCAAGTAGCAAGCGAATTCCGCTCTCCCATGCTCACGAACTCTATACCCTCAAAGAGCACATTGAGCTGGTCAGGCACTTGGCGGCCACGCGCATGGGGCAAGAACTCAACAAATAGAAAACGGGAGCCATGGGCTCCCTTTTTTTTTTGTTGGCGGAGTGGACGGGACTCGAACCCGCGACCCCCGGCGTGACAGGCCGGTATTCTAACCGACTGAACTACCACTCCGCGCTGACCTGCTTCAGTCTGCTCAATGGATCCGGCAGACTGCCCATGTTGGCGTCCCCACGGG
>JAEUNX010000192.1 GCA_016791025.1 Zoogloeaceae bacterium | reverse complement strand
GCTCACCAGTTCATTCATGTATTCAGGCACGCGCAGAGCGTCGGGCGGTAGGTGCTCCGCCTGGGCAATCTGTACCGGACCACTGCGGTACGCTCCGGGCGTGCGGTCGCCTTCGCGATCCAGGCCCTCCACAGTGGTCGCATGCAGGCCGCGCAAAAGGTGCTCGCTCAGCGGTGCGCCGGGCTCTACCGCATCCTCCACCTGGCACATGGCCCGCTCGATGTTGGCAATCTCCTGCAGTTCCTCGCTCGACCCATGGCCGTCATGCACCCGGGCTTCGACATAATCGGCCAGCGTGGTGTGATTGCCCTCAATGCGTGCCGAAGCCAGACTATCGAGCAGATGGAACACCGTCTTCAGCTCAAGAAAAACCGGAAGCGGCGTGGTGCCTTGCACCTCCAGCCGCCGCAGATATTCGAGGTCGGTTAAGACGTCAAGGAGTGGCGATGCAAAGCTTGGATTCAACAGATGAAGTTCGTGATGAACAAACTGGGGCATGGTCTAAATTTTCAATGAAGCGGCTTGATTTACATTTGCAATATACGACTTAAAGTGTCATTAGAACAACACCTTGCTGTTCTTGTGTGCGATTGCTATCTGTAATTGGCTTCCGCCGGATCTGGAAATTGGAATTCTGCGATCTGCAATGCGGCCTGCGAACGCCAGCCCGCTCTGAATCCGGCGGCCGCTCTTCCAGCGAGTGCAATAGCCGAAGAGCAGCGAGCCGGAAATGTCGGGTGGCGGGCTTTCTTTTGCCATGGCCGTTGCTCTAGTTTGGAACCGCCGCCGGCAATCGCACGACAAACGTCGCCCCCTGCCCCTCGACGCTTTCGACCCCGATCTCCCCGCCATGCAGTTCGACGATGCGTCGGGTAATGGCGAGCCCTAGCCCGGCTGCGCCGGCGGTGCTGGCCTCGCCGCGATCCACCTGATAGTAGCGGTCGAAGACGCCGTCGAGCTGGCTGGCCGGGATGCCTTCCCCGGTGTCGGCGACCTTCATTTCCACGCCGTCGCCGGCCGGGCCGACGTGGATGTGGACGTCGCCGCCCTCGGGGGTGTGGCGCAGGGCGTTTTCGATCAGGTTTTCCATTACCCGCTCGATGAGGCCAATGTCCGCCAGGGCAGCAGGACAATCCGGGGCAAAGCCCATGGCGAGGTGGATGCCCCGCTGGCGGGCCTTGAGCTGGAACTTCTGCACCACGTCCTGGGCGAGCTCGGGGAGGGGGAAAGCCTCCAGCGCCAGGGGCGCTTCCTTGGCCTCGAGTTTGGTCAACTCGAAAAGATCGCTCACCAGCTTGGCGAGCCGTTCGCAGTGCCGGGTGGCGACCTGGAGGTAGCTGCGATGCTCTTCGGGGGCCAGCCGGCCCTCGTGGATCAGCAGCGTTTCAAGGTAGCCCTGCATAGCGGTGAGGGGCGTGCGCAGGTCGTGGGAAACATTGGCCAGCAGCTCGCGGCGCCGGTCATCCACCTGGGCAAGGGCCTGCAACTGGTGAGCGATGCGGGCGGACATCTCCTCAAAGGCGCTGGCCAGGCGCTCCACTTCATCGCCATCGGCCCGGGCCTCCGGAACCCGGATGGGCGTGGTGAAGCCGCTGGCCCGGAAGGCGTCGATGGCCTCGCTGAGGGTGCGAAGGCGCCGGGTGAGGAAGCGGAAGACGATCAGCGCGGCGCCCAGGCTGAACGCTGCGGTGCCGATGATGAGGGCGGTGGCGAGGTCCACCAAGCGCTCGGCCTCCACCATGCGCTCCACGGCCAGGATCATCAGGGCACCCACGGCAAAGAACACCACCATGAGCACCACGGCGATGCGGCCATAGAGGGAGCGCAGGATCATCCCTTGGGGCCCCCCTCGCAGAATTTGTAACCCACCCCCCAGACGGTGAGGATGAAGCGGGGCGCGTTGGGGTCGCCTTCGATCTTGCTGCGCAGACGGTTGATGTGGGAATTGACGGTGTGCTCGTAGCCGCTGTGGCTGTAGCCCCAGACCTGGTCGAGCAGCTGGGCGCGGGTGAAGACCCGGCCCGGATGGCGGGCAAACTGGAGGAGCAGGTCGAACTCCTTGGCGGTCAGCTCCACGGGCTGGCCCTCCACCGTCACCGTGCGCCGCTCGGTGTCGATCTCCATGCCGTCGGCCGTGAGGGTTTTGGTCTCCGCCGGCGGCGCCGCCAGCTTATCCACCCGACGGAAGATCGCCTTCACCCGGGCGGTGAGCTCGAGGACGCTGAAGGGCTTGGTGAGGTAGTCGTCGGCGCCCATTTCCAGGCCCAGCACCCGGTCGAGTTCCGTGGACTTGGCGGTCAGCATGAGGATGGGGGTATAGGGCCCGTCCTTGGCGCGGATGCCGCGGCAGATGCTGAGCCCGTCCAGGCCGGGCAGCATCAGGTCGAGGATCACCAGATCGAATTCCCGGGCCTGGGCCTTGGCCAGCCCCTGGGCGCCGTCATGGCAGAGGGTGACCTCGCAGGCCAGCCCCTCCAGCTGCATGCGCACCAGCCGGGCGATGTCTTCGTCATCTTCGATCACCAGCGCCTTGCGTGCCATGGGCGTCTCCCCTTCCCGTTTCCGCGAAGTCTGACCGAACTGGCGGGGCGCCGTCGCCGCCGTGATGAAAAAGTGATTTTTCGGCGATGAAGCCGTGAGGGGCGGCCGCGAAACTGCGTCCCACGGATCGGCAATCGACTGGTCCGGACAACCAACCCAAGTGACTGACTTCAAGGAGATTGAACCATGAAAAACGAGCAAATCATCAAGAGCGCCATCGCCGGCATCCTCGCCATCGGCTTCGCCTCCGGCGCCACCCAGGCCCTCGCGGCCAAGGGCGACATGGAAAAGTGCGCCGGCATCGTCAAGGCAGGCAAGAACGACTGCGGCACGTCCACCAACGCCTGCGCCGGCCAGGTCAAGAAGGACAACGATGCCGAAGCCTGGATCTCGCTGCCCGCCGGGGTCTGCGAGCGTATCTCGGGCGGCAAGCTGGTCTCCGCCAATCCCAACAACAAGCCTGGCGGCGCCAAGGGCTAAGCCCAACTCGGACCCCGGCCGGTGAACCGGCCGGGTCTCCCCCTTAAAGCAGGAGACCGCAATGGAAACCGTATCCATGAGCATGCAACAGACCGCCGCACCCTTTCCCCGCGTGGCCGGTCTGCTGGCCCTGGCCCGCCGTGGCCTCGCCGTCGGCACCCCGGTGGTGGACTTTGTTGTCCGCCTGCTGGTGGCGTCAGTGTTCTTCAACTCCGGGCTCACCAAAATTGCGAGCTGGGACATCACCCTGTCCCTCTTCGAAAACGAATACGCGGTGCCCTTCCTGCCGCCGGAACTGGCGGCCTACCTCGGCACCGGCGTCGAGCTGGCGATGCCGGTACTGCTGGTGCTGGGCCTGGGGACGCGCCTGGCGGCCCTGGTGACCTTCGTGTTCAACATCGTGGCGGTGCTGTCCTATCCCGACCTCTCCGAGATCGGCCTGAAGGATCACCAGTACTGGGGCCTGTTCCTGCTGGTGACGCTGTTCCACGGCCCTGGTCGCCTTTCCCTCGACCACCTGATTGCCCGCCGCTTCCAGCGTCGGAGCTAGGGCGAACTCAGCCGGCGTCTTGGCCTTCGGAGCGGCCGCGGATCTCGCCCGTGGCCCCGCCGCCCCACCGCCCGTCGCCCCACAAAAATCAGAAAACGACCCCAACGGAGAACGCCATGCAACCCCACGCCAATCACGCCGCCGAGCGCAACATCGTCATCATCGGCGGCGGCTTTGCCGGTACCACCCTGGCCCAGGCCCTGGAGCAGCGCCTGCCCCCGCCCTGGCGGGTGGTGCTGGTGAGCCAGGAGAGCTACACCACCTTCAACCCTATGCTGGCCGAGGTGGTGGGCGCCTCGGTCTTTCCCGAGCACGTGATCGCCCCCATCCGCCAGATGGTGAGCCAGACCCGCTTCATCATGGCCACCGTCACCGAGGTGGATACCGCCCGGCGCCTGGTGGTGGGCAACACCCTGGCGGGGCGGCGGGAGATTCCCTACGAACACCTGGTGTTCGCCTTCGGCACCCGGGCCAACCTCGCCCTGGTGCCCGGGATGGAGGAGCACGCCCTGCCGCTCAAGCTGATTGGCGATGCCCTCTTCATCCGCAACCGCGTGCTGCAGCGGGTGGCGCGCATCGAGCTAGAGGCGGACCCGGAAATCCGCCGCCGCCTCGGCCATTTCGTGGTGGTGGGCGGCGGATTTTCCGGTGTGGAAGTGGCCGGCGAGCTGGCGGACTTCCTCGCCAGCGCCCGGCGCTTCTACCCCCGGGTGCGGCCGGAGGAACTGGCGGTGACCATCCTCCAGGACGGGGCCCGCCTGCTGCCTGAGCTGCCCGAATGCCTGGGGCAGGCCGCCGCCCGCTCGATGGCGAAGCGCGGCATCCAGGTCCGCTTGGGTGCCCGGGCCGCCCAGGTGGCGGATACCGGAGTGACCCTGGCGAGCGGCGAATTCCTCTCCTCGGCCACCGTGATCTGCACCATCGGCACCAAGCCCAATCCGGTGGTGGAGCGCCTCGGAGTCCCGACTCAACGGGGCCGCATCGAGACCGAGCCCGACATGCAGGTGCGGATGCACCCCGGCTTGTGGGCGATCGGCGACTGCGCCCTGGTCCCCAACGCCCGCAGCGGCCAGCTTTCCCCCCCCACCGCCCAGTTCGCCGTGGCCCAGGCGGGGCAGTTGGCGGACAACCTTTTGGCCGCCATCGACGGCCGACCCACCCGACCGTTCGGCCATGTCTCCCGCGGAATGATGGCCACCACCGGCCACATGAAGGGCGTGGCCCAGGTGTTCGGTCTGCGGCTGTCCGGCCTGCCCGCCTGGCTGTTGTGGCGCGCCTACTACCTCCTGCGCATGCCGACCTTCGGTCGCAAGCTGCGGATCTGGGTGGAATGGACCTGGAGCATGTTCTTCAAGGCCGACATCACCCACCTGCGATTCACCCGGACGAGCGAGGCGGATGCCGCGCCAGCGGTTCCCGCCCTGCCCACATCGTCCCCCCACTGACCGCCCCGACTCCCACTGATCCCCCAACCCCTAACCCCATGCAACGGAGAAATTGAAAATGCTCAAAGGAAAATCCGCCATCGTCACCGGCTCCACCAGCGGCATCGGGCTCGGCATCGCCCAGGCCTTCGCCCGCCAGGGCGCCGACGTAATGCTCAACGGCTTCGGCGACGCCGACCAGATCGAAACCCTGCGCTTCACCCTGGAGCGGGACCACGGCGTCAAGGTCCGCTACTCGGGCGCCGACATGAGCGACGCTGCCGCCATCCACGCCATGGCCACCACCGCCCAGGCCGAATTCGGCAAAGTGGACATCATCGTCAATAACGCGGGCATCCAGCACGTGGCGCCGGTCGAGGAGTTCCCGCCCGCCAAATGGGACGCCATCCTGGCCATCAACCTGGCCGCCGCCTTCCATTTGATCCAGGCCGTGGTGCCGGACATGAAGGCGCGGGGCTGGGGCCGCATTGTCAACGTGGCCTCGGCCCACGGCCTCACGGCCTCGCCCTTCAAGGCGGCTTACGTGGCAGCCAAGCATGGTGTGATCGGCCTGTCCAAGACCGTGGCCATCGAGCTGGCCGAACACGGCATCACCAGCAACACCATCTGTCCGGGCTACGTGAAGACGCCTCTGGTGGAGAAGCAGATCGCCGATCAGGCCCGGGCCCACGGCATTCCCCCCGAGCATGTCGTGCGGGACGTGCTGCTCTCCCATCAGGCCCGCAAGGAGTTTGTCCAGGTGGATGAGTTGGCCGCTCTGGCGGTGTTCCTGTGCTCGGACGCCGGCGCCTCCATGACCGCCACCGCCATCGCCATGGACGGCGGCTGGACCCAACACTGAGCGGCTGTGAAGAAACCTGCTGCGCCCCTATCCGGCCTCTCCGGTCCTCGGGCCGGGCTTGGACCGCCCGCCACGGTTTCTCCACACCCTCCAAGGAGGATGACATGAACGTTCGAGACGCAAATTTTGAGCACTCCACCCGCCATGACCGCGCGGCCATGCAAGTAAAACCGGTCAACCTGGCCCTCCAGGGTGGGGGCGCCCACGGCGCCTTTGCCTGGGGCGTTCTAGACCGCCTGCTGGAGGATGGCCGCCTGTCCTTCGACGGGGTCAGCGCCACCAGCGCCGGGGCCATGAACGCCGTCGCCCTGGCCCAGGGCCTGATGACCGGGGGGCGGGCTGGCGCCCGCCACAAGCTGGCGGAGTTCTGGCGCGCGGTGTCGGATTCCGCCGCCCGCTACAGCCCCTTCCGCCAACTGCCCTGGATGCAGGGGTTCGGGGGCTTCACCCTGGACAGCTCCCCCCTCTATCTGATGACCGACATGATGTTGCGGATGTTTTCGCCCTATCAGTTCAACCCCTTCAACTTCAACCCGCTGCGCCAGGTCCTGGAGAACCACATCGACTTCGCCGCCTTGCGGGAGGCCAGTCCGATCCAGCTCTATCTGTGCGCCACCAATGTCGAGACCGGCAAGGTGCGTATCTTCGACCGCACCCAGCTCACGCCGGAGGCGGTGCTGGCCTCGGCCTGCCTTCCCTTCCTGTTTCAGGCGGTGGAAATCGACGGCGAGCACTACTGGGACGGGGGCTACGTCGGCAATCCGGCCATCTATCCCCTGATCTATGACTGTGCCAGCCAGGACGTCCTGGTCGTCCACATCAACCCCATCGTGCGCCGCGGCGTGCCCACCACGGCGGCGGAGATTCTCAACCGCATCAACGAGGTGAGCTTCAATTCCTCCTTGATGCGGGAGATGCGGGCGGTGGCCTTCGTGACCAGCCTGATCGAGCGGGAGAAGGTGGCCCCCGGCGAGATGAAGGCCATGCGCATCCATTCCATCCGCTCGGACGAGGCCATGGCTGAGTTGGGTGTTTCCTCCAAGCTCAACGCCGATTGGGAATTCCTCTGCTTCCTGCGGGACCAAGGCCGCGCCGAGGCCGATGCCTGGCTCGCCGCCCACTATGGCGACGTGGGCACCCGCTCCAGCGTCGACATCCGCGAGGAATTCCTCTGACCCCGAACCGCCCCTGACCTCCCCGGAGAACCCCATGAAGATCCACGACATTCTCAACACGGCATCCATGCCTTTGGCCAGCCCCACCTATCCCAAGGGGCCCTACCGGTTCGTCAACCGGGAGTACATGATCATCACCTATGAGTCGGATCCCGACGCGATCCGCGAGGCCGTGCCCGAACCCCTGGAGCCGGACGGCAGCAATACCGTCCTCTATGAGTTCATCCGCATGCCCGATTCCACCGGATTCGGCGATTACACCGAGACTGGCATCGTGATTCCCTGCCGCTACAAGGGCGAAATGGTGAACTTCACGGCCCAGATGTATCTCGATTGCGAGCCCCCGATCTCCGGCGGCCGCGAGATCTGGGGGTTTCCCAAGAAGCTTGCCGATGTCTCCCTCAAGGTGAATCGCGACACCCTGGCCGGCCGCCTGGAATACGCCGGCCAACCGGTGGCCCTGGCGAGCATGGCCTACAAGCATGAGAACGTGGTATGCGGCAACGGCGGCCACGATCACCGGGGTATCGCCTGCGACCCCTCGCCCCTGCGCCAGAAGCTGGCCAAGACTCAGGTCAATCTCAAGCTGATCCCGGACGTAGACGGCCGCCTCGCCATTGCCCAGCTGGTGGCCTACAACCTGGCGGACATCGTGATCCGGGGCGGCTGGCACAGCCCGGCGCGGCTGCACCTGATTCCCCACGTCAATGCGCCGGTGGCGGATCTGCCGGTACGCAAGGTGCTCGGTGGCAGCCATTTCGTCGCCGACCTGACGCTGCCCTACGGTCGGGTGATCCATGACTATCTCGCGGAGGCCCCATGCCATCTCGCCTCACCGATGCCGCGGTCCTTGGCGGCGCAATCGGCCTAGCCCTGCTCGCCGTCCAGCACTTCGCCCACTGGGGGCCAAGCAGCGGGCAGCGCTTCGCGGCCGACCGGGAGCGCTGTTACGGCGTGGTGCGGGCCGCGCGCAACGATTGCGGCACCGCCCACCACGCCTGCGCCGGCCAGGCCACCCAGGATCGCGGCGAGGAGGAATGGCTGATGCTCCCGGCCGGCACCTGCGAGCGCATCCCAGGGGGGCGGGCTTGGGGCAAAGCCCCAGGTGATGCCCCGGCCTGACCGGCGCTTCGGTCGTCCAGCGGCCCAACCCTGGGTGAGGTCTCCCTCATCCCGGGGGTTGGGCGGAGCCGCCGCTTAATCCCCCTCCCAGAAAGCGTCGCCATGAATGCCCCCCTATCCCTGTTGGCCTCCACCCATCCCGGTCGCCCGGATCCGCCACGCCTGCCCGCCCGGGTCCTCAAGGCCCTGGAGCGCGAGCAATATCGCGCCGAACTCCTGGTGACCTTCGTCCAACTCGCCATCGTGGTCCTGCTGGCCCTGTTCTACGTGGGCTCGCCCCCCGGTTTCTCGCCGGATACTCCCATCGAAGCCGCGCCCCTCGGGCTCGTCTTGTTCGGCGAACTGGCGCTCCTGCGGCTCTACTTTGCCCGCACCGGCCGCTTGAGCCGGCCGATTCTGGGGATCACTGTGGTGGCGGAAATGATGGTGCTGCTGTGCGTCCTCTGGGCCTATCACCTGCAGTATGAGCAAAGCCCGCAGTTCTCCCTCAAGAGCAGCCAGTTTGCGTACATCTTCGTGTTGATCGGATTGCGGGCCCTGCGCTTCGAACCCCTGTGGGTGGTCCTCTCCGGGCTCACTGCAGCCCTGGGCTGGGGGGCGATCCTGACCTTTGCGCTGCTGACCGCTCCCGAAAATCCCGTCACCTGGGATGTGGTGACCTCCTTGCGCTCCACCCAGATCCACCTCGGCGGTGAATTCGATCGCCTGCTGGCGATCGTGGTGGTCACCACCGTCCTCGCACTGGCCCTTGCCCGGGCCCGGCGCCTGCTGGGCCAGGCGGTGTCAGGTCAGCAGGCGGCGGCGGACCTCTCTCTCTTCTTCGACGATAGCGTGGCGCGACGCATCACTGAATCGGAAGCGGACGTCATGCCCGGGCAAGGGGAATTGCGCGAGGCTGCGATCCTCTTCTTGGACCTCCGCGGCTTCACCCACGCCTCGGCCACCCTGACGCCCACCGGCCTGATCGATCTGCTGGGCGAATACCAGGGCCTGATGGTGCCCATCGTCAAGGCCCACGGCGGGAGCATCGACAAGTTCATGGGCGACGGCATCCTGGCAAGCTTTGGCGCCGTCACCCCGGACCCGCGCTACGCCGCCCGAGCCCTGGACGCGGTGGATGCCATCATGGACGCTGCCAACGCCTGGCGCGCCCGCCGCAGCGCGGCCGGACAAGCCGCCCCAGATGTTGGGGCCGGCCTCGCCACCGGCGAGGTGGTGTTCGGCATCATCGGCGAAGGTTCGCGCCTGGAATACACCGTGATCGGCGATCCCGTGAATCTGGCCGCCAAGCTAGAAAAACACAACAAGGCCGAATCCACCCGCAGCCTTACCACCCGTGTGGCCTTCGATCTTGCTCGAAGCCAAGGCTACGACAAGGAAAAGCCCATCCGAATCGGCCGCTCCGTCGGCGGCGTCGGCCACCTACTGGAGATTGCCGTGCTCGCTTGACGAAGGGGCCAAACCAGATTCGAGCCAGGCCAAGCGAAAGGCATCATCCACAAGCGAAGCCATCCTCCTTATGCCGCCGGGCAGGATAGCGCGCCGGACCCTCTGGGACCATGCACCCCGAGCCTACTGCCTGCGATTTATGGACGGTACACTGGCGGACCCCGCCCCGGCTGACGACTCGGCCGGCTGTCCCGCTGGAAATGGATCCGCGACCTCCTCGCTATGCTACAGATCGCCGTATGGTGCCTCGTCGTCACCGCTCTCTTCGCCTACATCAACCATCGGATGATTGGCCTGCCCACCACCATCGGCGTGATGACCATCGCCATGGTGATCTCCCTCGGCCTCATCGGGCTGGACCACATCGGCCTCAGCGCACCCCGCCAGTACGAGCAGGCCATGATGGCCTCAGTGGATTTTCCGGGGGTGTTGATGCGGGGCATGCTCGCCCTTCTTCTCTTCGCCGGCGGCCTGCATGTGGATCTTGCCAGGCTGAGGCGACTGAAATGGCCGGTGGGCGCTCTGGCGGTATTTGGCACCACGGCTTCGGCGCTGTTGGTCGGCCTGGCCCTGTGGAAAATCCTGCCCCTGGTGGAACTCCACCTGCCCCTGGCCTATTGCCTGGTCTTCGGCGCCTTGATTTCCCCTACCGACGCCGTGGCGGTAGCCGGGGTTCTGAAATCGGCCAAGGTGCCCAAGGCCCTGGAAGACATCATATCCGGCGAGTCGCTTTTCAATGACGCGGTGGGCGTGGTCCTCTTTGCCCTCGCCCTGTCGATGATCAAGACCGGAGAGGTCCCGGCCTGGCATGACGGGCTATTGCTGCTGGCCCGGGAGGGCGGCGGCGGAATCGTTCTCGGCCTACTGCTGGGCTACCTCCTCTTCGGCCTGCTACGCGGGGTGGATAGTTACGAAGTGGAGGTGCTTCTCACCCTGGCCACAGTAATGGGCGGCTATGGGCTCGCCGACCACCTCGACTGCTCCGGCCCCCTCGCCATGGTGGTGGTGGGCCTGGTGGTGGGCACCAAGAGCCGCACCCGGGCCCTTCCGGCTGGCACGCGGGATCACCTGGAGCGATTCTGGACGCTGATGGACGGCCTCCTCAACACCGTGCTCTTCGTTCTCATCGGCCTGGAGATCGTCCGGGTGTCCTTCAGCCTGGGGATCCTGGCCGCCGCCGCGGTGACGATCCTGATTACCCTGACTGCCCGGGCGATCAGCGTGGCGACACCGCTGTCCCTCCTGGCGGTGGTGCTCGATCTGCCCCGCGGCGGCTGGCGGCTCCTGACATGGGCGGGGCTCCGGGGCGGAGTCTCGGTGGCCCTGGCCTTGTCCCTGCCCAGCGGACCCGAGCGGGAGGTGGTCCTCGCCCTCACCTATTGCGTGGTGGTGTTTTCGATCCTTGCCCAGGGGCTCACGATTCAACGCATCGCATGCACCCTGGCGGCGCGGACGGAAGCCGTCCAGCCGCCGCCAACCTAGGCCGCCAGGGCACCCCGCGGCCGCGGCGCCCGCACCACTTGGCTGCGGGCTCGCAACTGGCCGCAACCGCCTTCCACATCCTGACCGGCGGACTGGCGAACCGTGGTGACGATACCGCGCTTCCGCAGGGACGCCACGATGTGGGCGACCCGTTCGCCCGGCGGACGGCGGAACGGCAGGCCCGGCACTTGGTTGTAGGGGATCAAGTTCATCATGGCATGCTTGCCGCCGAGGAGACGTGCCATGCCATCGAGTTCCTCGGCGCCGTCATTGACTCCATCGATCAGCGCCCATTGGTACTGGATGGGATGGCCCACCCCGCGGGCGTAAGCCTCGCCGAGGGCAACGAGTTCTTCCGGGCTGATGCGGGGCGCCCGGGGCAGCAATTCCGCCCGGCGTTCCGCCAGGGTCGAGTGCAGCGAAATGGCCAGGGCGGGCTTCACCGGTCCGAGGGGCAGGCGCTCGAAAACCCGGAGGTCCCCGACGGTCGAAAACACCAGGTTTTTGTGGGCGATCGCCCCCTCCTGGCCCAAAGTCTGGATCGCCTCGAGCACGTTCTCCAGGTTGTGAGACGGCTCGCCCATCCCCATGAACACCACCCGGCCGACCTTGCGACGAGACCGCGCCAGGACGACCTGGGCGGCGATCTCGGCGCTGCCCACCTGACGCACCAAGCCTTCCCGCCCGGTCATGCAGAAGGCGCAGCCCACCGCGCAGCCCACCTGGGTGGAGACGCACAGGCCATCCCGGGGCAGAAGGACGGACTCGACCATCTGACCATCGGCCAGGTTCACCACCCAACGCGCCGAACCATCCTCGGCGGGGTGCTCGTCGTGGATGCGGGCCAGGCCGGCCAACTCGGCGGCCAGCGTTGGCAGCAGGGCGCGCACGCGAGCGGGCAGGTCAGCCCCGGGACGGCAGAGGCAATCCATGGCTGTCAGGGGCTCGCCCGCCAGCCAGGCCCGGAGAATGCGGCCCTCATGGCAGGGCTTGGCCCCCGCATCGCGAAGGTGCTGGCGAAATTCCTGGATACGCATGGTCAAGACCGTGATCGAACGGCCCACGGCCCTTGGGGGTCCGCCGCCATCCGGTGAATTTAGAAGCGGCGCAGCATACCAGAAGGGCCGCTCCACGCGGGAGCGGCCCTCGGACTGCTACTGGCGGTAGGGATTGTCGGGGTGGCGATCCCGGTCGTTGGGAACGCCATCTCCATCCCGATCATGGTCGCGCCGGTTCCGCACGCCATCGCCGTCAAGATCCCGCCGGTTACGGTCGTCCCGGGCGTTGTCGGGGTTGGCGTCGTATTTGTTGCGCACCCCGTCACCATCCCGGTCCTTGTCGCGGCTGTCGGGGATGCCGTCACGATCCTGGTCCCGCTCGCGATGGTGGCGGGGCGTGCCGTAGGGATGGCGGTCGTAGGCGTCGGGGACGCCGTCGCGATCTGAGTCTCGCCGGGGATAGGTGGAGTAGTAGCCGTCATTGGAATAGACGCCGCCCCCACCCCCGTAGTAGCCACCCGATCGGGAGTAGTAGCCATCGTCATAGGCGACGCAGCCCGTCAGCGCCGCCCCCAA
>JAEUNX010000048.1 GCA_016791025.1 Zoogloeaceae bacterium | reverse complement strand
AAAGAGGAAGGAACCATAAGGACGGGTTTCTTCCGAAAGCCCCGCGCGGGAGCGGCGAATGGCATCGGCCACCAGACGCACCGCTTCATCCTGCCCCACCACGCGCTGGTGGATGCGATCCTCCATCTGGAGAAGCTTGTCCCGCTCGCCCTGCATCATCTTCGAGACCGGGATGCCGGTGGCGCGGCTCACCACCTCGGCAATTTCTTCGGCGCCCACCTGGGTGCGAAGCAGCTTGTTCTTGGCGGGCACCGCATCTCCGGCCTTCTCCGCCGCCTTGAGCTGCGCCTCGAGCTGGGGCAGCTTGCCGTATTGCAACTCGGCCACCTTCTCGAGCTTGCCCTCCCGTTGAAGCTTGGCAATGTCCGCCTTGACCCGATCGATCTCTTCCTTGACATGGGCGGAACCCTGGACCTGGGCTTTTTCCGCCTTCCAGATCTCCTCCAGGTCGGAATACTCCTTCTCCAGCTTGGCGATCTCTTCCTCGATTAGGCCAAACCGCTTGATCGAGGCCTCATCTTTTTCCTTGCGCACCGCTTCCCGCTCGATTTTGAGCTGAATCAGCCGGCGGTCGAGCTTGTCCATGGACTCGGGTTTGGAATCAATCTCCATCTTGATGCGGGCCGCCGCCTCGTCGATGAGGTCGATAGCCTTGTCGGGCAGGAAACGGTCGGTGATGTAGCGGTGGGAAAGCTCTGCTGCGGCCACGATCGCGGGGTCCGTGATGTCGACGCCGTGGTGCAGTTCGTAACGCTCTTGTAAGCCTCGCAGGATGGCGATGGTGGATTCCACACTCGGCTCCTCCACCAGCACCTTCTGGAAGCGCCTTTCCAGGGCGGCATCCTTCTCGATGTACTTGCGGTATTCATCCAGGGTGGTGGCGCCGATGCAATGCAACTCACCCCGGGCCAGGGCCGGCTTCAGCATGTTGCCGGCGTCGATGGCCCCCTCGGCCTTGCCTGCGCCCACCATGGTGTGGAGTTCGTCGATAAAGACGATGATGCGGCCTTCGTCAGCGGAAATTTCCTTGAGCACCGCCTTTAGGCGCTCCTCGAATTCACCGCGATACTTGGCACCCGCCAGCAGGGCCGCCATGTCGAGGGACAAGACCTTCTTGCCTTTCAGCGTCTCGGGCACCTCATCATTGATGATGCGCTGGGCCAAGCCTTCGACGATGGCCGTCTTACCTACTCCAGGCTCGCCGATCAGCACCGGGTTGTTCTTACTCCGCCGCTGGAGAATCTGGATCGCCCGGCGGATCTCGTCGTCCCGGCCGATTACCGGGTCCAGCTTGCCTTGACGGGCCCGTTCGGTCAGATCGAGGCAGTATTTTTTGAGGGATTCCCGCTGCCCTTCGGCCTCCTGGGAATCCACGTGCTGACCACCCCGGACGGCATCGATCGCCGCTTCCAGCGCTTTGCGGGTCAGACCGAATTCCTTGAGAAGGCGACCCGCCTCGCCTTTATCCTCGGCCAGCGCCAATAAGAACATTTCCGAGGCGATGAACTGGTCGCCCCGCTTTTGAGCTTCCTTGTCGGTGACATTCAAGAGGTTGCCCAGATCGCGCCCAACCTGCACCTCACCACCATGGCCCTGCACTTTGGGCAAGCGGTACAAAGCCTGGGTCAGGGCGGAGCGAAGTCCACCGACATTTACCCCCGACCGCTGGAGTAGGGAGGTCGTGCCCCCGTCTTCCTGATTGAGCAACGCCAGCAGAAGGTGATGCGGTTCAATAAATTGCTGGTCGTTCCCCACCGCAAGACTCTGGGCGTCAGAAAGCGCCTGCTGGAATTTCGTCGTCAGTTTGTCGAATCTCATGATCGTGTCCGTTGGTAGATCCTCTTGCAGCGGAAGTGGGGGCCAGGCATGCCAATTTCAACCACCCCTGATCGCCTTGTTTGCCCTGCATGATCCAGATCAAGCGAGACCGTTGTTGCTATGCAAGAATGATTTGCCGAACACGGTATTTTCTACCGCTTCCCCCCCTTCGGCCGAGGCACTATGTTATGTTCCACCAGAGGCTGAGGGAGGCGGAGCCGCCGAGCTTCGCGCGTAGGGAATAACCGTAGCGCCTCATCCACTTCAACGTCCAAATTCGGAGGTAGCAAATGGCAGCGAAACCCGATCAATTCAACGAACTCCAGAAAAAGAATCTCGAAGCCGCGATGCGTCTGGCCCAGCTCTCCATCGAGAACTCCCAGAAGATCATGGAACTGCAAGTTCAGACGGCAAAAACCCTGTTTGAAGAAGGCGTTCAGAATGCCAAGGCCCTGGCCTCCGTGAAAGATCCGAAGGAGTTGATGGATCTGCGGACCTCCTACGCCCAAAGCACCGCAGAGAAGATGCTTTCCTGCGCCAAGGCCATCGCCGAAATCACCACCGCCACCCAATCCGAAGTGGGCAAGATGGTGGGCGAGCAGCTCTCGACCGGCAGCGCCGACGTCTTCGAAGCCATGCAAAAGATGTTCAAGGGCATGCCGATCACCGACCAGAACGCCATGGGCGCGATCCAGACCGCCATGGACACCACCCGGGCGGCTTTCGAGCAGATGTCCAAGGCTTCCGCCGACGCCTTCCAGGCCTTCAGCGGTGCCGCCAAGGGCAAGAAATAAGCAACTTTGCCATTGTGAAAAAGGCGCCTCGGGGCGCCTTTTTTGTTGCCGCCTATGCCTTCTTCTGCCAACGGGCCGCCGCGTCGTCGTCCGCCTCCCGGGCGTCGACCCAGCGGCCACCGTCAGGCGTCTCTTCCTTCTTCCAAAATGGCGCCCGGGTCTTAAGGAAATCCATGATGAACTCGCAGGCGGCGAAAGCCGCCCCCCGGTGGGCGCTGGCGACGGCCACGAAAACGATGCGCGCCCCGGTCTCGAGGCGCCCGTAGCGATGGATGACCCGCACCCCTTGCAGGGGCCAGCGCTGCTGAGCGTCGGCAACAATCTCCTCCAACGCCGCTTCGGTCATGCCCGGATAATGTTCAAGGGTCATGGCATCAACCCCACAGCCTTCATTGGCATCCCGCACCAAACCGACGAAGGTGGCGACAGCACCAACGTCTCGCCGCCCGGCAATGAGAGCATCCGCCTCCCGCCCCGGGTCGAAATCCTCGCGCTGAACGCTGATTGCTCCGGGGGTCACCTCAGCCCCCTGTAACCGGCGGAAAGAAGGCCACTTCGTCGCCTGGGCCAATCGCGGATTCCGGTCCGGCCATACGCTGATTGACGGCAAAACGCAGATTGCCTCGGCTCAGAGGCGTCTGCCAGGAGTCACCCCGGGCGCTGAGAAAAGCCCGCAATTCCCCTACATTGCCGACCCCCACCGGCAATTCCACCGTCTCTCCGGCACATCCGAGAGCCTCGCGCAATCCAGCAAAATAGAGAATTTTGACCTGCATGGGCTAGTTCATCAGTTCAGAAAATGGAATGTACTCCACCAGATCTCCCGGTTGAACCGGTGTGGATGGAGGAACCACCGCGAGTCCCTCGGCCCACCCGGTGGACGTCAGCACGTGCGGCCCCTGCTTCGGAAAGAGCTCGATGGCACCATCGGCCCCCAGGCGAGCGCGGAGAAACTCCCTGCGCCGATCCGGGCGCGGCCAATGAAATCCGGCCGGAAACGGGATCGCGCGCGGTATCGCCTCGGTGCCCCCCTGCCGGGCCAGGATGAAGGGGCGGACCATGGTCAGGAAGGTCACGAAGCTCGACACGGGATTGCCCGGCAGGCCAATGAAATCGGCTTCGCCGACCCGTCCATAGGCGAGAGGTTTACCGGGTTTCATCGCGATCCGCCACATATCCAGCCGCCCTTCGGCCTCCACCGCGGGTTTCACATGATCCTCCTCACCCACCGACA
>JAEUNX010000036.1 GCA_016791025.1 Zoogloeaceae bacterium | reverse complement strand
GCATCGTCAGCGACGTCAAGCTCGCCCGCCCCATGAAGATCGTCATGGACTGCGGCAATGGGGTGGCCGGGGCGGTGGCGCCGGAATTGTTCCGCCGCCTGGGTTGCGAACTGATCGAACTGTTCTGCGAGGTGGATGGGAATTTCCCCAACCACCACCCGGACCCCTCCAAGCCCGAGAACCTGGAGGACGTGATCCACGCCCTGCGGGAATCCGATGCTGAACTCGGCCTCGCCTTCGACGGCGACGGTGACCGCCTCGGGGTGGTGACCAAGGACGGCGAGATCATCTATCCGGACCGCCAGCTCATGCTCTTCGCCGAGGATGTTCTGTCCCGGGTGCCGGGAGGCGAGATCATTTACGACGTCAAGTGCACCCGTAATCTGGCGCCCTGGATTCGCGAGCGGGGCGGCAAGCCCACCATGTGGAACACCGGCCACGCCCTGGTCAAAGCCAAGCTCAAGGAGACCGGCGCACCGCTCGCCGGCGAGATGAGCGGCCACATGTTCTTTAAGGAACGCTGGTTCGGCTTCGACGACGGGCTCTACACCGGCGCCCGCCTGCTTGAGATCTTGTCCAGCCGTCCCGACCCCAACGCCGCTCTCAAGGCCCTCCCGAACGCGGTGAGCACCCCGGAACTCAACATCAAGATGAGCGAAGGCGAGCCTTTTGAACTGGTCCGCCGCCTCAAGGAATCTGCAAACTTCGATGGCGCCCAGGAGTGCATCACCATCGACGGGGTGCGGGTGGAATATGCCGACGGCTTCGGCCTCGCCCGCCCCTCAAACACCACGCCGGTGGTCGTGCTGCGCTTCGAGGCGGACTCCGAAGCCGCCATCGCCCGCATCCAGGCCGCATTCCGCAGCGCCATCGAAGGGGTCTGGCCGGGCTTGGCCCTGCCTTTCTGAATCTTTTCCCGGATAGTGCGCCCGGCCGTAAGGCCGGCGGGCAGTGTCCCCATGCCCGCCGGCCGCCGTCAAAAGCGGTAACTGACGCCGGCCGTAAAGCCCTTTTCGGCGGTCAATTGAACGCCATTCACCTTCTGATACAGGGGCAACTGAACAAATCCGTAGAGTTGGAAACCCCGCATCGGTGAAAAACTGATTCCGGGACTCAACTGCACGGCGCGTTGCCCGCTATCCTCGGCCTCCGCCTCGTCGCCCCGGTCCCGACCGGCCAGCAAACCGTTCAACTGCAGCATCAGTCCCACCCGGGGATTCAATTCCTTCCTCAGGCCAAGATCGACGGCGAGGCGACTGCCGGGGCGATAGTCCTGCCTCTCGGCCACAGGCCGCTGCATCTGGGCCTGGGCGAACCACGAGAATCCCGATTCGGGATGAACCCAGCTGAAGTAGGCCCCGAGAATCAGATCCGTGGTGCCGCTGCCGGGTTGGAGGCTGCGCTCGGCCTCGTCGCGTTCGCGGTTTTTGACATCGAAATGGCCGGTGGGCAGCTTGGTGCCAAAGGTGACGCCTGCAAACCCAAGGCTGCCATTGGACTCGAGACTCCATTGGCGCCGTCCAACGATCCGCACGTCCCCCAGATCACGGAATTCCCATTTTTCATCCAACTGATCGCCATGATGATTGTGTATGTGATCGTGACTACGGTCGGCCACTGGCACCGTCACACTCAGCCCCCAGTTCTGGTCG
>JAEUNX010000205.1 GCA_016791025.1 Zoogloeaceae bacterium | reverse complement strand
CCGGCGAACGGCCGGATCTCATGAGCCTGGGCTTCGGTGACCCACGCGCCTACCAGATCCTCAAGGACGCCAACACCACGGCGATTTTCCAGGTGGAATCGGAAGGGATGAAGAAGCTCCTCAAGAAGCTGGCGCCGGACCGCTTCGAGGACATCATCGCCGTGCTGGCCCTCTATCGGCCGGGGCCGCTGGGCTCGGGGATGGTGGATGACTTCATCCTGCGCAAGAAAGGCCAGCAGGCCATCGACTACTTCCACCCGGACCTGAAAGCCTGCCTGGAGCCGACCTACGGCGTGATCGTGTATCAGGAGCAGGTGATGCAGATCAGCCAGATCATCGGCGGCTACACCCTGGGCGGGGCGGACATGCTGCGCCGGGCCATGGGCAAGAAGAAGCCCGAGGAAATGGCCAAGCACCGGGAGACCATCGCCGAGGGGGCCAAGAAGCTGGGCTACGACCCGGCGCTCGCCGAGCAGCTCTTCGATCTGATGACCAAGTTCGCGGAGTACGGCTTCAATAAGAGCCACACCGCCGCCTACGCCGTCGTCACCTACCACACGGCGTGGTTGAAGGCTTATCACTGCGCGGCCTTCATGGCCGCCACCATGTCTTCGGACATGGACAACACCGACACGGTGAAGATCTTCTTCGAAGACACCCTGGCCAATGGCATCACCGTGCTGCCGCCGGACGTGAATGCCTCGCCCTACCGCTTCGAGCCGGTGGACGCCAAGACCATCCGCTACGGCCTGGGGGCGGTAAAGGGGGTGGGGGAGCCGGCGGTGAAGGCGATCATTGCCGCGCGGGAGGCCGAAGGGCCGTTCAAGGATCTCTTTGACTTCACCGCCCGGGTGGACCGCCGCGCCGTGAACCGCCGGGTGGTGGAGGCGCTGATCCGCGCGGGTGCCCTGGATAGCCTGGAAGGTTCGCAAGGCCGCGACCGCGCCGTGCTGATGGCCACCGTGGGCCTGGCCATGGAAGCGGCCGAGCAGGCGGCGGCCAATGCGCTCCAGGGTGGCCTCTTCGACCTGCTGCCGGAAGCCGCCGGCGCTGCGGCCGATTACGTCGTTGCCCGGCCCTGGAGCGAAAAGGAACGTCTGAAGGAAGAGAAGGTGGCCATCGGTTTCTTCCTCTCCGGCCATCCCTTCCAGGCCTACCGCGACGAGGTGCGCCGCTTCGTCAAGCGGCCCCTGGACAAGTTGGAGCCCGCCAAGGAACTGGCGATCCTGGCGGGGGTCGTGATGGAGGTGCGCACCAAAATCACCAACCGGGGCAAGATGGCCTTCGTCCTTCTGGACGATGGCACCCAGGCCCGGGAAGTCTCGGTGTTCTCGGAGACGTATGACGCCGAGCGACTGAAGATTGTAGTGGACGAGATCCTCGTCGTGGAAGGCAAGGTGAGTCACGACGAGTTCTCCGGCGGCCTGCGGATCGTAGCCGAGCGCCTGATGTCCCTGGGCGAGGCCCGTGGCCGCTTTGCGAAGGGCCTGCAACTCCAGTTGGCGATGGAGGGGCCCGGGGGCAGGGAGGCGGCGGCCCGCCTGGAGGATCTCCTCAGCCCCTTCCGTGCGGGAGGCTGCCTGGTTCGGGTGCGCTACCGCAATGCCCGGGCGCAAGGCGATCTTCCCCTTGGCGAAGGGTGGCGGGTGCGCCTTGAGGATGGCTTGCTGGACGGACTGCGGGACTGGCTGAGTCCCGACGCAGTGGAAGTTCTCTACGCCTGAGGCGACGGAAGATTTGCCGCCGGACCCGGCGGCGGGCAATGCTGCGCGGCCGGGGCCCCGTACTCCACCGGGATGGGCGTGACCAGATTGTCGAAGGCCTCCTTGGGCGGGCGGGGTCGGGCGAAGAGATACCCCTGGGCGGATTCGCAGCCTTCCTCCCGAAGGAAATTGAGCTGGAAGGGGGTCTCCACGCCTTCCGCCACGACCTCCATGCGCAACACGTGGCCGAGCTGGATGATGGCCCGCACGATCTCTGCATCGTCCAGGTCGGCATCGATGTCGCGGATGAAGGAGCGATCGATCTTGAGGCGGTCGACCCGGAAGCGCTTGATGTAGCTGAGACTGGAGTAGCCAGTGCCGAAGTCGTCGATGGAGATCCGTATTCCCGCCGCCTTGAGCCGGGTGATGGTGTCCAGGGCTTCCGATCCCTGCTCCAGGAGGAGGCTTTCGGTCAGCTCCAGTTCCAGCAGATGAGGGGCGAGGCCAGATTCCCGCAGGGTGTCGTGCACCAGCTGGACGATGTCGTCGCGGCGGAACTGGAGCGCCGAGAGATTCACCGCCACGGGGATGTCGCCCCGGCCTTCCCGCTGCCATTGGCAGGCCTGGCGGCAGGCCTGGGCTAGGACCCACCGCCCAATGGGGATGATCTGGCCGTTGTCTTCCGCCAGGGGAATGAAGCGCGAGGGCGGCACATCGCCGTAGGTGGCGCTGGTCCAGCGCAGGAGAGCCTCCATGCCGGTGATCCGACCCGTGGCGAGGCAGATTTGAGGCTGGTAAACGAGGTGGAATTCGTCCCGTTCCAGCGCCTGGCGCATTGCGTTGTCGAGCACCAGCCGCTCCATCGCAGCTGCGTTCATGGTCTCGGTAAAGAAGCGGAAGGCGTTTCGCCCGCTGGATTTGGCGTGGTACATGGCCGTGTCCGCGCTGCGCATCAACTCCAGGGCGTCCTTTCCATCGGCTGGATGTACGGCGACGCCGATGCTGGCTGAGGTCGCCAGGGCGTGACCGTCGATTTCGAACGTGGGGGCCATGGCGTCGATGACCTTGCTGGCCACCTGGGCGGCATCGGCGGCATCTGCAAGTTCGGAGAGCAAGATCAGAAATTCGTCCCCACCCAAGCGCCCGACGCTGTCGCTGGCTCGCACACAGGCCACCAGGCGCTGGGCGATGTCCTTGAGGAGCAGATCGCCGATCGTGTGGCCGAGGGAATCGTTGATGTGTTTGAAGTGGTCGAGGTCGAGGAAGAGAAGCGCGAAGCGGCTGTGTTCCCGCTGGGCCTGGAGAATCCGGCGGTCGATGCGCTCGATCATCAGGGCCCGGTTGGGGAGGCTGGTCAGCGGGTCGTGATGGGCCAGGAAAGCAATTTGCGCCTCCTGAGCCTTGCGTTCCGTCATGTCGTTGAACACCGCGATGTAGTGGGTCAGGCGCCCGCGGTGGTCCCGTACCGCCGTGATAGACAGCCACTCCGGATAGACACTGCCATCCTTGCGCCGATTCCAGATCTCCCCTTGCCACGACCCCTTGTGGTCAATGCTTTCCCACATGGCGCGATAGAAGGCGGCATCGTGGCGACCCGAACGGAGCACCGAGGGGGACTCCCCAATGACGTCTTCCGGCCGATAGCCCGTGGCGTGGGTGAACGCGGGATTGACCCGCAGAATCTTGAGATCGGGTCCCGTGATGATGATGGCCTCCACACTGTTGTGGAAGACCGTGTCGGCCAGGTGCAGCGCGTCTTCTGTTTCCCGCAGTTGGGTGATATCGGCCAACGTCGTGACCACGCCTATCTGATGGGGCGGGGTGCCGGTGGTGACCGGTTCGCTGCGGGCCAAAAGCCAAGCCCGTGAGCCGTCCTGGCGCTGAAGTCCAACGACAGCCCGGTGGGGGCGCCCATCCGCCAGGGAGCGGCTGGCCGTCAAATCGTCGGCGGGGCAGGGGGAACCGTCCTCGCGAAAAAAGCGCAGTGCGGCTTTGGGAAGGTCAAATTCGGCGACCTCCGTCGCTGGCAAGCCCAACACCCGCGCCGCGGCAGGGTTGCTCAGCAAGGTCCGGCCGCGGTTGTCACGCATCAGCACCCCCTCACCCAGGGCAGAGAGGACCGACTGCAACGTGGCCTCCCGGGTTCGCAGTGCCTCCTCCGCTTCCCGCCGGGCCGTGACATCCACGAGAGTCCCGACGATCCGTAAGGCACGTCCGCTCGAATTACGAGTCACCACCCGGCCCCGGGCCAGAACCCAGACGTAGGCGCCCCCCGCTGCCAGCAGGCGATGCTCGCAACGGAAATCCGCCGCATGGCCGGCCAAGTGGGCTGCCAAGGCCGCTTGGTGGGATTCGACGTCGGACGGATGGATGCGAGAGTGCCAGGCTCCTGGGCTGGTTCCCATCTCGCCCGGGGAAGTACCGAGAAGGCGAGGCCAGGAGTTGGAGTACTGGATGGCATTGGTCGCAAGATCCCAGTCCCACAGCCCATCTCCCGCATACTCCAGGGCCAATTCGGCGATCCGGCCCTGACCCTGGCATTCCCGCAGGCGGCGCCGTTGCGACCAGCCCCAGACGAGTGCTCCCGCCACCGCCACGCCCATGGAGGCCACCCAAACTGGGTGAAGGGCGGGCCCATCCGACCCGGCCCAGGCGGCGGGTGCACACAGGGTGGCCGCGAGCAGCGCGCTGGCGCGACTGCGCAAACTTGGGCGTTGGGGCGCGAGGGGGTGCTGGCCCGGCAAGGGCATTGGCATTGGAGGGGGGCAGCTGGGGCGTAAGTGGTTGGTTTGCTATCACTTACGGCAGAGGGACGATGGCCTTGAGGGCGCCGTACGCCACAGCCCGGGCAAGACGATTGGCAAGGCCTATCGGGTGGGGAGTACTTCGAATCCGGGCTCCGGTGGATCGCAGGTTTCGCTGTCGATTCGGGTGACCCGGGCCTGGGGCGGCCCCTTCCTGGCCCAGGCGAGGAACTGGTCCACCGTGGGTCTGGGGCCGTGGATCACCGCCTCGACGGTACCGTCGAGGCGATTACGAACCCAGCCGTCGAGGGCCAGTTGGCGCGCCATGTCGGCGGTCGTGGCGCGATAGGCGACGCCCTGAACCCGGCCGTGGATGACCAGTCTCAGGGCAACTTCAAAGTGTTCCGCCTCAGGCATAGGACATCCCCGGGTCGGTGCGGCCAATCTCCTGGGCCCGCAGCAAGGCTTCGGTGAGGTTGCCGGCAATCCGGTCCTCGCCCAGGGTGGCGAGGAACCCCGAGCGACTCACGAGTGACGCCGGTTGGGCATTGAGGTCGCAGAGGATCAGGGTGGCGCCACGTTTTGCCAGGCCCCGGTGCAGGGTTTGCAGGATATCCAGGCCCGTGGTGTCGATGTTGATGACTTTTTCCATGTCGAGTATCAGCACATCGGGATGGACCTGCATGTTGAGAAGCATCGATTCCAACTTGTTGGCCGCGCCGAAGAACAGGGTGCCGAATACCCGGAAGGCGAGGATCCGGGGAGATCCGTCCGGCCGCGAGAGCGCTTCCACCCCGTAAAAATCCTCCAGGGGTACTCGCTCGATCCCCGTGAGGTCCGACATCCGGTAAATGAAAAAAAGACTCGCCAGGACCAGGCCCAGCTCCACCGCCAGGGTCAGGTCGAAGATCACGGTCACCAGGAACACCCCGACCAGGATCGCCTGGTATTGGCGGGAATAGCGCCGCAATTCCACGAAGGCGTGCCACTCGCCCATGTTGATCGACACCACGACCACGATTGCCGACAGGGTGGCGAGGGGAATGTGGCGGGCCAGCGGGGCCAGGGCCAGCACCACGGCCAGGAGCACCAGGGCGTGGATGATGCCGGCGACGGGGGTTCGGCCGCCGGTGCGGATGTTTGTGGCCGTCCGGGCGATGGCCCCGGTGGCAGCGAAGCCGCCAAAGACTGGGGCGACAACGTTGGCGATGCCTTGGGCGATCAGTTCCTGGTTGGGGTCGTGGCGGTCGTCGATCTGGTTGTCCGCCACTCGGGCCGACAGCAGGGATTCGATGGCGCCCAGCATGGCGATGGTCAGGGCCGGGACGATGAGCTTGCCCAGCGTCGAGAGGGAGAGAGCGGGCAGCGCCAGGGGCGGCACTTCCTGGGGAATGCCGCCGAAGCGGGTACCGATGGTGTCCACTGGCAGTTGGAGGAAGGTATTGGCGGCCGTGGCGATGACCAGCACCGCCAGGGGGCCGGGCATCCGCGCAAGCCAAGTGAAACGCCCCGCAAGGCGGTTCCAGAACAGCAGTAGCAGCAGACTGCCGACCGCCAGGGCGACGGTGGGGAGATCGATCGTGTGGAGGTGGGTGGCCAGGGCGTGGATCTTGCCAAAGAACTCTCCCGGAAGGTTCTCGATCTTCAGCCCCAGGAAATCCTTGATCTGGGAGAGGAAGATCACCACCGCGATGCCATTGGTGAAGCCGATCACCACCGAAACCGGAATGAAGCGAATCAGATTGCCCAGGCGAAAAGCCCCCATGGCCAGCAGCATGAATCCCGCCAGCATGGTGGCGATGAGCAGGTTCTGGACGCCGTAATCCACGACGATGGCGTAGATGATGGGGATGAAGGCGCCGGTCGGTCCGCCGATCTGGACCCGGGAGCCCCCAAGGGCAGAGATCAGGAAGCCCGCCACGATGGCGGTCCAGATGCCCGCCGTGGGGCTCATGCCGCTGGCGATGGCAAAGGCCATGGCCAGCGGGAGGGCCAGGACGCCGACCGTGAGCCCTGCGGCGAAATCATGGGTGAACTGGGCCTTGCCGTAGCCCTGGAGGGTATCGGCGAGCTTGGGGCGAAACGTGAAGTTGTGCATGTAACCTCCGCAAGGAAAAATGGGCGGACGCGGGGGCGCCAGCGCCCCGGGCGGAGGTCAGTTACCCGGACCGTTGCGGTGCAGGATCATCCATTTTTTGCTGGCAGTCAGCGGCATGATTGGGGCGGTAACAAACCGAACCGCTATTTTTCTTCCGCGGAAGAGTCCTGTCCAGCGGTGGGCATCTGCCCCATCACTTCGGCCAGCATCTTCACGGCCGCCATGAAGATGAGGCCGATGCCCACCAGGGCCACCGCAATCGCTTCGGACGTCGCCGAGGGAAACCCGGGAATGAAGGTCTGATCCTTGATGAGATAGAAGCCGGCCAAGGCCACCAGCAGCATCCCGGCCACGTCCACCAGCGCCCATTGCAGGATGCTGGCCGTGAGCTTGGGGCGGAATTTCTTGGTCATTGTAGTTTCTCCGCCGCGGCCGGCGGGTAGGCCCGCCGCGGTGCAAACGTCACTTCACCCGCATGCCCGGCGTGGCGCCGGTGTCGGGGGAGAGGAGGAAGAGGCCGGGCACTGCACCCTTGCTGTCGGACGCTGCCAGCACCATGCCTTCGCTCATGCCGAATTTCATCTTGCGGGGAGCGAGGTTGGCCACCATTACCGTCATCCGTCCCACCAGGGTGGCGGGATCGTAGGCGCTTTTGATCCCGGCGAAAACCTGGCGGGGCCGCATTTGTCCGTTTTCGCTTTCGCCAATGTCGAGCTGGAGGCGGATCAGTTTGTCGGCGCCGTCCACGTGGCTGGCGTCGACGATGCGGGCAATGCGCAGATCGATCTTGGCAAAGTCGTCAATGGTGATGAAGGGTTCGAATTCTCCCGCCAACTCGGCCTCCTGCTGGGCGACGTGGTTCTGATGCTGGGCGTGGCGCTGCTGCGACGACTGCGCGGTCACCGCCGCCCCTTGCCCGGCCGGCGCCAGGGACTCCCGATTGGCCTCCAGCAGGGCGTCGATCTGCTTGCGTTCCACACGGGTCATGAGATGTTGGTAGGTCTGGATGACGTATCCGGGGGGCAGCGGCTCCACGGCATCGCCCCAGGCCAGCGGGCCGGCCAGGAAGGCCTCCACCCGCTCGGCCAGAGCCGGCAGAACCGGTTTGAGGAGGACGGTCAGGGCGCGAAACAGATTCAAGGCCGTGGAGCAGGCCCGGTGCAGGTCCGCTTCCCGTCCCGGCGCCTTGGCCAGTTCCCAGGGTTTTTCGTCATTGACGTACAGATTGGCCGCGTCGGTGAGGCGCATGATCTCCCGCAATGCCCGGCCGTAGTCCCGCTCGTCGTAGGCCCGGGCGACATCGGCCACCGCCTCGCTGGTCATGATGGACGAGAACACCGGCGCGGTGTCCCCCATGGCGCCGCCAAATCGCTTGGCGATGAACCCCGCACAGCGGCTGGCAATATTGACGAACTTGCCCACCAGATCGGAATTGACCTTGGCGATCATGTCGTCCAGGTTAAGGTCCACGTCCTCCATGGTGCCGTTGGATTTGGCGGCGAAGTAGTAGCGCAGCCATTCCGGGTTGAGCTTCTGGTCGATGAAACTCTTGGCGGTGATGAAGGTGCCCCGGCTCTTGCTCATCTTGGCCCCGTCGACGGTGAGGAAGCCGTTCACCGCGAGCTGGGTGGGGGTGCGGAAGCCGGAAAACTCCAGCATGGCTGGCCAGAAGAGGGCATGGAAATAGAGGATGTC
>JAEUNX010000195.1 GCA_016791025.1 Zoogloeaceae bacterium | reverse complement strand
CAGCGTCTCCCTAGTGGCATGGGCCCCCCTTCAAACAGTAGTTACCGTTTCCGTAGCCAACTTGCCCTGATCGTCGGGTCAATGTCGGTAAGGGCCGACCTCCAGGCACTAAGAGCGGTAGCAGCACCTCCGATTAGAAGCCGCCCTAAGGGATCGCATGCACTCCGTGCCACACTACATCCAGCAGTTGCATCGGAATTCTTGAATGTGGCGGCTCGTCAGGCACATCTACAAGTTGTCTACACGAAAGAAAAAGGGCTTAGAGTTTTTCTCTAAGCCCTTGATTTTCTGGTGCTGCTGACCGGAATCGAACTGGTGACCTACTGATTACGAATCAGTTGCTCTACCGACTGAGCTACAGCAGCGAGGGGGCGGAGTTTATCACTGGCGGGGAGTGCCTTCAATCGGACTCCCAGTAGCCCGGCGAGGCGTAGGCGTGCTTGAGGGTGTCGATGAGCAAGCGCACCCGCAGGGGCAGGTGGCGGCGTTGGGGGAAGACCGCGAAGATGCCCATGGGCGGGGTCGCGTAGGCGTCGAGAACCCTCACCAGACGGCCATTGGTGATGTCCTGGCCCACTTCCCACATGGAACGCCACGCCAAGCCCAACCCGGCGAGAGTCCAGTCATGGAGGACGGCGCCATCGTTGCACTCGAAGCGCCCAGGCACCTTGAGCGTCAGCACCCGCGCGGGATCCTCGGGGTCGCGCAGGAGCCAGCCCCGCTGTTGGGTAAGGCTCAGACACTCGTGGTTGAGCAGGTCCGAAGGGCGAATTGGCGTGCCACGCCGGCAGAGGTAGTCCGGACTCGCCACGACGACCCGGTGCATCTCGCCGAGGCGGATGGGGACGAGGCTGGAATCTTCCATCTCACCAATCCGGACCGCGCAATCGACCCCCTCATTGACGAGATCCACGATGCGATCGGAGAGATCAAGGGTGCAGGTGACTTCCGGATGGTCCTTGAGGAACTGTCGCAGAACGGGCGCGACGTGCCGGCGGCCGAAACCGGCGGGGGCGGACAGGCGGATGTGGCCGCTTGGTTTCACGCCACCGAGGCTCACCGAGCTCTCGGCATTGGCGAGATCGTTGAGGATCCGCTGACAGTCCTCGAGAAAGGCGGCGCCCTCGAAGGTCAGGGAAACGCGCCGGGTGGTCCGAAGGATCAGGCGAACGCCGAGCCGCGCCTCCAGGGCGTCGAGCCGGCGCCCGATCACCGCCGGGGTCACGCCCTCGACCCGTGCCGCGGCCGACAGGCTGCCCCGTGTCGCGACCTCTACGAAGGTTTGGATTTGCTTTAAGCCATCCATTTTGTACTTTTAGTCAAAGATCCATTGACCGAATCATAGCTTCTGGTTGGGTCCGCCATGCAATAGACTGCAATGCAGCAATTTGCAGAAATCCATCGTCCCCCGGAGCACCGGCAGGGGGGGCCCTGCGTCATTCACCAATAATCGAAGCGACTGAACCCCTGGCCATGAAATCTTCGCCCTCCCCCCGCGCGATTGCCTTCGATGCCTACGGCACCCTGTTCGACGTCTATTCGGTGGGGGCCCTGGCGGAGCAGTTGTTTCCCGGCCGCGGCGCGGCCCTGGCGGCTTTGTGGCGGCAAAAGCAGATCGAGTACACCTTCTTGAGAACCTTGTCGCGTCGGTACGTCCCCTTCCTTGCCGTGACCGAGGATGCGCTCCGCTTTGCCGGGGCCCAGTTGGGCCTGGACGTCACGCCTGAACGGCACCGGCAGTTGATGAACCAATATGCCTGCCTCACCCCGTTTCCGGAAAACCTCGGGGTGCTACGGGAGTTGAAAGCCCTTGGGCTACCCCTGGCCATTTTGTCGAACGGCACACCCGCCATGCTGGAGGTGGCCATCAAGAGCGCCGGCATGACCGGGCTCTTCGACCACGTGCTGTCGGTGGACGCCGTCAAGCAATTCAAGACCGCCGATGCCGCCTATGCCCTGGGACCGGAAGCCTTTGGCCTGCCCGCCAAGGAGATCCTTTTTGTTTCGTCGAACGGCTGGGATGCCGCCGGGGCGACCTGGTACGGCTATACCACCCTCTGGATCAATCGTAGCGGTCAGCCCATCGAGGCCCTGGACGTGACGCCCACCCGGATCGGCCAGCGCCTCACCGACGCGCTGACCTTCATCCAGGAAACGCGGAACTAAGATGGAACTCGGACACGCCGCCCTCGTGGCCGCCGGAGCTTTTGCTGCGGGTGGGGTCAATGCGGTGGCCGGTGGCGGAACATTTTTCTCCTTCCCGGCCCTCCTCGCGGCAGGCTTGCCCCCCGTGACGGCCAACGCCAGCAATACCGTCGCCCTGTGGCCGGCCAGTCTGAGCAGCGCCTGGGCCTACCGGCGGGAGGCTTTGCGCCACGGCCGGTGGGCCGCGATATTGGTGGGACTGTCGCTGCTCGGGGGTATCACGGGGGGCCTGCTCCTGCTCGCCACCTCCAATGCCGCCTTTGCCCGTCTCGTCCCCTGGCTGCTGTTGGTGGCCACCGCGCTGTTCGCTTTCAGCCGACAAATCGGCGGCGCCGTCGCGGCGGTGAAGCGGCGGTTCGGTGCGGCCGCCCGACAGGAGCCGGGCAGCATCGGCGGCGCGCTGTTTCAATTGGCGGTGGCCATTTATGGCGGCTTCTTCGGCGCCGGGATGGGCATCCTGACCCTGGCGGCCCTGTCCATCCAGGGCCTGGAAGACGTCCAGGAACTTAACGCCCTGAAAAATCTCACTTCGGCGGTCAACTACACTGTGGCCGCGATCGTCTTCATCGTGGCCGGCGCCATCAACTGGCCGTTCACCCTGCTGATGCTGGTCGCCGCGACCATCGGTGGTTATGTTGGCGCCCAATTTGCCCGGCGCTTGCCGGCCCCCTGGCTGCGGCGCTTGGTCGTAGGCATGGGCACCGTGCTGACGATCAGCTATTTTGCTAAGAATTGGTCTTGACCCTCCCTCCCCATCCACACTTTGACTCGACAGGAGACCCCATGAGCCTCAACCTGCCCCAGGGCGTGCAAATCACCGCCCCCCTTCAGCCCGGCTACGAATCCATCCTCACCTTCGACGCCCTG
>JAEUNX010000177.1 GCA_016791025.1 Zoogloeaceae bacterium | reverse complement strand
TCGGCCAGGGTGGTCACCAGCACCGAGTCGGGCTGGGCGATGTCCCGGCTGACGCGGGTGACGAGATCGTCCCAAACGCTGCGGTAATAGGCTTCGCTGCGCAGGTGGGCGAGCAGCCCGGCCATCCATTCCCGCCCGGTTTGGGCGTATTCCGGGGAATCCTTGAGCTGGCGCACGAATTCCTGAGTCGCCGCGTCGAAACGCTGGCGCACCTCGTGGCCCGGATCGACGGCGATGTCGTGGATCAGGGTGGTGATGCCATCCACGAAGCGATTCACCACGTAGCGGTCGAAGATTCCCGGGGTATAGGCCGAGGCTTCGCCGAACTTCTGACGGATGAGGTCCCGATGTTCCTGCAGCCAGTCGTCCAGCGCGCCCAGGCCCTGGTCCAGGAGGGCCTGGTGGCGACCCTCGTGGGTGAGGATCTCCAGCACTTCGCCGGCCAGGGCCGCCACGTCGAGGCGCTCTAGCTGCGGCACGATGGCTCGGTCGAGGAAGCGGCGCAGGTCCTCATCCCCCAGCCGCTCCAACAGGCCCGGCAGGAGTTGGCAGGTGGCCCGGGCGCAGCGCTGGCTGTTCTCCGGCTGGCTCAACCATCTCACTGCCTGGCCGACGGCGTCGGCTTCCCCCAGGCGACGGGCCACGTTCGCTGGCGTAAGGAAGTT
Organism: Zoogloeaceae bacterium; assembly: GCA_016791025.1. GTDB lineage: Bacteria > Pseudomonadota > Gammaproteobacteria > Burkholderiales > Rhodocyclaceae > JAEUNX01. Next base: position 1,828 of record JAEUNX010000177.1, on the reverse strand, counting down.
TTCTTCGACGAACTTCCCGAGCGCAACGCCAATCTCGTCCTTGTTGCGGGGAATGATCGCGGTGTGGGGAATGGGCAGGCCGAGGGGGTGGCGGAACAGGGCGGTGACCGCGAACCAGTCGGCGATGGCGCCCACGCTTCCCGCCTCGGCAAAGGCCCGCACCCAGCGCAGCCACGGGTAGTGCTCCTGCCAGGTGGCCGCAATGGCAAAGGCGGCCAGCATGACGAGGAGCAAAGCCAGGGCCAGCCGCTTCATGCGGGCGACTTCGGCGGCGGAGGACATGCGGCTCACCGACCCTCCAGTGCCCCTTCCGGCGCGGTGAGAAAGGTGTCCACCTCGGCTGCCGCCTGGCCAGCCCGGGTGAGGAGGAAGCCGTGACCGTCCGGAAAAAATCGCAGCCGGGATACGGGGATCAGGGCCGCCAGCAGACGGGCGTTGGCTGGCGGCACGACGGGGTCGTCCTCGCCGGCGAGAATCAAGGTCGGCTGGGCAATGCGGCCCAGCCAGGGCAGGCTGGTCCAGCCCCAGAGCGCGAGGAGCTGGCCGGCCTGGGAGAGGAAGTCGCTCTTGCCCGCCCGTAGGCCATGGCGAAGCACCGCGGCGGTGCCCGTATCCGGCGAGCGTCCGAACACCGGGTCCAGCCAGCGGGTGGCGCCGACTTCACCGGGGTGGAGGGCCAGGCGCACCATGTTCAGGAACGCGGCCGGCCGGCCGGGCACCATCAGCGTGCCGGGGCTGGTGGCGGCCAGGATTAGGCGCCGGCATTGGCGGGGAAACTGGAGGGCGAACTGCTGGGCGAGGCAACCGCCCCAGGAGACCCCGAGCACGTCCACCGGGCCGTCGCCCCAACCGGCTTCTCGCATCAGTTGCCGCGTCAGCCAGGCCAGTGCCCAGAATCGGTAGGGGAAAAGGGGCGGCGAAGTGCCCACCCCGGGGGCGTCGATCACCATCAGCGCGGGTTCCGGAAGGGCGGCCGCCAAGGGCTCAAGCAGTTCGAGGCTGGCCCCGAGGCCATTGAAGATCAGGAGGGGCGGACGATCGGCCCCGCCGGGGCCGGCCGCTCGCATCCCTATCCGCAGGGCTCCCCACCAACCCTTGACCGTCCTGACTTCCATGGGCGCCGCCTTACCTGTCTTCCACTAGGTCGGGCTCATTTTGCCAGCACATAGGTCCCGGGGGCCGGGTCGGTGGCGGGATGCTGGGGGCTGCCGAGCTGGGTTGGGGCAGCGACCAGGGGGCCGGAGCGGGTCGTGAGCCAGTCCCGCCAATGCTCCCACCAGGTGCCTTGCACGGTCTGGGCCCCCGCCAGCCAGGATTCCGCGGACTTGGCCTGGCCATCGCTGATAAAGTACTTGGCCTTGGCGTTGCCCGGCGGGTTGATGAGGCTCTGGATGTGGCCGCTGGAACTCAGGACGAACTCGCTTTTCCCCCCCAGGGCGTGGGCGGTGTTGAAGACCCCCTGCCAGGGCGTGATGTGGTCACTGATGCCGGCCAGCACGTAGGTGTCCGACTGGACCTTTCCCAGATCGATGGGCTGGCCGAGGACCTGCATGCGACCGGGGATGGTCAGCATGTGCTCGGTGAACATGTCCATCAGGTCGCCGTGGAAGCGGGCCGGCAGCCGGGTGGTGTCGTTGTTCCAGTAGAGCACGTCGAAGGCCGGAGGCGGGTTACCCATCAGGTAGTTGTTTACCCAGTAGTTCCACACCAGGTCGTTAGGGCGCATCCAGGCGAAGACGCGGCCCATGTCCTGCCCCTCGATCACGCCCTTGGCAGCGGAATTCTTCTTCGCGAGGGCCACCACCTGGGGGGTGGCGAGGAGGCCGAG
>JAEUNX010000154.1 GCA_016791025.1 Zoogloeaceae bacterium | reverse complement strand
ATTTCATTGACCAGGAAACGCCATGGATCTGCCCGCCCACCAACTCACCATGACCGTGCTGATGACTCCGGAGATGGCCAACTTCTCCGGCAAGGTCCATGGCGGCGCGATCCTGCGGTTCCTTGATCAGGTCGCTTATGCCTGCGCCAGCCGCTACGCTGCCCGCTACTGCGTCACCCTATCCGTCGACCAGGTGATGTTCCGGGAGCCGATCCACGTCGGGGAACTGGTGACCTTTCTCGCCAGCGTCAATTACACCGGCACCTCTTCCCTGGAGATTGGGATCCGGGTGGTGGCGGAAAACATCCGCACCCAGGACGTGCGCCACGCCAACAGCTGCTACTTCACCATGGTGGCGGTGGATGACGACGGCAAACCGGTGGCAGTCCCCCCCCTGCGACCCTTCAGCCCCCACGAAAAGCGGCGCTTTGAGGCCGCCAAGGTCCGCAAGGCCCTGCGCAAGGAACTCGAATTGCGCTTTGCCCAAACCCGGGACGGCGGGATCGCCGACGCGGAGCCGGTGTAGGTGTGGACTCCCGCTTTCTGATCACTCGTCCTCATGGGACTTGAACGGTTCGCGACCACTTGACCGGCTGTCCGCGACCCTAAACAGCCAAATGACGAATGCTCCAAGCCTGGCTCCTTATTGATCTTAAAACTGCCGGTCAGCATTCCCCCGTTGCCGCCAGGTACTCAATCACGCCGCCCCAGTGAGACTTGCTTGCGCTATTACCTACGCTGCAATAGCAACTCAGCCTGAATCAGTACAACCTTGACCGCATCTTCCTGCAGGTTTGGCGGATAGATTTTCTTCGGCTCATTTGGCTTGATAACGCCATCTGTTCGCGATGACCCCAAGCTGTGCTTCTGTTATAGGCGGCGCCTGCCATCCCTTATCGAAATCGATGTCATTCGACTGCGGTAATTGTTCCGGTTTCAGTGTGCGGACCAAAATCCTCGACGGAAGAATTGCTGCTTGGCCAACAAAGATGGCTTCTTGGCGTCTCAGCCCGGAAAGCATCTTTGTCAGGCCAACCATCGAGTCGGGAAGTATCGCGCGAACATGCTCCCGGTCGGCATCATTTGTGATCCGGAGAATGATCCAACTATTGCACTGCGATAGCACCGTAGCTTCAACTTCACTCGGGCGTTGCGAAATCAAGAGAAGCCCCAACCCATACTTTCGACCTTCCTTCGCGATTCGCCGAATAGCCTCTTGAGCAGCTTCATATTGCGCCTCGCCACGATTCGGGACATAGCGGTGTGCTTCTTCGCAAACCAGCAAGACCGGATCATTTTGCCGTTCATCGGCAGTCTGCCAGACCTTCAAGTTGAACAGAGTTCGGGCAATTACGGCACTCGAAACGCCAGCGACCTCGTTTGGAACCCCGGAAAGATCGACGATGCGAGGTTGGGTACCGTCACTGGCGATCTGGTTCAGGATTGATGGAAAGGGATCCTGCGCCGCCCCATCCCACTCCTTCATCATGAACGCGAGTCGTGCATCGCGAATTAATGCATCGAGCTTCTCCAAGATGGAGTTGTGGGAGTCTTGCTTGCTGGCCTGCGGCGGTTTATCGGCTTCAACCCCCGCTATTAATTTTGAGAGCTTGTATGGCACGGGCGAATCAACTGTAATTTTCGCCGGATCTAAGCTCAAAGCTACTGCGCCTTCGATTCTCGCCGTTAGCAGCGCCGTTTTCACGATGTTTGCCTGCGAAGTGGCGACGAACTCAGTCTTCCCAATCACCAGCGCCACGGTTTCGGTGAAATTCAGAAGCCAATATGGGAGACTCAGTGAGCCATCATCTGTAGAGAGCTTGTGATGGTCCGGAAAAGCCGCCGAGTATTCGTCGTGCGGATCAAGAACGACGATTCGCGGCCTCCAGGTCGGCAAGCCTGCCTCGATCCCGCGTTCAATCAAGCTGTGAAGAACTGCGGCGACGGTTCCTGATTTTCCTGCGCCTGTAGAACCGAGAATCGCTGTATGTTTTCCTAACAGTTCATTCATTTCGGCATAGCATCTCGTCCCACCAGCGCCGACGTGTTCGCCAAGATGGACAGAGGGGCCTTTCCCGTGGCCGTAGATGAAGCGAAGCTCACGCTTTGGAGTGAGGTAAATGGTCTGTTGCGGGAGCGGATAGGTTGCTACGCCTCGGTCGAATTTTAGGTCCCAACGAGCAGGAGTGACCGTTGCGTCCCGCAGCCATTCACCTTCACCAAATAGGTCTGCTTCAATGACTCGCTCGTCGCTTGTGGCTTGCGCCGCAATGCCACGCTCAAGCTCATATTCCGCCTTCATTCTGAGTCGCCCGACGAAGGCGAAGATGATCCTTCGACCAAAGTGGATCTTGACTATAGAGCCAAATTGCCCGATGGGGTAAGTATCACCTCCAAAGATGCGGGACAGTTCAGTAATCCCCGGCTTAAGTTCCGCGACGATGCGCGAGCCGTCGACTTCGATGATCGTCCCAATTGCTAAGTTTTCTATAGGATCGTTCGGATTCTGAGGTTCTGTGCTCATCGTTCTCCCCCAAGTAGCCGAGTAATATTTTCAAATTTGCACCACGGAAGATCGTCTGCGGATATCACCGACGTTGCTCCATGAAAAAAACCCTTTCGAGCGTAGATTCGGATTTGGTCGCTGATGTGCATATCGTCGTGGAGCCGCTTGAGGTCACCACTTGGTTCTTCGTCGAAAGTGAAGACAACGACGGTCAGCTCGCCTCCTGATTCACGAAGTGCTCGCTCAATTTCGATGTTTACATGCGAATCACCGAAGCTGTACCCGCAAATGGTTAGCACGGTCTGCGTGCCGGACGGGGGGCGAAGAATACGCCGCGCTAGGTTGGATAACTGGGCATACGGGTCTCGCTGCGTTTCCCGGTATTTCGTGGAAGCTGGCCAGATTAGGACTTTCTGATCGTTACCGGTTGGAAGTTTCAGCTTCTTATCAATTCTTCGCGGATGGGTATCGCCCGGCACCTCGGTCCAATCAATCGAGCCATGGAGTTTTATGACGCGAGCTGAAAGTCCTTCTGCTTCGAAAGTTGCCATGTCCCACCAAGCGCTGTTGCCACCATTCATCCCATCGGCGTAACGCACCTTCTGAAGCGCAAGGGCGTTCTCTATCAGGGAGTCATAGTTCAAGAGTAGGTAATCAACGGGGCGCGCTGCCGTCATTCTGCCCGGCCGCAAAGGTCGATGCACGGCCTGGATGAACTTCCAATGAACGTCCATCGACACGGGAACATCTATCACGTCGGCAATCGCTGCTTTGATTTCATCGACCGCGTCCTTAAGTTGCCTTGCGGTGTAGTTCTCTCCGCTGAGAGTGGCGGTGTGATTCGTTGCACCACGGCCACCGCGCCGTTCAGCTATTGCGACCAGATCAACCAACTCGCTCAAGTAGTCCTCGATATTCGCGGCATGTGCTCCGTCGAATAGCCCTTGGATGGCCGCGAGAACCGCCTTTGTTGTGGCACTCAACTTTGCACTTGCGAGCGTGGTGCTCGTGAGCTCTGCCATAAGAGGCAACCCCGCACACTTGCTGCAACCAGCGCCAATGAGGAACGCTTTGCCGCTTTGCATTAGCAGGTCATCGAGAGCGTCTAGTGCCTCAGCAAAGGCCGGCTTCTTCAACAAAGACAGATCATCGGGCATGGGTGCATTCCTGCTGGGCAATTTTCGAAAATGCCGGACTTCTCCGCACGGCAGCTTCGGCGCCAGTGTGTTTCATAAGGGGGACGAGGGTGCCGAAGTGATTCTTTTTTATTTTTTGCCGCCGAGCACCGCCGGGCTCTTGTTGAGGGACCCATACCGCGCCGACTCAGGCTAGGGTCACCGCCCCTGATATGCTAAAGGATTTATGGCGTTTCGTTACGGGGCGGCGGGTACCTGAGCGGTTACCGGTCGGAAGCATACGCCGATACGCCCCCTTCCGAACGACCGTTTCTGGCCGCTTGCTGACGAAAACCATCTGCGTGCCTGCCTAACGAGTCATCTCTCTGAATGGTCCGCGGTAGTGGAGTCGGTGGTCAGGTTCCGCGAGGCCACCCACTCGGTCAGGTCAAAAGCCTTCGGGTGGAGGTCAAGG
>JAEUNX010000085.1 GCA_016791025.1 Zoogloeaceae bacterium | reverse complement strand
AGGCGCCCTGAATCTGCTTCCCAAGCGACGGGCCGGATGGCTATAATCCGCCCCCTCGGGCCGATAGCTCAGCTGGGAGAGCGCCGCGTTCGCAATGCGGAGGTCGAGGGTTCGATCCCCTTTCGGTCCACAAAGAATACTTCCGGGATGTTCCGGAGAAGGCCGGGAAAGCCAAGTAAAACAAGGCTTCCCGGCTTTTTTCCTCCGTAGGGTGCGTTTGCAAGCCGGTCATTCTTGGGGATAGATTCGGGGGTGTCTGCCATTCAAATCGAATTGGTAACCCCCACATGCCGCTAGAACCCGCGTCAATACTGGCTTTCGAGGAAAAGCTGCGGCCCGACAAGGTTTCGGACGGACAAAGACCCTGACCACAATATTCGCGATCAGACTGCGGCAATTGGACTGCCTTGCTTGGTAGGGGGATGGTTCTGCTCGGCGTCGATAGCGAAGGTCGTTCCAGACCCCACAATCGTGAGAACGGCCAAGCCCAGTTGGGCTGGTCGTTTTTTCTTTCCAAATGGAGTGGGCGGGCAGATCGTTAGGCCCCGGATCCGGGATTGTGGTCGATTCTATCCGGGATGGTTGCTGCCCCTGGTGACCAAGCTTCCGCGTAAGCCCATGGATTGCGTTCTGAATTCATTGCAGATTTTGTCGCAGGCCTGCGGGATCGATTCGATCGGATTCCCTCTACTCTTGGTGCGGCGTTTTCCCCGTTCGTGCCCCTTGGCAACGTATGCAGGAGAGTGTCGTCCGGAGGGGGGTGATACGCTGATGGCGCGTTCCAATTGAGGGCAGAAAAGGAGGCAGGAAATGGATTTCCAATGGGATGACCCGCTACGGCTGGACCGTCAGCTGAGTGACGACGAACGGATGATCCGCGATGCCGCCGAGGCATTTGCCCAGGGCAAGCTGGCGCCCCGCATTCGGGACGCGTTTCGCAATGAGACCACTGATCCGTCAATTTTCCGCGAGATGGGGGAAATGGGTCTGCTGGGGGTGATGATTCCCACGGAATACGGCGGTGGTGGATTAAATGCGGTCTCCTACGGCCTCATCGCCCGGGCGATCGAACGGGTGGATTCGGCCTTCCGCTCCATGATGAGCGTCCAGTCCTCCCTGGTCATGCTGCCGATTCATGAGTTCGGTACCGAAGCCCAGCGGCAAAAATATCTGCCTCTCCTCGCGCGGGGTGACTCGATCGGGTGCTTTGGCCTTACCGAGCCTAACCACGGTTCAGACCCGGGGGGCATGGAGAGCCGGGCGCGTCAGGTGCCGGGGGGATATCGCCTCAGCGGCGCCAAAATGTGGATCACTAACAGCCCCATCGCCGACGTCTTCGTGGTGTGGGCCAAGGACGACGGCGGGAAAATTCGGGGGTTCGTGTTGGAAAAGGGGATGCAAGGCCTCGCCACGCCGGTGATCCATGGCAAGGTGGGATTGCGGGCGTCCATCACCGGCGAGATCGTGATGGACGATGTCTTCGTGCCGGAGGAAAACGCCTTCCCCGAGGTGGCCGGTCTGAAAGGGCCCTTTACCTGCCTGAACTCGGCCCGTTACGGCATTGCCTGGGGCGCCCTCGGGGCTGCGGAGGACTGCTGGCACCGGGCGCGGCAATATGTGCTGGATCGTCGGCAATTCGGCCGCCCTTTGGCGGCCAATCAACTGGTGCAGAAAAAGCTGGCCGACATGCAGACCGAAATCGCCCTAGGATTGCAGGGCTGCCTGCGCCTGGGCCGGATGAAGGACGAGGGCATCGACGCGGTCGAAATGACCTCGCTCCTGAAACGCAATTCCTGCGGCAAGGCCCTGGATATAGCCCGAACGGCCCGGGACATGCTGGGCGGCAACGGAATATCAGACGAATACGGCGTGATCCGCCATCTGGTGAATCTGGAGGTCGTAAATACCTACGAGGGGACCCACGACATCCACGCCCTCATCCTCGGCCGCGCCCAGACCGGGATCCAGGCCTTCACCGGCTGATTCCGATGGTGGGGGCGGCCGTCCGGCCTCAAAGCAGGCGCATACCCCCTGGCTTTGGCCGTCGAGGTGTCGTCCATTGGGGGAAAGAGCCAGTCTGATCAAGCTCGACCGCCTGGTGTGGCGTGGTTTGCAAGCGGACGGCCGAGCAGATCAAAACCCGGGGATCTCCCCGGCCAACCCTATGGCGGGAGTGCTGCGGATCCGTTATTCCTTCGAATGCAATGCCGGTGCGCCCGGTACGCGGCTTTCAGCCCCGGTCCTTTCGAGCATTGGCGAGGTGTCAAGCCGCAGCTGGAGGTAAGGTGGCTTGTGTTCGACGCACCTGAAGCCTAGCCGCGAATACAGCCGATGGGCTGGGTTGTCCTCCGCGACATGGAGCGTAACCGCTAGGCCGGCGGCGGCTGCCTCGCCGATCAGCTGCTCCATGCAAGCGCCACCGAGTCCCCGTCTTTGATGCTTTGGAAGGAGGCTGATGTCGATCAGATGCAGGGCGTTTGCGGTGTGGCAGTACCAGATGCGGCCGACCGGCTGCGGCGTGCCGGCCTCCTCCTGCTCAACGACCAAGCAACGTGCTTGCGGCCAGGCGGACCGATACGCCTGCTCCCGAGCACGTGACTGCATGTCGACCAGCGCGAGAAGCTGGCCGACATCCAGTCCTTCAGTGGCGTGAAGCCAACCGCACAGCCAAGCGTCGAGTTGCTGGAAGAACTCTCGGTCGGCTTCGTCAGCCTCGCGCCACACCGGCAAACCGGGTTCCTAACTCCGCGGCGGGAAGATGCCTTCCAGCGCGATGATGAAATTCACTGCCAGGTAGGGCTGTACATTGTTGTGTGGAGCGCCACCACCGGCCGGCACCACGGCTGACGAATCCATTGCCACCCGATTCCCGGGTTGGCGGTACGCCGACGCGCCGCTCCCTATTGGGGACAGCGCGACCGTTGGGCCGGGTGTACCAGTGGTGGCCAATGGCGCCGCATTCATTCCATGCTGGTGGGAGGGAATCTCCTGTTGCTGCAGCGATACGGACGCCGTGCCGCCGACCTCACCCAGCGAGCGCGGCGTCAGCCCGGGGCCGGCACCTTGATGCATGGGGAAGCGCCCCTGCAGGTTGGGCAGCGCGAAGGTCGTGCGGCCATCGCCGCCGTAGGTGGTGCCGAGTAGCGCGAACAGTGCGTTGTTCTGCGCGATCGCCAGAATCTGCCCGTTGCAAAAGGCCCAGCCGCGTGGCGCGAAGTTGCCACCGAAGATTCGGATTTCGCCGATAAAGGGATCCATGACCGGCTCCTATTCTCAGTTCGGCGACGGGAAGATGCCGAACAGCGCGATGATGAAATTGACGGCCTGGAATGGCGCCATGTTCGTGTGGGGCTGATTGCCGCCCGCTGGGCCCGTGGCGTCCGCTGCCATTGGGGTGGTGGGCGCACCGCTACCGTAGAACTGCACCGTCGCCGAGGTGGCCAGCAGGCCGGTGGGTCCGGCCGCTGGCGTGGCGGCCGCGGTGGATGCCCTGGCCCCGTGGCCGTGCGAAGGAATCTGCGGCGTGGTCAAGGTCACTCCTTCGCTCCCAGCCTTCTGGCCAATCAGATTTGACGGCCCCACGTGCACCGGCACCCGGCCTCGCAGGTCAGGCAATGCGAAATTCGTCTGCCCGTCGCCGCCGTAAATCGTGCCAATCAAGGCGAACAGGGCTTCATTTTGGGCGATCGGCAGCAGGCTGCCATCACAAAATGCCCAGTCCCGGGGCGCGTAGTTGCCCGCGAACATCCGGATCTCACCAACATAGGGATCGCTCATCGTCGTGCTCCCGTCAACTGCGCGAGGGGAAGATCCCCTCTGTTGCGATCATGAAGTTCACCGTGAGGTATGGCTGCATGTTGTCGTGCGGCTGGCTGCTGCCGGCTGGACTTAGCGACTGCGGCGATAATTCCACGGTTGGTGTGCCCCCCGGCGTGTAGATGTCCACTCCCCCGCGGCCCTTGGCGGCGGGCATGGCGCCATTGGGTTGCGGGCTGCTCGCCAGATCTGAGACTGCCATGAGGGCGTGGGAGTGCGAAGGCAGTTCCGCCGTATTCAGTGTGTGCATGGCCTCGCCGCCAGCCAGGCCTTGCGAATGGGCCCCGTCAAAGTGCAGCGGCACCCGGCCACGTAGATCGGGCAGCGCAAAAGTTGTCGTGCCGTTACCCCCGTACATCGTGCCCAGCAGCGAAAACAGGGCCGAGTTAGTGTTGATTGCCAGCACCTGGCCATTGCACAAGGCCCAGCCGCGCGGAGGAGTGGGAAACGAGGCGATGCGGATCTCGCCGAGGAAAGGTTCGGCCATTGCGTTCTCCTCTTGGGATTGGTACCGGTCTCAGACCTGGTTCGAACCGGGTGCGACGCGGCGGCGCCACGCCGGGAGTCCTGCAAGCCCAGCCAGAACTAAGGCGATCGAAGCGGGTTCAGGGACTGAGTTGTTGCCGCCGCCTCCCGTAGTACTGCCGCAATTGGCCGTCCCGACGATGCAGGTCTGAAGGTCGAGCACGATGGTGGCGAAGCTGAGCCCGCTGCCATTAGTGTTGGCGATGGTCAGCGAGTCGATGTCGAACGACAGCGAGCCAGGGTTGTTGGGGTCGAAGTGGAGCAGCGTGCTCACGTTCGCAGGTGACAACACGTTGGTGGCGCTGATCAGCACGCCGGTGATGATCTCGTTGGCGATGCTCAGTCCGGAGAACTGATATTGCGCGGGATCCCCGACCACGCCAAGCAAGCCTGTGGTCAACACGCCGCCGGATTCCGCCCCGGAACCGAGCGTCAAAATGATGTCTTGAGTGGCACCACCGAACACGATGGACTCGGTCGAAAGCATGAGGCCGCCGATGTTGCTGCCGTCGCCGGGATGGATGCCGGTGCCGACGGCCACTGTGTCGGTGAGCAGGATCGGCGTCGTGTTGGTGCCCGCGATCGTGCCGTCGGTCAAACCGCCCGGGGCGTCGAGTGTTACCGTGATCGGCCCGGACAGCACCCCGGCCTGTGCCACTGTGCCTGCCATCGCAATGGCCACGGATGCGGCGAGGCGAGCCAGGCCGTTTCGAAAGGTCATGGACTTCATGCTTGTTGCCCCCTGGCGACGCGTCGTTAACGTTGGGACATGTCTCCAAGGCCGTCGCGCCCGGTGGACATGGTCTGGTCCCCGGCGATCCCGAAATGTCGGGCCACGTCAGACCGATTTGCCTCAATTGAGCCTGAATTCCTCCCTCGGCAGCGAGTATTCCGCCGCTTGGCACCCCCTTTCGCCCACCAGCGATTCGCCAGCTCGGCGCCTGCTTGATTTCTCCGCCGCAGCGTCAGGGTTTTTCTTACTTTTTTGGGAGTATCCGGGGGCGTGGGGTGGAGGTCAATCGTTGAATGCATACGCGATTGTCTTGGGCGCTCTCTTTTGGCATCGAGCCGGATCGGTCTCGATGCCGAAGCTGCGGATATCTTCTGCGCGGATGGGGATGACTGGCAGCATTTTTATCTGGCAATCCGGCCATCCATGACGATTCGATGTCGGCGAGAGCCTGGTTGGCATGGCGGCGCTCCTCCAGTCAGCTGGGCCGGTCGGCTTCAGGGCGCGATCGCGGAGCAGCCGAGGATGCACGGACAATCCGCGCTAATTCACCGGGCTGGCGGCCCTTCGCAGAAGGGCTGCGCCGGCGCGAAGTTGCTCACTTCGCGGCCGGCGCGGCAAGGCACCACAGGGAATGTGCTGGCGAAGGACAAGCTGCCTTCGCGCGGCTTTCCTTCGATTCAGAGGAGGTGCATCCGGCGGGCGTCGTCCCGCAGTTGCTCGCGGAAATCCGGATGGGCAACGGCGATCAGGGCCTCGGCCCGCTGCTTGGCCGACTTGCCGCGTAGTTGGGCTACACCATATTCCGTGACCACGTAATTCACGTCGTTCTTGCTGGTCGTCACATGGGTGCCGGGGGTCAGGGTGGGCACGATGCGGGAGATGGTGCCTTCCTTGGCGGTGGACGGTACGACGATGAAGGCCTTGCCGCCTTCGGAACGGTTGGCGGCGCGCACGAAATCGGCCTGCCCCCCGGTGCCGGAATACGGGGTGAAGCCCAGGCTTTCGGAGCCACACTGGCCAATCAGGTCCACCTGCATGGTGGCATTGATGGCAATGAGCGAGTTGTTCTGGCCGGCCCGGTAAGGGTCGTTGGTCTGATCCACCGGACGCAGTTCCAGGGCCGGGTTGCGGTGCATGAAGTCGTAGAGCTTGCGGGAGCCCAGGGCAAAGGTGGCGATGATCTTGCCGCGCTGGTGGTTCTTGCGTTTGTTGGTGACCACACCTGCATCCACCAGGGTCAGGATGCCATCGCCGACCATTTCGGTATGGATCCCGAGGTCGTGCTTATGGGTGAGCTGCATCACCACCGCGTCGGGAATGCCGCCGTAGCCGATCTGCAGGGTGGCGCCGTCGGGGATCATGTCGGCCACGTATTTGCCAATGGCCTCCTGGACCGGGCCAATGGTGGGCAGGCCCACCTCGATTAGGGGGTCTTCGCTCTCCACCACCGCCGCCACCTGGGAGATGTGCACGTGACACTCGCCGTGGGTGAAGGGGACATTGGGATTCACTTCCAGGACGATGGTGCGGGCCTTGCTGACCGCGGCCATGGTGTAGTCGGCGGCGAGCCCGAGGGAGAAGTAGCCGTGCTGGTCCATCGGCGAGGCCATGCTGAAGACGACGTCAGCCGGGGTGAGGTCGCGCCGGATCAATTGCGGCAGCTCGGAAAAGTAGGCCGGGACGAAGTCGATCCAGCCCTCGCGCCCGCCCTGGCGGGAGGCGCCGCCGAAGAAATAGGCCTCGTGCTGGACATGGTCGCGGGTGGCGGGGTCAAAGTATCCGAACTTGCGCATGGGCAGGATCTGGGCCACCCGGATGCCGTGAAATTCCTGTCGGCGATCGGACAGGGCATGGAGCAGCGCCGGGGGTTCGCCGGCGCCGGTTGGCACGATGATAGTCTGGCGGTCATGCAGCAGGCTGATGGCGTCGTGGGCGCTCGAGCGCTTCTTCTGGTATTCGTCCTGGAACGACATGGTCTTCTCCTCCTCGGTCTTGGTATGGGGTGGCGGCGGGCGGAGGGGCCGCCAGCCGCCACCAGGTGAAACTGAACCCGGCGGGTCAGCGGTTCTTGAATTCAGGGCGGCGTTTTTCCAGGAAGGCCGCCATGCCTTCCTTCTGGTCTTCCAGTCCGAAGGCGGCGTGGAACATCCTGCGCTCGAAGAGCATGCCTTCGGCCAGACCACTCTCATAGGCGCGGTTGATCGATTCCTTGATCATCATTACCACTGGGAGCGAATAGGCGGCGATGGTTTGGGCGGCGGCCAGGGTCTCCTCGAGAAGTCGGTCGGCCGGGATCACCCGGGCCACCAGTCCGGCCTGCTCGGCTTCCCGGGCGTCCATGAGGCGGGCGGTGAGGCAGAGGTCCATGGCCTTGGCCTTGCCCACAGCCCGGGGCAGGCGCTGGGTCCCCCCCGCGCCGGGCAGGACCCCGAGTTTGACTTCCGGCTGGCCGAATTGGGCGGTGTCTGCGGCGAAGATCATGTCGCAACTCATGGCCAGCTCGCAGCCGCCCCCAAGCGCAAAGCCCGCCACGGCAGCAATGACCGGCTTGCGACAGGTCTTCACCCGTTCCCAGTTGCGGGTCAGGTAGTCCCCCAGGTAGGCGTCCATGTAGGTGTATTGCGCCATGGCCTTGATGTCGGCGCCGGCGGCGAAGGCTTTCTCCGATCCGGTGATCACGATGCAGCCGATGGCCTCGTCGGCCTCAAGGCCACTCAAGGCGGTCACCAGTTCGTTGGCCAGCGCGTCGTTCAGCGCGTTCATGGCCTTGGGGCGGTTGAGGGTGATCCAGCCCACCTTTCCGCGGGTCTCGACGATGATGTTTTCGAAGCTCATGGGTTCTCCTCCGGATCTGTTTTTGGTTGTTGGAACTACACTGCGCCGCTGATTCGCAGGGCGTCGATTTCGGCAGGGGTGAAGCCCCAGTCGGCCAGCACCGACTCGCCGGCCTCCCCGGGGGTCGGCGGGCGCGGTGCGTCGGGGACGCTGCGGCTGAATCGTGGGGCCGGCGCGGCCTGAACCACGCCGTCCACCTCAATGAAGGTCCGCCGCGCCCGATTGTGGGGGTGCGCGGGGGCCTCATCCATATCCAGAACCGGGGCGACGCACGCATCCGTGCCCTCCATCAGTTCACACCAGGCATTCCGAGTACGCGTCGCGAGGTGGTCGGCCAGTCGGGTCTTCAGCTCCGGCCAGCGCGTGCGGTCCCATTGCTCGTTATAAGCCGGATCGTCCAGGCCGATGCGCTGGAGAAATTCCCGATAGAACTGGGGCTCGATGGGGCCGATGGCGAGGAACTTCCCGTCCGCACAGCGATAGGTGTCGTAGAAGTGCGCCCCCCCGTCGAGGAGGTTGGTGCCCCGCTCGGGCTGCCACTGCCCCATGGCCTTGAACGTGTGGATCATGGTCATGAGCAGGGCGGCGCCATCGGTCATCGCCGCATCCACCACCTGGCCGCGCCCGCTGGTCCGGGCTTCGGTGAGGGCGGCGAGGACGCCGACGACCAATAACATGGCGCCTCCGCCGCAGTCGGCGATCAGATTCAGGGGTACCGTGGGTTTTTCGGGTGCGCCGATGCTGTGGAGGGCGCCGGACAGGGCAAGGTAGGTGATGTCATGGCCGGCGGCCTGGGCCAATGGCCCGGTCTGGCCCCAGCCGGTCATGCGGCCGTAGACCAGGCGCGGATTGGCGTCGAGCATCGGCGCCGGTCCCAGGCCAAGGCGCTCCATCACTCCGGGGCGGAAACCCTCGATGAGAATGTCCGCGCCGGCGACCAGGCGTGGGGCGGCGCCCAGGCCTTCCGGCTTCTTGAGATCGAGGCTCACCACCCGCCGGCTGCGATTCAGGATGTCGAGCCGGGGGTCGAATAGCTCCGACGCAGTCGGGACGCCGGCGGCCCGCTTGCGCTCAATGCGCACGACCTCGGCGCCGAGGTCGGCGAGGATCATGGCCCCCATGGGGGCCGGGCCGAGGGCGGCGAACTCGACCACCTTCACGCCGTGAAGCGGTCCCATGGTGTCTCCTCCTTGGGATGAGCGGATTGTTGAGCGGGCCTTATTCGCTGGCCAGGGCTCGGCCGATGACCAGGCGCTGGATGTCATTCGCCCCTTCGTAGATCTGGCACACCCGGACATCGCGGTAGATGCGCTCCACCGGAAAATCGCTCACATAACCGTAGCCGCCATGGATCTGGATGGCGTCGGAGGCCACCTTCTCGGCAGCTTCCGAGGCGAACATCTTGGCCATGGAGGCCTCCTTCAGACAGGGCTTGCCGGCATCCTTGAGGGTGGCGGCGCGCCACACCATGA
This sequence comes from Zoogloeaceae bacterium, assembly GCA_016791025.1. Taxonomy (GTDB): domain Bacteria; phylum Pseudomonadota; class Gammaproteobacteria; order Burkholderiales; family Rhodocyclaceae; genus JAEUNX01. The sequence goes on along the minus strand of JAEUNX010000085.1, from coordinate 29,909 downwards.
GCCGGGCGGCATCCACCAGGGTGGCCATGTCGGCGAGGCGGAAATTCACCGCCTGGTGCTCGATGATGGGCTTGCCGAAGGTTTCCCGCTCCTTGGCATAGCGCAGCGCGGCCTCCAGGGCGGCCCGGGCCATGCCCACCGATTGGGCGGCAATGCCGATCCGCCCTGCCTCCAGGTTGGACAGCGCGATCTTGTAGCCCTCGCCCTCGGCGCCCATCATCGCCGAGGCTGGCACGCGGCAGTTCTCGAAGAGGATCTGGGCGGTGTCGGAGGCCTTTTGGCCCATCTTTTCCTCGATCCTGGCCACGATGTAGCCCGGGGTTGCGGTGGGCACCAGAAAGCACGAGATGCCCTTCTTGCCGGCGGTTTTGTCGGTGATGGCGAAGACGATGGCCACGTCGGCGTATTTGCCGGTGGTGATGAACTGCTTGACCCCGTTCAGCACCCACCCGTCGCCGTCGCGGGTGGCGGTGGTGCGGATGGCACCGGCGTCGGAGCCCACGTGGGGCTCGGTGAGGCAGAAGCAGCCCAGCTTCTGGCCCTGCGCCAGCGGCTTGAGCCATTCCTCCTTCTGGGCATCGGAGCCATATTTCAGGGTGATGCCGCAGGCCAGCGAGTTCTGTACGCTGATGATGGTGGAGGTGGCGCCGTCACCGGCGGCGATCTCCTCCAGGGCGAGTACCAGGCTCATGTAATCCAGGCCGGCACCGCCCCACTGTTCCGGCACCACCATGCCCAGGGCGCCAAGCTCGCCGAGTTCCCGCAGCGGCTGGGCGGGAAAGGTGTGGTGGCGGTCCCAGTCCGCGGCGTGGGGCGCAATGCGCTCCTGGACATAGCTGCGGATCGTGTCCCGGATCATTTCCTGTTCCTGGGTAAGCAACATGGTGGTCTCCTTCAATTGTTGTATTTGCTTTAACTGCAAGCCTAGAGCATTTCCACGGCCAGGGCGGTAGCTTCGCCACCGCCAATGCACAGACTGGCGATGCCACGTTTCCCACCGGTCTTGCGCAGCGCTCCGAGCAGGGTGACCAGGATGCGGGCACCCGATGCGCCGATGGGATGGCCGAGGGCGCAGGCGCCGCCGTGGATATTCACTCGGGCATGGTCCAGGGCCAAGTCGCGCATGGCCGCCATGGTGACCACAGCGAAGGCTTCGTTGATTTCCCACAGATCCACATCGCTCACCGACCAGCCGGCCTTGCCGAGCAGCTTCTGCATGGCGCCCACCGGCGCGGTGGGGAAGAGGTGGGGCGCGTGGGCATGGGTGGTGTGACCGACGATGCGGGCCAGCGGCGTGAGACCGAGCCGATCCGCGGTCGCCTCGCGCATTAGCACCAGCGCGGCGGCGCCGTCGGAGATGGAGCTGGAATTGGCCGGTGTCACGGTGCCGTCTTTGCGGAACGCGGGCTTGAGGGTGGGAATTTTCTCGATGTTGGCCTTGGGCGGCTGCTCGTCATCCTGGATCAGCATCTCACCCTTGCGACCGGCCACCGTCACCGGAGCGATCTCCCAGGCGAAGGCCCCGGATTTGATGGCCGCCTGGGAACGCGTGGTGGACGCGATGGCGTAGGCGTCCTGCTCCTCTCGGGTAAAGCCGTAGCTCGCGGCGCAGTCTTCGGCGAAGGTGCCCATCAAGCGACCCGCGTTTTCCTTGCTGTAACGATCCTCCAGGCCGTCGAAGAACATATGGTCAAGGAGTTGGCCATGGCCCAGGCGGTAGCCGCCGCGGGCTTTGGGCAGCAGGTAGGGCGCGTTGCTCATGGATTCCATGCCGCCAGCCACCATGACTTCGTTGCTGCCGGCCAGGAGCAGGTCATGGGCCAGCATGGTGGCCTTCATGCCCGAACCGCACACTTTATTGACCGTGGTGCACCCCGCGGCGAGGGGCAAACCACCACCCAGGGCGGCCTGACGGGCCGGCGCCTGGCCGATGCCGGCGGGCAGGACGCAGCCGAAGATGAGCTCCTGGATCTGGTCGGAGGTGAGCCCGGCGCGTTCCACTGCGCCCCGGATGGCGACGGCGCCCAGCTGCGGCGCGGTGAGGCTGGCGAGATCGCCCTGAAAGCCCCCCATGGGCGTGCGGGCGGCGGAGACAATGACGACGGGATTGGCGTTGGACATGGCAAGCCTTTCGGAATTCGGTGAGCGGAAGGGTGTGGGAGCGGCGGGACTACTTGGCGGCCATGCGGATGGCGCCGTCGAGGCGGATCACTTCGCCGTTCAGGTAGGGGTTGCCGATGATGTGGCCCACCAGGGCGGCAAACTCGGCCGGTTTGCCCAGGCGGGATGGGAAGGGCACCATCTTGCCCAGGGCATCCTGCACCTCGGCCGGCATGCCGAGCAGCATGGGCGTTTCCATGATGCCCGGCGCGATCGTCATGACGCGGATGCCGTAGCGGGCGAGTTCCCGGGCAATGGGCAGGGTCATGGCCACCACGCCGCCCTTGGAGGCGGCATAGCCCGCCTGGCCGAGCTGGCCGTCGAAGGCTGCCACAGAGGCAGTGCTGACGATTACCCCGCGCTCGCCGCCAGCGTCCGGCTGGCTTTGGCTCATGATGGCGGCGGCCAGGCGGATCATGTTGAAGCTGCCCACCAGGTTGATTTGCACGGTGCGGGCAAAGCTGTCGAGCCGATGCGGGCCTTCCTTTCCCACGACCTTCTCGGCCGGCGCGACGCCGGCGCAATTCACCAAGCCCCGCAGGGTCCCCATTTCCTGGGCGGTGGCAAAGGCGGCCTGGGCACTGTCCTCGCGGGTCACGTCGGTGACGACGAAGCGGGCGTTGCTGCCCAGTTCCTCAGCGAGCGCCAGCCCAGCTTCGGCATTCACGTCCGCCAGCACCACCTTTCCGCCCTGGGCAACGAGATGGCGTGCGGTGGCGGCGCCGAGGCCGGAGCCCCCGCCGGTGACGACAAAGACCTGATCCTGAATTTCCATGGAATGTTCTCCTCCTCGTTTTTGATCGATCCGTGCCTTCATCGGGCAACGGCTGGTATGGGAGGCAGTCTAGGCAAGGGGCGGCGGTCGAGCCATGCCGAAAACCTTCAATGTGGCTGATAGAATTTGCCATCCCCAGTCCACCGGGCTCATCGCCCGTTCGACCGCCACAAGATGATTGGAGATTCCTCCGCCTGCGGGGGCGTCGGAGGGGCCGGGCCCGAGCGCGGCACCATCTCCATCGCCTTCGTCCATGAGGCCCTGCTTGCCGTCCGGGCACGGGGTCTGGATGGGGACGTCCTCCTGGTCCGGGCAGGCATTTCCCCGGCCCTGCTGGACATGCCGCAGGCACGGGTGTCGTCGGCGAGCTACGGGCTCCTTTGGCACCAGATCGCTGTGGCTCTGGACGACGAGTTCTTCGGCATGGATCGCCATCCCATGAAAGTGGGGAGCTTCACCCTCCTGTGCCACGCCATCATCAACAGCGATACGCTCGAACGGGCCTTGCGCCGGGCCCTGCGGTTTTTGCGGGTGGTCATGGACGAGTTGGCGGGCGACCTGGAGGTTCGTGGGGCGCTGTGCCGAGTCCGCGTCGTCGATCTTCCGGCGGGGAGTGGGCGCCCGCCCGCCCGCGCCTTCGCGTATGGCACCCTGTTGCTCATGATCCATGGGCTCGCCTGCTGGCTGGTGGGTCGCCGGATTCCCCTGGATCGGGCCTCATTCCGTTGCCCGGAACCTGACTTCAGCGGGGAGTGGCGGGTGCTGTTTTCACCGAAGCTGGATTTCGGTCAAGCCGATACGGCCATCGAATTCGACAGTGCTTACCTGACCCTGCCCAACCTGCGCAACGAAGCGGAGATGAAGCGCTTTCTGCGCGAGGCCCCGGCGAACTTCCTGGTCAAGTACCGGAACAGCAGTAGCCTGACGGCGAAGATTCGGCGCCACCTCCGGGCTCGGGCACCGACGGAGTGGCCGGATTTTCCTGGGCTGGCCAGCCGCTTCCACGCGTCGGAGTCCACCCTGCGCCGGCGTCTCGAGGACGAGGGCCAGTCCTATCGCGCGATCCTGGACGATCTGCGGCGGGATTTGGCGATTTCGCTCCTCCTCGATACCGATCGCCCCGTTCATGAAATCGCCATCGAACTCGGCTTCGCGGAGAGCAGCGCTTTTCATCGGGCCTTCAAGAAGTGGACCGGCGCGCCGCCGGGAGCTTATCGCCATGGTTCGGTCCGCGAAACCTTCGACGACGACGCGGGCACAGGCTGAGCGAAGCGCCCGCGGGCGCCTCGCTCCGAACCATATGATTTTGTTGAGCCTTTGGGGTGGGAGTGGGGTGGTATAATCCTGCCCCTGTTAATTTGGGTCCGCCCATGCCGCTTTTCGCCCTCGGACTGAATCACCATACGGCTCCGCTGGCGATCCGCGAGCGGGTGTCGTTTCAGCCGCAGGCGCTCAAGGAGGCCCTCGTGGACCTCACCCGCTCCCGCCAGGTGTCGGAGGCGGCCATTCTGTCCACCTGCAATCGGACCGAAGTCTATTTCGCGGCGCGGCAGGCGGAATACGCCGCCGACTGGCTGGCCCACTTCCACGAAGTCGCCCTCCACGATCTCTCACCCTTTCTGTATACCTTTCCCCATGGCGAGGCTATCCGCCACGTCTTTCGCGTCGCCAGTGGCCTGGATTCCATGGTGTTGGGGGAGCCCCAGATCCTTGGGCAGGTCAAAGATGCGGTGCGGCGGGCGGAGGAAGCCGGGACCCTCGGTAGCCACCTCCACAAGCTTTTTCAGAACACCTTCGCGGTGGCGAAGGAGGTCCGTTCCACCACGGCCATCGGCGCCAATATCGTGTCCATGGCGGCGGCGGCGGTGCATCTGGCGGAGCGAATTTTCGAGCGGGTCGCCGATCAGCGGGTCTTGTTCATCGGGGCCGGAGAGATGGTCGAGTTGTGCGTGGCGCATTTTGCCGGTGCCGGCCCCCGCCAGATCACCATCGCCAACCGCACGGAGCATCGGGCTCGAGCCCTAGCCGCCCGTTGCGCCGCCGATGTGGCAAGCCTCGACCAAATTGCCGAAATCCTCCCCGGCTACGACGTGGTGGTCTCGTGTACCGGCAGCCCGCTGCCCATCGTGGGCCTGGGCATGGTCGAACGGGCGATCCGCAAGCGACGCCATCGGCCGATCGTAATGGTCGATCTGGCGGTCCCTCGGGACATCGAGGCGGAAGTGAGCCAATTGGACGACGTATTCCTCTACACCGTCGATGATCTCGCCCAGGTGGTGGATGCGGGGCTGGAGTCCAGGCAGGCGGCGGTGGTGGAAGCCGAGGCCATTATCGAGACCCGGGTCAGCCATTTCCTCCATTGGCTCGAAGCCCGGGATGCGGTGCCGACGATCCGCGCTCTGCGGGCCCATGCGGAAGACCTGCGCGCCGTCGAGCTGGAGCGGGCGGCACGCCTGCTGGCCAAGGGCGAAGACCCGGCCAAAGTGCTCGAGGCCCTCAGTCAGGGCCTGACCAACAAATTCCTGCACGGGCCAACCCGCTTCCTCAATCAGGCCGAGGGGGAAACTCTAGCCGAGGCCGGGCGGTTGATCCGCCGCGTTTTCAATCTGAATGATGGCTCCCACTGAACGAATGCGTGCGGGTCACTTCCCTTAACTGGCATGAAGCAAAGCATACGAGACAAGCTGGAATATCTGGGACAGCGCCTGGAGGAGCTGGATCGCGCCCTCTCGGCCGAGGATGCCGCGGCGGACATCGGCGCCTTTCGGCGTATTAGCCAGGAGCGGGCCGAGGTCGAGCCGGTGGTGGGGCTCTATCGCCAGTATCGCCAGGCCGAGGAAGACACCGAGACCGCGCAGGCCATGCTTGCCGATCCAGAACTCCGGGAATTGGCGGAGGGCGAACTGGTGGAATCGCAGGCGCGGATCGAAGAACTGGATCGCGCCTTGCAGCTGGCCCTGTTGCCGAGGGACCCCAACGACGAGCGCAATATCTTCCTGGAAGTCCGTGCCGGCACCGGCGGTGACGAGGCGGCGCTGTTTGCCGGGGATCTCCTCCGGATGTACATGCGCTATGCGGAACGCCAGCGCTGGAAGACCGAGATCGTCTCCGCCAGCGAATCGGACCTCGGGGGTTACAAGGAAGTCATCGTGCGAATTGCCGGGGCGGGGGTGTATTCCCGCCTGAAGTTCGAAAGCGGCGGTCACCGGGTCCAGCGCGTGCCCGTGACCGAGACCCAGGGGCGGATCCACACCTCCGCCTGCACGGTGGCCGTGCTGCCGGAGGTGGATGAGCTGGCCGACGTCATCATCAATCCAGCGGAGATCCGCATCGACACCTTCCGGGCGAGCGGCGCAGGGGGTCAGCACATCAACAAGACGGACTCGGCAGTGCGGATTACCCATTTGCCGACGGGGATCGTCGTCGAGTGTCAGGACGACCGCTCCCAGCACCGCAACAAGGCCCAGGCGATGAGTGTGCTGGTGGCCCGTATTCAGGACGCCCAGCGCCGCGAGCAGCAGGCCCGCACCGCGGCGGAACGCAAGAGCCTGGTGGGCAGCGGTGATCGCTCCGAGCGCATTCGAACCTACAATTTTCCCCAGGGACGGGTGACGGATCACCGCATCAACCTCACGCTTTACAAGCTGGACGCCGTCATGGAAGGGGAATTGGACGAACTCGTGGACGGGCTGACTGCCGAACATCAGGCCGACCTGTTGGCGCAATTGGCCGAGGCAGGTTGAATGAGTTCCCTGGAAGGCCTGAGAACGGTCGCCGAAAGTCTCGCCTGGGCCCGGGCGGAGATCGGCGCCGTCGACGCCCGGGTATTGCTCTGCCATGTGACGGGCTGGAATGCGGCCGCGTTGATCGCCCGGGGTGATCGCCCCCTTTCCGGGCCGCTGGCTGTGCGCTACGAGGCCCTGGTGGCCCGGCGGCACCAGGGCGAACCCGTCGCCTATCTCATCGGGGAGCGGGAATTTTACGACCGACTGTTCCGCGTGACGCCGGCGGTGCTGATTCCCAGGCCAGAAACCGAGCTGCTGGTGGAATTGGCCCTGCAACAGCGGGGTGGATTCCGCCAACCACGAATCCTCGACCTCGGGACCGGTTCGGGCATCCTGGCCATCACCCTGGCCCTCGAATGGCCCGAATCGAACGTCTGCGCGGTGGATTACTCCCGCGATGCGCTGTGGGTGGCTATGGCCAACGCGGCGCGCCTGGGGGCGAGTGTGTCGTTCATCGAAAGCGACTGGTTTGGCGCCCTGAGCGCCGATCGATTTGACCTGATCGTCGCCAATCCCCCTTACGTGGCCCTGGATGACCTCCACCTTCAGTCGGGAGATGTGCGTTTTGAGCCCCCAGGCGCCCTCGCATCCGGACAGGATGGACTGGATGCGATCAGTCAGATCGTTGCTGCCGCGCCGCCATATTTAGAGGAGGGCGGCTGGCTCTTAATCGAACATGGCTATGATCAGGCGGCCGCGGTGCGTTCGCGCCTCGTCGATGCGGGATTTGTGGGGGTTGAGAGTTGGCAGGACCTGGCGGGCATCGAACGGGTCAGCGGAGGGCGGCGCATGCACCACGAGCCCCTGGCTTGACGGGGTCGGGTCGCGCTCCTAGACTAACCCGACTGTTCCACTCAACTATTTCGCTTGAAAGATTCATATGGACGTTCAGCAGCTCATCCACGAACAAGTCACCACCCATCCCGTCGTGCTGTATATGAAAGGTTCGCCTCAGATGCCCCAATGCGGCTTCTCCGCGACGGCTGTGCAGATCCTGAAGCTCTCCGGCGTCAAGGAGATATTCGCTGTCAACGTCCTGGCAGACGACGAGATCCGTCAGGGCATCAAGCAGTACGCCAATTGGCCGACCATCCCACAGCTCTACATCAAAGGAGAATTCGTGGGCGGTGCCGACATCATGCGGGAAATGTTTGAATCCGGCGAACTGAAACAAGCCCTGTTGGATGCCGGAGTGGCCTAAGCCAGCGAGAGGACCCTTCAGGCCCCGTTGTTTTCTTCCGCTTCGGACCCTACGTGTCGGGCCAGCGTGCGGCGCAGGACTTTGCGGGCCAAGTGGGGCACCAGCATCCCTGCGGGCATCCGCTGTAAGTGGTAGCGGGCCAGCATGGCCCGGCGGGCCCAGCGCACCTTTGCGGGCTCTGGGTAATCAGGATCCGGCGGAAGCATGGCCAGAGGCACGAGCCTGTCCATGATCCAGGTCGTTCCTCGGCTCGGGGCCGGCAGGCCCGCCAGGACTTGTTCCGGGATCGGGCACCCTAGCCACAGGCGTGCGAAGCTCAAGCCGTACCACAGAGGGCGCTCCAGGCCGAGGCGACCGGCGCGCCGAACCAACTGGTCCCAAAACTTGGGCTCCGGCGCCAGCTCCCGAACGAGACCGTCAATATCGACCACCTCACGAACTCTGAGTTCGAGATCGCCGTCTTGAAAGCAGTGAAGACAGGCGTGGAGGACCTGGTCCTCTGGTGCCAGGACATGAAATGGTGACCCGGTGACGAGGCGAATTGTCTCGAAGAGACACTGAGGGTTAAAAGCTAAACGACCGGTGACCGGGGTCAGAGCGTGGTGCAGATCGACCTCCAGGGTGCGACCAGGAAATCGCATCGGAGGCGTCTCATGACTCCAGTCGCGATAGTAGCGCTCGTCGTAGGGGTCAAGGGGCGCGGTCTGCCAGCCGGCTTGGCGAAGGCGCTCCTCCATCGTGCGAAGCTGTGACTGCGGAACCAGCAGATCCACGTCGGAGACAAAGCGTCCCCTGGACAGTCTCCGCTCCTGCAGGATGTAGGCACCTCCTTTGAGTACGACGACGGGAAAATCCCCCCGGCAGAGAGGGGCCAGTCTAAATAGTTCAGCCCGAACCATTTGGGTTCGGAATTCCGCCACCCGCTTCGCCGACAAAAGGTGTCTCCGCACAGGATCCGCGAGGGTAACGTCGCCGTCGAGGTGGGTTTCGGCGAGTCGGGCATGGAGCCCGGTGCGACGCGCGAGACGAAGGAGGCGATCCCACTTTGCTACATCCACGTCGAGAGGCCGGCTTAGTCCTTGGAGTAGGAGGGGGCAAGCCGGATCTGGTGCCTGGCTCATGGCGTTTGATCGAACAGTGTTTCGATGCATGCGAGTGCGTCGTTCAGGTCGCCATAGCTCAGGTCGTATGCCCGAGCCTGCCGTGCGATGCGCACGGCTGCGTCAAAACCCAATGGTCCGAGAGTTTGATAGTTGAAGCTGTTGAGGCCGATGCGCATGACAGCCTCGGTGGGTGGGACGGGGAGGCACCGTAGGGGGGCGCCGGCGACATAGCGTGGAAAGACCACCATGTGCGGGTGTGCGCCGGTTCGGCGCTCTTCAAAGCTCTCTTTGTCGGGTACAAAATGGGCCACATCGCCCTTGCGCGTCCCAGAAAAGACCGGGCCGAGAACTGCATTGGTGTGCTGGCGGATGACCTCGATGGATGCATTCTTGAGGGCGGCTGGCTTGAGCATCGGCAGGACAAGCCCGCGTTCCATGTCGATGACGCCAAATTCATCTGAAAAAAAGCGCCAGCCAGCGAGATGCAAGGCACAGGTAAGTGTGCTTTTTCCAGAACCCGGTTGGGCGGGAAGGATAACAGCTTGGTCCCCCCGCGCCACGACGCCGGCATGGAGGAGAAGGTAGGCATTCAGGCGCTGCGACAGGAGCCAATTGCTACCCCATTCAAAAAGGGGAAGCGCGCTTCCAATCGGATAGGGTTCGAAAGGTGCTTGGCTTTCTGACCATAACCGCACTTGACGGCCCCAGAACCGTAGCTTGGAACCCGGGGTCAGTGCGACGCGAATGTCGGCAAATGGAACGTCCCCTCCGCCATCCCGTTGATGGGGATAGACCAGGTTTAACTGGTGGTGGAATTCGATCAATGGCGAGGCGACTGCAATGCGCGCAGCGCCGACATCAACAATGCGGTACGAAGTATCAGGCACCGTCGCTCAAAGTGCCCGCATGCCCGACAGTGTGGCCAAGCTCCGGGCGAGGAATTCCAGGTCGGGCGGCCAGCCGCCTGCGTCATTGACCTCTTCGACAAAGGCATCAAAGCGGAATTCCTCGATTGCGCGAGCGGCTTCGTCGAGGATCAGCTTTGCACCCGGCTGAATGAGGTGGGTTTCCCAGGCGATGGGATCCAGGAAAAGAAACTGCCCTTCAATTGAAGGGCAGTGGGACGCAAGCCACGCTTGCGGACAAACTGCCGGTCGTCTAGCCACCAAAAGTAAGGGTTCCGGAATTTGCCAGACCGGCATTGAGCGAGGTCAGGCAGCTTCCTGTCGCAGGGGTAAATCCCTGCACTGCCAGACTTTTTTCTGGATACACGCCGGTTTGATTACCTTGGTCGTCGAAATAAGCGAGCACCCACCCCTTTTTAGGGTACCCGGCATCCTGGGTCACGGCTTCGCAATAGCCACTGACTCCCGCTGCAGGATTGGATACAAGGTAAACGAGGGTATCCGTTGAACGAAGCTTGAACCCGTCAACCTTCCCACTGCTTCCACTGTTGGTGCAGACACCATTGATTCCAGCAGCCGACTGACGGTATTGCTTAACGGGCACCTCAACCCACGCCCATTTTCCAGTGCTGGTTGAGGGAGCGGTTCCGAACTTGAATTGATTTGAACCGGCTGGCGGCCCCCCGGTCGTCAGATTGCGAACATTCTCTACGCAATTGAACGACGCGAGGGCTGACCCGCTATATCCCATTGTGACGACACCGGATGCACCCAGCGCGCCTTTCAAGAGTTTGCGTCGTCCCTCAACAGAACTTGGCGGTTTGACATCCACCATTCAATTTCCCTTTTTTGCTGCGGCTTCAGCTTGCTTCCACTATAAGGCAAGCGTGGTCATGATTGCTTCTGAAATGTTGTATCAGTTGGAGCAAATTTCACACCCGCATCGCAGTTGTATTTAAGTTGCTGATTTTGATAATAAAAAATTTTCTGTCAGGTTTTTTGTCGATGTAGGTGGAAAGAATTTCGACAGTCCTGGCGCCATGGCCAGGCGGTGAAGGAATTTAGATCGCTTTGAAATTCACACCTACTACAATGCTGCCATACGCGAGTTAGCCAAAGAAAGCCGATTGGCCAGGACCTCAAGAAAGGCGCGATAAAAGTGCATCCGGCACCCCTCCGATGCTCGTTGCAGGGCTTCGACGCGGATCGTGACTAGGCGGGCGCGGGTGGTTGTTTCGACCGTGGCGGAGCGCACGCCCGCCGCTGGGGCGAACAGTGCCATTTCGCCGAAACAGTCCCCGGAGCTGAGCATTTGGAGGTGACGTCCACGTTTCTTGACCCGGGCTTCGCCTTCCACGAGCAGGCAGAAATATTGGCCCGGCTCATTTTCTTTCATGACTTGGGTCCCCGGCTGGAGTTGGGTCCATTCAGAGAATCCGACGACTTCCCAGATCTGAACGTCAGAAAAATGGCGAAAGAAATGCATACGGCGCAGGTTCTGGAATTTTTCGGCATCCGGGACCTTGTCTCCCGGGACATCCAGACTACGATTCCGAAACGCCTGCGCCAAATCGTGGGAAAACTCGCCCCAGCTTGCATAGCGGGCGCCAAGTTCCTTGCGCATGGCCCGGTGGACGATGTCATCCAGAACCGGCGGGATTTCCGCACGAAAGGTGGATGGCGGCATGGGCTCGTCCTGGGTGATGCGATAAAGGAGGCTATAGGTGTTGCTTGCCTCATAGGGCAAGCGCCCGCAAAGCAATTGATACATCACCACGCCAAGCGAATAGATGTCGGTTTGGTGATTGAGGGGTTGTTCGCGGACCTGCTCCGGCGACATGTAGGCGGGGGACCCAACGCCGACCACCTGGGTCGTTTCCGCAGCGGTGAAGAGCGCAGCGCCAAAATCCGAAATTTTGATGTCCTGTCCGTCAGGGTCGGTGAGGAGGATGTTGGCCGGCTTGATGTCGCGATGGGTGATGCCCTGGTGGTAGGCATAGTCGAGGGCTCGCGAGCACTTGAAAATGATCTCGATCAGGCGTTCGAAAGGAAGCAGGCGGCCTGGCTGGGTCCAAGCCTCAAGCGTTCCGCCCGGGACGTATTCCATCACCACATAGCCTTCGGTGTCCGTCGCAGCGGCATCGAGAATCTGCACAATGTGGGGGTGATCGAGTTTGCCCGCGAGGGCCGCTTCGTTCATCAGGAGGTGGCGGTAGAGACGGCCCCTCTCTGGATCACCCAGAACTTGCGGGTGGAAGAGCTTGATAGCGACTTCACGCTGGGCAAAGGCGTCGAAACCAAGATAGACAGCCGCCGTCGAGCCGACCCCAATCAACCGGCGGACATCATATTTTCCAATTCGCTCGGGGGTGACTGAGTTCATGCCGAGATCTTCAATTCCTTTCGCGCGCGCGAGATGGCTTGGCGAACCTGACTGGGCGCGGTGCCGCCAATGTGATCCCGACTGGCCAAAGAGCCGGTGACCGTGAGTACTTGGAACACATCCCCGTCGAGGCGTTCCGCCGCGCCGCGGACCGATGCCATGATCTCCGCCAGTTCACCCAGTGTGAGGGCGGGTAGGTCGCATCCTCGGGCTTCGGCCCCGCGAACAGCAAGGGCCACCGCCTCGTGCGCGTCCCGGAAAGGCAAACCCTTTTTTACGAGGTAGTCGGCGAGGTCTGTCGCGGTGGCAAAACCCTGGTTCAGTGCGCTCCCCATGACCTCGGCCTTGACTTGAATGCCGGTCACAAGATCGGCGAAGATGCGCAAGGTGTCTATCACCGTGTCGGCGGTATCGAAGAGGGGTTCTTTGTCCTCCTGATTGTCCTTGTTGTACGCCAGTGGCTGACCTTTCATGAGGGTGAGAAGGGCAACCAAGCTCCCATTCACCCGACCCGTCTTACCGCGAACCAATTCGGGCACGTCAGGATTCTTCTTTTGCGGCATGATCGAGCTGCCGGTGCAGAATCGATCCGCGAGATCGATGAAGCCGACTCGCGGGCTCATCCAGAGGATCAATTCCTCCGACAGGCGCGACAGGTGGGTCATCAGCAGCGCGGACGCGGCACAAAACTCAATGGCAAAGTCCCGATCACTCACGGCATCCAGCGAGTTTTCACAAACCGCCTCGAAGCCCAGCGCTTCAGCGACGAATTGGCGATCGATGGGAAAGCTGGTGCCTGCCAGGGCTGCCGCCCCCAGAGGGAGCCGATTGACACGCCGCCGGGCGTCAGTAAAGCGCTCGGCGTCCCGCCGGGTCATCTCGTAGTAAGCCATGAGATGGTGGCCAAACGTGACGGGTTGAGCAACCTGAAGGTGGGTGAATCCTGGCATGGGGGTCGCCGCATGCTGTTCCGCTACGTCAATAAGATTGCGTTGAAATTCACCAATCAGTGCCAGAATCTGATCAATCGCATCCCGCAGCCATAGGCGAATGTCGGTCGCCACCTGGTCGTTACGACTGCGCCCGGTGTGGAGCCGCTTACCCGCGTCGCCCACCAGTGCCGTAAGGCGTTTTTCGATATTGAGGTGAACGTCTTCGTCGTCCAGGTTCCATGCAAACTCCCCTCGCTCAATTTCTCCCTGGATCTGCGCCATCCCTCGCTCAATATCGGCGAGGTCCATGGCGGCAATGATGCCTTGGCGGGCCAGCATCCTGGCGTGGGCCAGCGAGCCCCTGATGTCCTGCATGGCCATCCGGTTGTCAAAAAAAACCGACGCCGTGTAGCGTTTGACGAGATCGGAAACGGGCTCGGAAAAGCGGCCGGACCAAGCCTTGGCGGAAGAGGGGTCTGAATTCATGAAAGACGGCGTCGGAGACTGGAGAAGCGGGGAGCGATCCTGCGATTATACGTGGATGCTTCTTCATTCCAGCTTTTCCGCCCGCGCATGGAGCTGGGCCCGACGGACACAAGTGGCAAGTGGTGGGGGCGCTGGTGCCCATGGCGACTGGGCATCGAGGGCCTTTGGCCGAGGATCTGAAAATGGGACGCGCCAGGTTGCCTGACCCGTCCGGTTCCGAAATGGGGCCGGAGGCGGGTCCATGGCATTCGTTCGGTCCATTGGTCCCGGTGCCAGATTTTCGCAATCTCGGCGTCATCCTGCGGGCGATTGCCGTCATCAATGTTCTCCTGTTGCTGACGGCGGCCATGGTTTCCAGCGAACTTGCGGGGATTCCCGACCAAATCGGTCTGCTGGTGGCGCGTGCCGAGTTGCCGCTGCTTTTTGCCTTGCTCCTGGCTGCGGGGGTGGCGCCCTATTTGCGAAGCAGGCATGGGCTTGTCGCCTGGTCAGGTGTTTTGGGACTTGCGTGGATTGCGGCCGGGCTTTGGATGGCGGTTTTGCCGGAAGGATTGCGAATCCGATCCTGGCAGTGCCTTGGTTGGGCAGCCTTGGCCGTCCTGGTGGCCTGGGCCTATTTTGCCTACCGCAGCCACCGCCAGTCGCCCGCCCAAGTCGAGGCGCGACTATTGGCCCTGACGGCCCGGATACGCCCGCATTTTTTCTTCAACAGTCTCAATGGCGTGCTGGGCATCCTGCGTGAAGATCCCCGCCGGGCCGAGCGAGCCCTCGAGGAGTTGGCAGATCTCTTTCGAGTCTTGATGCGGGATAACCGCGAGCTCGTTAGGCTCGACGAGGAAGTTGCGCTAGGACGTCGTTACCTCGATCTCGAGTTTTTGCGCCTTGGCGATCGTCTTGAGGTCGACTGGAAGGATGACGGCTGCCCGGGCGACGCCCAGGTACCCCCCCTCTTGCTTCAACCCTTGCTTGAAAACGCCGTTTACCACGGCATCGAGCCGTCTGGCCGGCGGGGGCGGGTTGAGGTCATCCTGCGTAAAGCGGGGGATGTCATCCTGATCGATGTGGTCAACCCGGTTCCTATCGCAAATGTGGGTGATGCCGTGCCAGCCCCCGGGAATCGCATGGCCTTGGCCAACCTCAAGGAGCGCCTGATGCTGTTTTTTGATCTTGAGGCGAAGCTGGTGATTCGCGAAGGCGATGGTTGGTATTCCGTGCAGGTACGCCTGCCATACAGGCGGGGAGGGGTCTGATGGGGCCCCCCTTGCGAGTCCTGATCGTTGACGACGAAGCGCCGGCTAGGGCCCGCCTGCGGGATGTCCTTGCCGATATTGCCGCCGAAGTGCCCACGGAATTGGTGGGTATGGTGGCTAATGGCCGCGAGGCCTTGGCGATGCTCGAAAGTTGCTCCGCTGACGTGGCCCTCGTCGATGTTCGCATGCCCGTCCTAGATGGTGTTGGCCTCGCGCAAGAATTGGAACGGCGCGGCGGCGGGCCTGCCGTCATCTTCACAACCGCCTACGACGAATATGCCGTTCAAGCGTTCGATGTGGCCGCGGCCGATTACTTGGTCAAACCAGTGCGGGGGGCTCGTCTCGCCGCCGCCTTGACCCGAGTCATCGCCAAGGGGCCTGGTGGAGGCCTGGGTTCCGGGGTGGGGCGGAGTCATTTCACGGTGACGGAGCGTGGCCGGCTGTTAAGGGTTCCCCTCGAAGATGTCCTTTATCTCATTGCCGATCACAAATACACGGTTGCTCGAACCCTGGATGCGGAATATCTGCTCGAGGATTCGCTTGCGAGTCTTGAGGCGGAATTGGGCGATCGATTTGTTCGGATTCACCGAAATTGCCTGGTAGCCCGGGCCGCATTGGTCGAGTTGATTCAGATCGCCGACCCGGTTGATGCAGCTGCTCAAGGCCGGTGGGAAATTGCCGTTGCAGGGCGAAGCGAGCGCTTGGCGGTGAGCCGCCGGCTGTTGCCCACAGTCCGCAAGGCCCTGGCAGCGTGAATTTTTGCCGGCCATCCCGGAGTCCTTGAACCGCTTATCGGCGAAATTCCACCGCTTGGCGGATCCTCGTGGTCATTCGCGATCGTCCGAAATAACTTAGCGTGCCAGAGTTGGAATTGGGATTCATGGATTCGACAAACCTCGGTATTCGACGACGAGATCGGTTGCGCGGCATCGGCCCGGCTCGGCTCCACGGATTTACCCTCATCGAAATGCTCATTACCGTTGTGGTGCTGGCGATTCTCATCGCATTGGCGGTCCCCAACATGCAAGATGCCCTGCGCAAGCGCCGAGTCATTGCTGCGGCAGAGGCCATATACGGTCAGATGCAGTTTGCCCGCTCCGAAGCCATCAAACGCTCCCAGGACACCTCGGCGGTGATTACCACGGCTTCTCCGTGGTCCGTCGCCGTGGCGGGCAATGCCACCGTCACAGCGGGCAATTTCGCCGGCGTAACCATAGCCGCCACGCCGGCCACCACCGTCACTTTCGACGGCATCCGCGGCTTGCGGAGTGCGCCCGCGGTTGGCGCAGGCGATGAGACGATCACCCTGACCCTTGGAGCTTACCAACTCGCAGTCCAGGTGGGCGTGGTGGGGCGGGTCAAGCTTTGCACGCCAGCGGGGGCGACGGCGGTCGGGAGGTATCCAGCATGTTGATGGGTCGGCGTGGCCGCCAGATCGGCCTCTCACTTATTGAGTTGATGATCGGCATTGTGGTGGGCTCGATCGTCCTCGGCGCGGTCATTGCGGTTTATGCGTCCACGATCAGGGGTAGCAACGCCGCGTTGCGGACCGCGCGGCTCAATCAAGAGTTGCGATCCACCATGGACATCATGGTGCGGGAGATCCGGCGGGCGGGCTTCAATGGGTGGAATGCGGCGGGAACCATTGTGTTATCCACTGACAACGCTTTCGCCAAGCGTGGGGTAGGAGGGGGTCAAACTGACCTTCGCGTGCTCACCAACGGCACCTGCATTCTATTTACCTACGATCTAGCGAACTGGGGCGTCGTCGATGCGACCGAGTACGTCGGATTTCGCATTTCCAACGGTGCGGTCCAGATGCGGCGGCAAGGCACCGTCACCAATAACTGCAACGATGGCAGCTGGGAGACCCTGACGGACCCCAATGCGGTGACCGTCACGGCCCTGACGTTTTCCACCGAAGGCTCCCAGTGCATGGATTTCACCGCGGGCAACGGCTGGAAGCTCAATTCAGCTTCACCCCAACCCACCATTCCAGCTTGTGATGCAGCCGTGAGCGCGGCAGCCGTCACCGCTAACGCTGGTGCGGTCACGGTTGTCCGTGGGGCTTTCGCCCTGACGGCTGCAGGTAGTCAACTGGTCGACACGCGAGAAATCCACGTCACGCTGTCAGGGACCGCGGCGGCGGATACCGCAATTCAGGCCACCATTTCCCAGGAAGTGCAGGTTCGCAATGATCGCATCTACAACAAGCCCTGATTCTCGCGGGCAGATGCCGTTTCCGTCCCGAGGGACAAGCCAGCGTGGGGCCGCGACCCTGTTGGTTTCCATGGTGCTGCTGATCGCCGCGACTTTGGTGGTGCTATATACGTCCCAGACTACGGTGACCGAGCAGCGCATGTCGGCCAATGAGGTCCGCATGAAGCAGGCGCTGGCGGCCGCGCAGGCGGGGGTCGATGCAGCGCTGGCGGGGTTGAACGCGGGCAATGACCTGAGTGTGGCGCCCAACACCGGGGGCCTGGGCGCCAGCCCAAAGGGGAGCTACCAGGCCGTCTATTGCAACGGCACACTTGGCAATGCGGCACTCCCAACTTGCCCGGCGGCCCCCGCAGCCCTCGCGTGCACCGCACCAGTTGCCACCGCAGCCCAGAGCTGGCTCGTTGCCTGCGGCTGGAGCGACGACAACACCAGCATTCAACGCATCGTCACCTACATCGGCAAACTGGGGCCCGTGCCCAATGCCCCGTCGAATCCATTGATATCCAAAGGTGGTGTCAACGTCGGGGGCAATGCCACGGTGGTGAACTACTTCAACAATTTGACCACCTGGACCGGTGCCTCCCTGACTTCCTCCAGCGCGACCGGGAAAACCATGGTGCGCAACCCTTCCACCACCTATCAGACTTCCTACGAGACGACCCCATCGGATCTGGCGTCGGCGGTGCAAGGCAACTCTGGCTGCGGCGCGGGTAACAACCTCGTTTGCACCACCACCAGCGGACTGGCGGGGCCGGACGTGGTGGCTTCGGATACCACCCTGTCCAATCTCAACGACGCCCAATTCTTTGCGAACTTTTTCGGCATGTCGCCGGGAATGTACAAGGCCTCGGCCGACAAGGTCCTCACCAATGCCCAGGCCGGCGTGAGCGGTGCCTTCGCCACGCCGCAGGTGTATTGGGTGGATGTGCCGGCGGGGGATACCTTCACCTTGAATCAGAACATCGGCACCCTCAATGGCCCGGTGGTGCTGGTAGTGAATGGCGACTTGCAACTCAACGCCAGCAACGATTTCTACGGGCTGCTTTATGTCACCGGCAACGTGACCGGGGGCGGGAGCCCCAATATTTTCGGTTCCATGGTCGTGGAAGGGTCCGTCAGCTCAAACGGCGCGCCCAACATCATCTATTACCCAAAGGTGTTTGAGAACCTGGATGACCTGGGTAAATGGTCGTCGATGCCAGGTACCTGGCGGGATTTCTAATTGCTTTGTGAAGAAGGATTGGTCATGAAGAGCCTTCCCATCCGTTCACGGCGTCAGCGCGGCATCAGCCTCCTGGAAGCCATGGTTTCGCTGGTGGTGTTGTCCCTCGGGTTGCTCGGCATTGCCAAGCTGAATGCCTACCTGGTCGCGACGTCAGGCGTGGCCAAAGTTCGCGCCGAAGCCGTGGCTCTGGCTGAGCAAAAGATCGAGGAATTGCGCAATCAGTTGGTCGAGAACGAAACCACCAGCCAAGACTATGGAAGCATGGTGACGTCACTCACAACGGATTGCAGTACCGGCGCCCCGACTAGTCAAAAAGATACGCCGTCCAGCCCTCTTGCGGCATTTACCCGGGTATGGTGCAAGCTCGGTACAGCCATCAACACGCAGATTCAGGTGTCTGTGCTTTGGGCAGATGGTACCGGGACAGTACAAAATGTCAGCTTGCAGAGTGTGGTGGCCTGGGATAGCCCCCTCAAGAGTGTGGCCTTTGCCGAGACCGGCGGAGGTTCAGCCGCCCAGGCCTTCGCCAAGCCGCCCACAGGCCGTGCCTACGTGGGCAAGGGCACCACCACTGTGGATAACAGCGTGTCCCAGATGCCGGACGGACTGCGCATGCAGCATGGCGCGGATGGGTACTATCGGCTGGTCGATCCCTCGGGAAATGTGCTGCTGACAGGGACCGGCCTCAATGAGCAATTCAGCATCGTCACCGGCCGGGTGTACATCGACGATGGCATGTACGTTACTGATCCCAACAGCGGGTTCTCCGCCAATGGAAAGGTCGCTACCAAGGAAATCTTTGTTTCAGTTTCCGATGCGGCTTACTGCTCCAAAATCATAACGAGCCCGATCGCGGAAATAGTCGATACCTCCAACAGTTCCAAAAAATACAAATATTTTGATTACCGCTGCTATATCGGTGCCGGTTGGTATGGAAACGTGGGCATCTTGCGGGTCGATAGCACCCAGACCAAGGAACGCGTTTGCCTGGGGGACCCGGGGGTTTCAAGTACGGAATCCACCAGTACGACCCGTAAGCCAGCGCTTTTGGCGACCCGGATGTACCGAGGCTATAAGACTATCGCCAGCGGGATTTACGAGTCTACCGGTATCGGGATCGCCTCGGATGGGAGCTACACGGCGGCCACGCTGACGAACCATAATTTTCTGCTGACGATCATCAATGGATCGGCAACCGACACCGACTGTGCAACGCCGCTCTCTGTGGTCACCCATCCGTCGAACCCATTCACGGGGAACCAGGGCCGGTTCTTTTGCCTGAGTTCGTCCTGCCCAAGCCCCCTTCCCAACGTCGGAACGGTCCTTGTCCAAATTAATGTGAGTGGCAATGTCACGTTGCTGCCGGCTACCGGGACGACTACCCCGGTTCCGGTATTGGTACCCCAACTGACTTCTCCGGTTGATCCCGGCGTCGGCATGGGTTCGGGGACATGCACCCTCGGCACTCCGACGACCGATCTCACCACCGGGGTCGTTACGCAACCATATTCCTGCTTGATTGGCCTGACCGGTTGGACGGGAGCTTCCTGGAGTGACACCATGACCGTCAGGCAGTCCGGTGGGACGATGTGCGCCAGTGGGGCCAGCGGCCCGGGCGTTGTCACCGCAGGCTCTGACACCGTGGTGTTTACCGACCAGACGGTGACCGACATCACTGTGACCCAGAATGTGACGGTGGCAAAGGATTCCTCCAGTTGCCCGTGACGTCACGGGAATTTGACTAAGCCGAGGCAAAGGACGAGGTTGGTATGGCGGCAAACCTTAGGAACAGGGGGCAAAGGGCGATGAGCAGGAAGGTCGCTGGTTTTACGCTCATCGAATTGATGATCGTCGTCATCGTGGTCGGGGTGCTCGCTGGGTTGGGTATTCCGGCCTACAAGGACTATGTGCGCAAGGCCCGCCGTTCGGACGGCAAGGAGTTCTTGCTTCGTATCCAGGTGGAGGAGGAAAAGTTCCGCACGAATAATCCAGCCTATACCAGTACCCTGGGGGCAGGGGGATTGGGAATTACCAGCAACGGTTCGACGGAAGGCTATTACACGGTGGCTATTACCGCCGGCGCGACCGCAACGGCCTTTACGCTAAGTGCGACCCCAACCACCAAGGGCAACCAGAACTCGGATACGGCGTGCAGCCCTTTGACCTTGGCGGTCAATAACGGGGTGGTGACGAAGGGACCTGCCGGCTGCTGGTAGCCAGTACAAAAGTGCGTTGGTCACTCAGGGGCGCCCAAGGGCGCCCTTTCTTTTTCGCATCGGGTCAGATTCCCCACTTGGCAGGTGGTGGGCAATGCTATATAGATAACCGTATGGCATTGTTCGGGCTTGCGATCATGAAGGGACTTCGCGAAGTTTTTGGGTATTCTCTGGCAGAGCTACTGGTGTCTATCCTCGTTTTGGCGATTCTGGTTTCGTTGGGCGTTCCCTTCATGCAGGAATCAATTGCACGCCAACGAGGACGTGGTGCCGTGGAAGGTTTGCGGGCGGCCCTGCAATGGGGGCGATCCGAGGCGTTGAAGCAAAATGTGCCGGTCTATTTCAGCATCAACCCAAGCCAACCGTGGTGCGCAGGGCTCTCCCGGGGGCTCGGATGCGGATGTGGGGTGGCCTGCCCGGCGCCCGGGGCATTAATCACTGAAACCTTGGGTGACCAGTTTCCAGGCGTCTCGGTGGCCTCGGCGACGTTTGCAGGCAGCCTATGTGGGAGCGTGGAGTGTGTTCGCTTCGAGCCACAGCGGGGAACGGCCCAAGGCTCGAACGGAACCGTGGTTTTGGAATCCGGCGTGGGGGCTCGTTACCGGATCATCGTCGCTGGTTTGGGGCGAGTTCGGGTATGCGTGGAACATGGAGACGCTGGGGCGCCCTGGCCTCCCTGCTGAGGGCTCAATGTCCGAGCAGGCGCGCAATCCAGGGAAGTAACAGGGGGAGGGCGATCGAGGTGAGGAGCCCATTCAATCCCATGGCGAGGGCCGCGAAGGCGCCGGCTGTCTCGGAAATTTGAAACGCACGGGCAGTCCCGATGCCATGGGAGGCCACGCCCAGGGCAAAGCCGATACTTGCGTCATCGGTCACGCGAAGCCGCTTCAACAGGCCATCGCCGGCTACGGCGCCCAGAATGCCGGTCAGAATGACGAGCACTGCGGTGAGGGAGGGCAGTCCGCCGAGGCGTTCTGCGATTCCCATGGCAATCGGTGTGGTGACCGATTTGGGTGCCAGGGATAGCTGGGTCGCCAGGCTGGCGCCCATCAATCCTGCGATCGCATAGGCGGAAAGCGCCGCCGCCAGGGAACCCGCCGCCAGCGCAATCGCCAGGGGCCGCCAAAGCGCGACGAGGCGGGACAATTGACCATGCAGGGGCACCGCCAGGGCGACAGTGGCAGGCCCGAGCAGAAAATGGACGAACTGGGCACCATCGAAGTAGCGTGCATACGGCGTCTGGGTCAGCGTCAAGATCACCACCAGCACGGCGACCGAAATCAGGACTGGATTCAATATGGGGTGCCCGCCCCCCCGACGCTGAACCTCCTGGGCGCCGCGATACACCACCAGGGTCAGGGCCAGCCAAATAAGGGGCGAGGCCGCGAGGTAGACCCAGATCTCGTTGGCCGCGTTCATGGGGTCTGGTCGGGATTGGCCTGGCGGGTGAGACGGTGCAGGATGAGGCCCGCCACAGCCAAGCCGATCAAGGTGCTGATGACCAGGGCCGTCAGGATGGCGACTCCCTCATCCCCCAGGCGCCCCATGTGCAACATCACGCCGGTGCCCGCGGGAACGAAAAGGAGGGACAGGTGCTGGAGCAGTCCGTTGGAGGTCGCGCGAAGCTCCACTGACGGGCCACCGCGCAAGATGAGGATCGCCAGCAACAACACCATCCCGATCACCGGCCCCGGGACCGGCAGGTGAAGGGCCAGGCGGATGACTTCCCCTGCCAATTGAAGGGACAGGAACAGGGCCAGGGCGGAAATCAACCTCTTCTTGCCTCCTCATACAAGGGGAGTACCCGGGGCAACTGGCGCTCGATTTCGGCAATTCGATTCCTGCTCGCGGGGTGGGTCGACAGCCACTGGGGAGGGGCGCCTCGATTGGCCTCGTTCATCTTGCGCCACAGGCTGATACCGGCGCGGGGGTCATAGCCCGCCCGGGCGGCGAGTTCAAGGCCCACGAGGTCGGCCTCGGTCTCATCATCGCGGGAAAACTTCAAGGTCAGGAGTCCACCCCCGATCTGGAAGGCATCGGTCAAGCGGCCGCCCCCCAGGAATTCGCCCAGGAGGCTGGCTCCGAGCCGCGTGAGCTGGGTTTTGGCCAGCCGCTCTCGCGCGTGTTCCCGCAAGGCATGGGCGATCTCGTGGCCCATGACCATGGCCGCTTCGTCGTCGGTGAGATTCAATCCCTGCAGCAAACCAGTGTAGACCGCGATCTTGCCACCGGGCATGCAGAAAGCGTTGATCTGCTTCGAGCCGATGAGATTGACTTCCCAGCGCCAATCGCGGGCGGCAGGGTTGAAACGGGGGGCCTCGGCGACCAGTCGCCGGCCAACGGCGCGTAGCCGGATGAGCTGCGGATGATCGTTCGGGGCCAAGGCGCCCTTGGTGGCGGCCTGACGCAGCAGCTGGCTGTATTGCTGTGCAGACTCCTGTTCAATCTCCTGGGCTGGCACCAGATTGCGCAGCGAAGAGGGCTGACCGACCTCCACGCCCTGGGCGAACCCCAAGGCTGGCCAAATGACGCACAGAGTGACGAGAATGCGAAGGATTCCCATGGGCTTCCCGCAGACATGGCGAGGGAGGAGTTTCTCACCGGGCACGCAACGGCTCAAGAACCAAATCCCGGGAGGCGCTATGCTAGGCGCCCTTAACGTTGCCATGCGCTTTGTGAGAAGGAGTCTTCCGCCATGTCTTACGATCCCCAGAACGTATTTGCAAGGATTTTGCGCGGCGAACTGCCCTGCGTCCGGGTCTATGAGGATGCTGCCACCTTGGCCTTTCTCGACATCATGCCCCAGACCGAGGGCCATACCCTGGTGTTGCCCAAGGAGCCGGCCGCTACTTTGCTGGATCTCTCGCCGGAAGCCGCGGCGGCCACCATCCAGACCACCCAGAAGGTGGCCCGGGCAGTTCAGGTGGCGGTGGGCGCCGAGGGACTTTTGATCTCGCAGTTCAATGGCGCTGCGGCGGGTCAGACCGTGCCCCACGTGCATTTCCACATTCTGCCGCGGTGGGAGGGAACCCGGCTGAAGGCCCATGCCCGCGAAAAGGCCGATCCGGATCAATTGGAACTTCTCGCCGAACGTATCATCGCCGCGCTGTAAAGCTCAGCCCGCGAGGGTGTGGGCGACACTGCGCAAGGCGATGCCCACCAGGGCGCCGGCCAGCGCCGTTTTCCATACGCCCGCCACCCGTGGCCCGGCGGAGATCAGTACCGCGACGCCGGGGACATCCAGGGGGCTGATGAGGAATCCCGCCGAGCGGTTGATCATCGCCGCGGTGGCATGGCCGGCCCGGATCATTTCGTCGAACACCCCCATCATTGCCGTCCCGCCAGCCAGGACCTTCGTGAGGGTGGGCAACACATAGGCCGGGTCCAAGGTCAGGGCCGTGAGAAGCGGCGCCAGCAAACGGGTGAGAGCGTCGATTGCCCCCAGGCTACGCAGGGCGGTCACTGCGACCAGCGAGAGGACGAGCATGGGGATCGCCCCCACGGCGATCTTGAAGGCCTCGGCGCCGGCCCGGTTGATCACGTCCAGCACCCCCTTCGCAGTTTCCGCGACGGGATGGTGAAGGGTCTCGTCCACCGGGCCCTCGTGGGCGTCCAGATGCCGACCCAACACGTGGAATGTCACTGCCGCGGCGACCAGCCCCCCGAGCAAGGACCAAAGCAGGGTGGGGAGAAAGGCCAGACCCATGGCGGCCATCGGGAAAACCACGTTGGCCTGGGCCATCGCCATGACCATCGCCAGGGTGGCGGCCAGATGGCGCGTCGAGGCGCCGCGCTGTTCCATCATCGCCAGCGTGGCCACCGGGGCGGCAAAGCTGACGAAATTGATCTGCAGAGCGGCGAAAACCCCCAGTCCCGTGAGTCCTGCCGGCGCGAAAAGTGGGGCCAATCGGGCCACCACCTTGTCGAGAACGCCCCGGGCTTCGAGGAGGCGCATGATGGCCAGCATCACCACCATGATCGGCAGTAGGACAAAGAGGGACAGTTCGACCGCTGAACGGCCCGCCTGCAGGATGATGTCGGTGATGAGCTCCATGGCGCATTATTGCACTGCAATAATGCGCTGGCCCAGAGGGCAAACCCTAACGGCCAACGGTGGCGAGGAGGGGGTCCAGCAGCTCGATCATCCAATCGATGTCGTCCCGCCCGATGTTGAGGGCGGGCATGAAGCGCAGGAGGTTGGGCCGCGGGGCATTGAGGAGCAGGCCGGTGGGGCCCAGGTCCCGTGCCGCGTCGACGATGGCGGGGCCCCGATCCGTATCCAGGAGCAAGGCGCGCAATAGTCCCACGCCCCGTTCTCCCGGGAGTTGGTGACGTTGGGCCAGGGCATTCAGGGCCATTTCCAAGTGGGCGCCCAGGGCGGCGACTTCGGCCAGAAAGCCGGGGGCCAGAAGGGTTTCCAGCACCGCGACGCCTACCGCAGTCATGAGGGGATTGCCGTTATAAGTCCCGCCCTGGTCGCCGGGTTCGAAGCAGCAAACGGATTCCTGTGCAAGGAGCGCCGAGAGCGGTACGCCGCCGCCGATGCCCTTGCCCAGAGTCATGATGTCTGGCGCGATGTCGGCATGCTGGTGGGCAAAGAGCCGCCCGGTGCGGCCCATGCCGGTCTGGACTTCATCGACAATGAGAAGCAGGCCGCGCTCCGTGGTCAGGTGACGCAGCGCCCGCAAAAATTCCGCGCTTGCCGGGAGTACGCCGCCTTCCCCCTGGATCGGTTCGAGCATGACGGCGACGGTTTCGGCGTCGATCAGGGCCGCCACAGAATCGAGATCGTTCAGGCGGGCCTTGGGGAAGCCCGGCACCTGGGGCGCGAAGAGGCGGTCCCAGCCCGGTTTGCCGCTGGCGGACATGGTCGCCAGGGTTCGGCCATGGAAGCCGTGCTCGAAGGTGATGATCTTGTAAGCACCGCCCCGGTGCAGCCGGCCGTATTTGCGCGCCAGTTTGATCGCCCCTTCATTGGCCTCGGCGCCGGTGTTGGCAAAGAACACCCGGTTGAAGCAGCTGTGGGCGGTGAGGAGGGCGGCGAGTTGCAGCGCCGGGGCGTTGTAGAAGGCCGGGCTTGGATTGATGAGGGTGTCGGCCTGGGCGGCGAGGGCCTGCCGGATGGCGGGGGGATTGTGCCCAAGGCAGTTCACCGCCCAGCCCTGGATAAAATCGAGATAGCGCTTGCCAGTCTGGTCGATCAGCCACGAGCCCTCTCCCCGGACGAACATCAGGGGCGGGCGTGGGGCAATGCGCATCAGGCTTGCCACCTGGGCGTGGGGGAACTCCATGGGGCCTCCTCGGCCGGGGGCTGGGGCCCCGTCAAGAATGGGGGCCAGGGCCAGGGTCAGGTTGGCCGCCCGCCCGCCAGTCTAGCAGCCGAGGGGGCGCCGGGTTAGTCCCTGGGCGGGTGGGAGCCGTTGTCGTCTTCGGGAGGGCGGGAGACTGGGGCGCCGATCGTGAACACGATGAGCAGGACCAGCATCGGACCAAGGGCCAGGGCAAAGGCATCGAAGCTGTCGAGACCAAGCCCGAGGGTCAGGGGTAGGACGAGCAGCCCGGCGGCAAAAAACTCAGTCCATTTGGTCCACGTATCCATGGGAACCTCCTGTGGGGTCGAGGGCACGATTGGTGCGCCGCACCTGCTGCGATGCACAAATCGTGCCGAAAGTCGACCTTACCGGGGTGCCGATGGTTTTCTCTTCCGTCAGGTGATCCGGGTCACCCGGACATCGAGGAAGCCGCTGTTGTTGCTGTAGGCAAAGGCGGAATCGTTGGCGAAAAAGTAGAGGTAGCCATCCTTGCGCACTGCAAGTTCGCAGCTGTCTCCGGTTGCGGTGAGTTGTGAGGCGTCGTCGATCTTCCCAACGCCCCGTGCGAAGCTCTCCGCAATTCCGAAGACCATGTTGCCGGCGGAGGGGTTCTTGAGTTCCAACCCCGGGTCTGCGTGGACGGCCGCGATCAGGGCAAACCAGGGGGCCTTTTCGACGCGCCGGGTCCCCTCGGCCCAGTTCAGGACCGTGCTGTTGGATTCGTAACCGGTGGCTCCGGCCTCGTTTTCCTTGTCAGTCCAAGTGCCCAGCGCTTCGATCCGATAGCGCTCGCCTGCATGAACCTCGATCCCGGCGGCGTTCCACCACTTTTGGGCAAAGACCACACAATCGATGGTCTGGTTGTCGCAAGCCATGCAAAGGGTAGGCCCGGTTTCCTGCAGGGGAACCAAACGCTCTTCCGGCGCCACAACGTCGTTTGCAAAGAAGGCGCCGCATGCAACCACTTTGCGCAAGGCCGCGGGGCGATAATCGGCCCGGCCCGCCAGCCGGGTGTGGACAGCGGCGGCCAGGGGGGCGTCCGCGGCGACCTTGCGGGGTTCCCGGGGACGCAACTTCCAGAGGTGCTGGCGAGCCTCGTCATGTCGGTCCGCCAGGGGATTACCGGTGAATCCGGCCCCCAAAGCGGCGGTGGTGAGGGTGAGTCCGCCATCCAGGGCATTGACCTCCTCGATCATCCATTGCAGGGCGCCGTCGGAAAGGCCGGTATGGGCGTAGCCGCCGCCCACGTCGCCATGGACACCGGGAAGCCAGGCTTGGGAAATTCCGGCCCGGTCGTTCCAAAGGGTGGGTGTGAAATCGAAGCGGGTTTCGTCCACAGCGAGGGCCTGGCGGCCGAATTCCACCCGCGAACTCAGATCGGTGTCGGCAAACTCGAAGAGCCGGGCTTCGACGCCATCCACCACCCGCAGCCCATTGAAGAAGGGAATGCCCAGGGCACCGACGGTATCCCAAACCCCCACCAGACGGATGGGCCGGGCATCGCCGGCGGCCTCCCAGAAACGGGTGCCGCGATCATCGAGTTTGCCATTTTTGGCGTTGAGCCAAAGCTTTTCCGCCCGCACTGCCGCGTCTTCCGCGCCGGGATTTTCGAGGAGCCCGGCATTGGCAATGAATCCGGCAAGGCTGCGGGCAGCCCAGGCGCCCCGGGAAAAGCCGAAGATCCAGAACTTGTCCCCTGGCTGGTAAATCCGCGACACCAGTATGAAAGCATCGATCACCCGGTCATGGAGTCCCAGCCCCAGGCTGCCACCCAGAATCCCCTCGCTGCGACCCTTGGCTCCTACTCCCTCCAGGTACAGGGCGAAGATCTCAGGCGTTTCCCGGCGCAAATGCTGGCGTAAGGCGCCTGCTTCGGCCACTGGCCGTTCCGATCCGGGAATCGTCCGAAACAGTTTGTAGACATTGGTTCTTTCCGTTGGGTCGTTCCAGGTTCCATCCATGCATACGACGATCTGCCGGCTCATCAAAGCCTCCCAGGGTAGTGGCCCTTTCACTATATACGCCCGCCATCCAGGTCGAAACGCCGCTGGCATGATGCGGGCAGGTTTCCCGGAGGATCGCTATGCCCGTCCTCGTTCGCGGGGTTCGCCTGGCTGGGCACCAGCCCGCGTTTGTCACATTTCAGTTGTAACCATAGATCAATTCGGAGCCATTACACTTTCGGGCAGACCAAGCCCCCGAGGTGGCCATGCTCTTCTATGACTTGTTTCGTAAGGATCCGAATCTGGTGACGGTGGCGGCGGGGGAAACTCTGTGCGCCGAGGGCGAACCGGGCGCCGACATGTACGTCTTGCTGTCCGGAACCGCCGAAATTCGCTCGGGCGCCTGCGTGCTGGAAGAACTTGGCGTGGGCGGCATCGTGGGGGAGATGGGGGTAATCGAGCCCGGTCCGCCCTCGGCTACCGTGCGGGCCCTGACCGACTGCACCTTCGCGGTCATCGATCGGGACCGTTTCGATTTCCTGGTCCGGGACACACCCCAGTTCGCGGTGGACGTCATGAAAGTCATGGCGCAGCGGATGCGCCAGTGCGACGCGATGCTGAAAAGCCAGGGCGTTTGCTGACGCGTGCCGGGGGTGCTCGGACGTCGGGCCGGCGAGGTGTCTTTGACCGTCGGTCCCAATAAAAAACGCCGGGTTCCCCCGGCGTTTTTGCATGACCGCCCTGAGCGAATTTTGCTTAGGCCATCGCCTCGTAAAGCGGCAGGGTCAGGAATTCCGGATAGTCCGGGGTGAGGGACATGCGGTCAAAGATGTCGGCCGCCTGATCGTAGGTGGCGGTGTCTTCGCCCTGGGCCGTCACGGTGGACTTCACCTTGGCCAACTCCTCGGCAATCATCCCGCGAACCATCTCAACGGTCACCTTGCGGCCGTCGTCGAGAATGCCCTTGGGCGACACCACCCATTGCCAGACCTGCGAGCGGGAGATTTCGGCGGTGGCCGCATCTTCCATCAGGTTGTGGATGGGCACGCAGCCATTGCCGGCCAGCCAGCTTCCCAGGTAGTGAATGCCGACGTTGATATTGTTGCGCAGGCCGGTTTCGGTGATCGGGGTGGTGGGGCGGAAGTCCAGCCACTGGGCCGGGCCGAAGGAGCCTTCCACCTGCTTCTCGAACTGGTTCGGCTTGTCGCCCAGGACCTTGACGAACTCTTCCATGGCGATGGGCACCAGGCCCGGGTGGGCCACCCAGCCGCCGTCGAAGCCGTCGTTGGCGTCGCGGGTCTTGTCGTGGCGGATGCCGGCCAGGGCCTTTTCATTGGCCACCGGATCGCCCTTGATGGGGATCAGGGCGCTCATGCCGCCCATGGCTGGAGCGCCGCGCTTGTGGCAGGCCTGCACCAGCGCCAGGGCGTAGCCGCGCATGAAGGGCACTTCCATGGTGATGGCGCCCCGCTGAGCCAAGCAGAAGTCCTGGTTCTTCTTGAACTTCTTGATGCAAGAGAAGATGTAGTCCCAGCGGCCAGCGTTGAGTCCGGCGGAGTGGTTGCGCAGCTCATACAGGATCTCTTCCATCTCGAAGGTGGCGAGGATGGTTTCCACCAGCACGGTGGCCTTGATGGTGCCCTGGGGGATACCGCAGTGGTCCTGGGCCATCACGAAGGCGTCATTCCACAGACGGGCTTCGAGGTGGCTTTCCATCTTCGGAAGATAGTAGAACGGGCCGGCGCCGCGGGCGATCTGCTCCTTGGCGTTGTGGAAGAACACCAGACCAAAGTCAAACAGGCCGCCGGAGACGCGCTGTCCATCCACCAGCACGTGCTTTTCGTCCAGGTGCCAGCCGCGCGGGCGGATCTGGAGGGTGGCGATCTTGTCGTTCAGCTTGTATTCCTTGCCGGCTTCGTTCTTGAAGGACAGCTCGCGGCGGATGGCCTTGTACAGATTCACCTGGCCCTGGATCTGGTTGTCCCAGTTCGGCGAGTTGGAATCCTCGAAGTC
>JAEUNX010000175.1 GCA_016791025.1 Zoogloeaceae bacterium | reverse complement strand
ATCATCCGTGAGTACGGCGGCGACATGAAGGAGACCTACGGCGTGCCGGTGGAGGAGATCGTCGAAGGCATCAAGTACGGCGTGCGCAAGATCAACATCGACACCGACATCCGACTCGCCATGACCGGCGCCATCCGCAAGTTCTTCGCCCAGAACCCCTCCAAGTTCGACCCGCGGGAATACCTCAAACCTGCCCGGGAAGCCGCCAAGCTGGTGTGCAAGGCCCGCTACGAAAGCTTCGGCTGCGCCGGCCAGGCCAGCCGGATCAAGCCGGTGGACCTCGCCAAGATGGCCGCCCGCTACAAGGCCGGCGAACTCACCCAGGTCGTGCGCTAAGCGCCCCTCGGGCGCGGGCCGGGCGCGAGGACGAGGCGATGCCGATCCCCTGGGGCAGCATCGCCGCCGCCATCCCCTGGTCGGAAGTTATCAACCGCGCGCCCGACGTCCTGAAGAGCGCCAGGAAGGCCTGGCAAAAGATCGGGCACAAAAGCCCGATTCCGGCCCCGCCGCCTGACAGCGCCCTCCCAGAGCGGATCGCCACCCTCGAAGGCCGCTGCCTCGATCTCGAAACGCGGCTCCAGGACAGCACCCAAGTCCTGGAGCAATTAGCCGAACAGCAGACGGGCTTGATTGCGGAAGTTGCGCGCTTGCAGCGGAGAACCTGGTGGCTGACGATGGCCGTCTTGGTGCTGATCGCCGCATTGGCTGTGACGCTGGTTTGGTCGGCGCCTCGCTAAAGCCTGCGTCTTGCTATGCAGAGGTGCCAGGGCGGCCTGGCGCGGTGGGTAACGGTCCCAAGCTTGCCTGCACCAACTTGCACGGGGGGCCTAGTTGCCGGATTAACCAGCAACAACGCAAAAAGGCCAATCTTTTTTAAGAGTTGGCCTTTTTGCTTATTGTTTTTGGTTGCGGGGGTAGGATTTGAACCTACGACCTTCGGGTTATGAGCCCGACGAGCTGCCAGACTGCTCCACCCCGCGTCTGGAGAAAACGCATTATAGCTTAACCAACTCAAATTACCAAGATTCTTGGAGCCCCTGTAGCGGGTTAGGAAGACAGGTTCGGTCGTGTTTAGCGCCTGGCTGGTGTCGTGGTGAGTCATCCCCGGTAGCCCAACGCCTTAAATTTGATTAACCCTGCCTGAACTCCCGCCCGTCTTGCTACGATTTCCCGCTTCCAGTCCCCGGGATTGATCATGACCAAATATGCAACCGAGAAAGTTCTGACTGTTCACCACTGGAATTCCCACTTATTTTCTTTCACGACCACCCGGGACCGGGCTTTGCGATACGAAAACGGCCAATTCGTGATGATTGGCCTAGAGGTGGAAGGTCGGCCGTTAACCCGCGCCTACTCGATCGCGAGCCCAAATTACGAAGAGAACCTTGAGTTCTTCAGCATCAAGGTTCCCAATGGCCCGCTAACCTCCCGCCTCCAACACCTCCAGGCGGGTGACCCAATCCTGATTTCACGTAAGCCCACCGGAACTCTGGTCCTCCACGACTTGCTCCCCGGAAAACACCTCTACCTGTTTTCAACCGGGACGGGGCTAGCCCCTTTTATGAGCGTCATTCGGGACCTGGAGGTGTATGACAGATTCGACAAAGTCGTCCTGATTCATGGCGTTCGCTTTGTCAGCGAGGTCGCCTACGAGCACTACATTACCCACGAATTACCCCAACACGAGTATCTGGGTGGTTTGGTGCGGGAGAAGCTAATCTACTACCCAACAGTGACCCGCGAACCCTTCCGAAATGCGGGCAGGCTGACCGACCTGATCGAGTCAGGCAAGCTTTTTGAAGACATTGGCTTACCACCCCTCGACCCAGCGGTGGACCGGGTCATGATCTGCGGCAGTTCAGCCATGCTCAAGGACAGTTGCGCTTTGCTCGACGCAAGGGGCTTCCAGATTTCGCCCCATATCGGCGCCCCAGGGGACTACGTCATAGAACGCGCCTTTGTAGAGAAATAGGCGATGGTCGGCTTGCAGGATCCTGGAAAAAATTGTCGCCACCATTGGATCTAGCTGCGCAGGTGGTCCCCCCATGTTTGAACGCATCGGAGCAGGCTGGATGGTGGGGACTGTCAATGTCCTATGCGTGCCTGACACCTTCTCGATGTGCGCCGACTACAACCCAGCCCCCACCGGGGATGCTGCTATCCCGCAGCTCAGTCCAGTTGTTTAGTGCGAGCCACAAGATGGATGCGGGCTGCATGATGCCGTGACGTTCGCTTACGCCCAGCATCCATAGCCCCCTCTTTGCCAATATTGACCGAAGGACAATCACCTAATCGCGCTTCTTCGATTCAATGCGAACCCGGCCAGGCCAAGCGCCACTAGCGTCAGCGCGGTAGGTTCCGGAACAGCGGTCGATGTCGTGATGAAACGTCCCGAAATCACAACTCCCGGACCGACAAAGCCCGTCGATGTATGTGAAAACGTGATGCTGTCTGGTGTCACGACAAAGGAAAGATTGCTCAATAGAGTGGACGTCAGATCGAACCCAACCAGCGTGGACCCGTCATTGAAATCGAGGTCAAATATGTTGGGTACAAAGGGAGTGCCGCCCAGAAATCCCGATGCAGATGAGGTCCATTGAAAGATATCTCCATCTGGCCCGGCATCGAAGTCAAAGGCGAACACACCAAACGCGCGGTCGATCCCAGCGCCCACAACGACCGGCCCTCCGTCGAAAGTAATGGTGTCGCCGGTGAGCGCAACTGCCACTGCAGGCCCTGCAGCAAGACTGGAACCCAACCCTATGGCACTCACGTAGGCTATCCGTTTCAGAACTTTTCTCATTATGTCGCCTTCACCGCCAGGCAAATGTCAGAGTCTTGCACGTGCCCATGACTTCACATTTCTTTGGGTTACAGGGCAGCGCTCATACCGAATTGGTTTCCAGACCTCAGCACAAGGCATGCCATGTGAGGTAAGTCCTTGACAGCGGTGAGCCTTGGCCAACGACCCACTTCCAACGTGTAAGAAATCTCGACGGGCGCTACGGCCGACGTGCAGTCAGCAGCGCATCAACGATTCACGCTGTCGTACGAGAGGGCAGAACTCCAAAGCCAGAAGCAGCCGGTAGGTCTGGCGGCCCAATCTCGGGCAGTCTGTATGGCTATCCAGTTTCCCCAGACCATCAAAGGCCGACTTGTCCAACTCTGCCGGGCAGGGATCAAGAGCCCTCAACACAAGTTGCGGGCGGATGAAGGCCATCACAGCCGCCTCCCGGTCAATGAGTGGCGTGTCGGCAACGCCAAGCATCGGCCGATCAAGAAGTCGAAGGTGCAGAGCCTGGAGAGTGGCCGTAAAAGGTACTCGCCCCCGAGCCATTTGCTGCCGCTCTTCGGCGTGCTGCTGTTGCGCATCACACCCAAAGGATTGCTCTTGCGGGGCTTTCAATGCGCGTCAGGGCCAGAGGGGGTAACCCATCATGCCCAGGAGTAGTGGTGCGAGCCGGATTGAGCAACAAGGGCGCTTTGAAGCCGCTCAGCCTGAGGCCCATTCACTTGCACACCAGGCTTTCAGTGCCGTAGCATTACCAAGCAGCTTCCCTTTTGACGCTGCCGGATGTCAGCGATCTGCTGCGTCTTCTGGGCCATTCCGAGATGTTCGGGTGGTACTTCCTAGCCCTTGTGGGCCTCGGAGGATCACTTGATTAACTTTCGGAGCAGACACCATGGCCCACAAACAAAATCCCGTCCAAAAGAATCGTCACGCCGCCTTCGTTCGCCAGAACGGTCGCTGCTTTTATTGCAGTGCCCCCATGTGGGAAAGCAGCCAAGGCGACTTCGCTCAACGGCATCACCTCTCGGTGCCATCAGCAACCTGGCTTCAGTGTACCGCGGAGCATTTGAAGGCCCGGCAGAATGGGGGTTCGAATCGTGGAGAGAACATCGCTGCCGCATGCCGCTGCTGTAATTGGCGGCGCCACGCCCGTAAGCATCCGCTTGAACCGCTTGCTTACAGGAATTTTGTCCAGAAGCGAGTGCAGGCAGGAAAATGGCACCCAGCACAAGTGCGGGCGGCTTGTGCGATTACCAATGTCCCTTAGCCTGGACTTGACGGCAGCTTAGGAAAACATGTCATGAAGTGACCGGGCAAACCTGCCACATCGCCGCCGACAAACCAGAACAGGACTGACGTCAAGATTTCCTCTAAGGGTCCTCATAAGGCCAATTTTGTAGGGTGCATTCGTGCACGGGTTCTAGTAGATCCCTGCGCCTACTGAGGCAAGTAATCAGATCACTTCATGGAGCAGGCGCTAAGGGGCCTGCCGCCGCGTGGGTGAAAGGGAAAGCGAGTTTTGGCAACACATTACGATGAATTGGCATTTCCGGAAGCAATTGCTGCGTTGCAAATTCCATCTTGGATTAGCGCCTGCTATAGCTCACGTGTGATCTAACGGATCGGTAGAAATCCCCGTCTGGCAATGCCATAAATCCAGATGCGGGACGGTTTCGAGGCTGCTATCGACGCTTGTCTCGTAGCGCAAGCCCGCCTCTAACGCAGAAACGTGATGGTCGCCTACATTCTGCAGAAATCCCTCACCCCAGCTTCTAACGTGCTTTCGCTTGAGCCCCGTTTGGGGGCGTTGCTTCCACGGCTCCCCATCCGGACAAATCGTCAGGGCTGACTGGCGCTGCGGACGCCGTAGGCACTGTCGTTATTGCCCCCATAACCTGCCAGGGGTAATTGGCGACTATGAATTACGGGCTCATTTGAGATTGGGATTGCGCCAGCGGCGGCAACCAACCTCCATCGGCATTTGGGAAAGCCCGGAATCTTCCGGGTCACGAAAGGAACGGTGACCGAGTACCGTGGCAACAGCAGTCGCACATTGCCTGCAGCTGATGTTTGCTATGAAACGGGTGAGACGGTGCAGTGAACCCGCGATTCAGGCGATAGCGAGGCAGCCGAGTTTTGGGAGGGGGATCTGGTGGCACGAAAAAATAGCGTGCAACCTTGCCGAGTATCACCCCGCGTCGACGGGGACCGCCTGGGCAGATTTGGCTACGCAGTGGCTATGCAGGCCCAAAAAGCACAAAGGCCAACCCAATTGAATTGGCCTAACGCATTGATTTACTGGTGCCCCCTGTAGGATTTGAACCCACGACCTACCGCTTACAAGGCGGTTGCTCTACCCCTGAGCTAAGAGGGCGGGATGCCGAAGGCCTCGGATTGTACCGGGAAAGCGAGGGTTGGCGCGGCAGACTTGATTGGAAGCGTCACCTTTGGCACTTTGGACACACCATGGCGGGCAGGTCCTGAACGATCGGATCGCCAAGTGTCCAACACCCACAGGTCTCAGCCGCCA
>JAEUNX010000151.1 GCA_016791025.1 Zoogloeaceae bacterium | reverse complement strand
ATACAAATCAATTCGCAAGAAAACGTGCTATGGCACGCCTTTCACTGCACGCAACTCACCGAGCCCAACATGAGTACGACTTCCCACCCCAAGTCACAGCCGCCTCCCCGTGGTGCTCCCAAAATTCAACCCGGGGATTGGCATACTTCGCCCCGCTGCCGCTGGGGGTGGCGAAGACGATTTCCTGGCGGTCGCCGAAGGTGAGCACGGCGGCGCGGGGGTCGGGTTGGTTGTAAAACACGGCGGTGAAGGGCGTGCTTTCCTGGCCCTGACAGACGTAGCCCACGGCGGCGGGCACTTCGAATTCCCCGTTGCGAATCTGCAACGCAACGAGGCGCCGCTGGTAGCTGGCCTTGATGCAGGCTGGCAGGTCCGAAGCCTTGGCGCAGGCGTTGCGCTGGGCGAGCCAGGCACGCTGGGCCGCCCGCTCCTGGGTCTGATTTTCCGGGGGCCACTGCTGTAGGCCCTTGGCGTAGGCCTGGGCCAGGGCGCGGTCCAGGGCCGCGAGATCGGGGTCGGCGCAGACCCGTTTCTCCACCGGCCCAGCGGCTTTTTTGCAGTCAAAAGACGGGCCTTCGCCACCCGTGGTGGGTGAGACCGACGCCGGGCCATCCGCTGGGGGGAGCGGCAGGGCATCGGTGAAAGACTGAAAATCTGCGATCAACACTTCGGCCCCGTCCAGTGCCGCCGGCTTGACCCGAGGCCCCGGCACGGTGGGGTTGCCCGGGTAGGCACGACCATCGAAGGCCAGGGCAACGTCCCCCGCCTTACCCCCGCCACCGCCGATGTGCACGATGAGGTCGCGCCAGCCGTGGCTGGATTGGGCGGCCACCCGCACGGGCGGACGGCTGACGCTGATCGTATTGATGAGCCGGTAGCCCGCGCCCTGGGGCGTGAAGACGAGGGTCGGGCAGCCCCCCGTGCCGCAAGCCATCGGCCCCACCACATGCACCACCCACTCCGGAAGATGGTCGCCGTTGAGATCGACGCTGGCAGCCAGATACCGGGTCTCCTGCCCCTCAACGACGTATTGCAGGCGAATCTGCTTCAGCACATCGGGCGGCAAGCGTGGCTCACCAGCCTGGACCATGGGCGCGGCGGCGGCAAGGCAGGCCACAGCCCATCGCCTCGCCCACGGGCCAATTTTTGATTGGGCGTTACTCACAAGCATGGTGCGCCTCCTCAAACGAACGAAATTGCCGCCGTCATGCTACGCCTCAGCGGGGCATAGTGCGCGCCCGTTCAATCAGCCCTGATCCCGCAGCCGATCCCGCAATCCGGAGTAGCGCCGCGTCGGCGTGGCGACCGCGGCGTCGATCACTGCTGCGGGGCCAACCAAGGTAGCGTGGCGGCGGGCGCGGGTGACGGCGGTGTAGAGGAGTTCCCGGCTCATCACCCGCGCGGGGGCGTCCGGGAGCAGCACCAGCACCGCGTCGAACTCCGAGCCCTGGGCCTTGTGCACGGTCATGGCCAGGGCGGTTTCATGTTCGGGCAAGCGCCCGGGGAGGAAGCGCCGCGTGCCGCCGGCGCCGTCGGGGAAATGCACCCACAGCTCGCCCTGCTCGTCCGCCCGGGTCAGCCCCACGTCGCCGTTGAAAAGGCCAAGGGTCGGGTCGTTCTTCAGCACCATCACCGGCCGGCCGGGGAACCAGGGCGAACGGGGGCCGGGGTCGGCAGGATGGGCGAGGGACGCGCGCAGCCAGCGGGCCAGGCGGGCGTTGATCGCCTCCACGCCGCGCGGCCCATCGCGCAGTGGGCAGAGCACACGGAAGGCGTCGAAGGCGGCGAACAGGGCGGGCCCTTTGACCCCCGTTTGCAGGGCGTGGAGATAGGCTTGGTAGCCCGCTTCGAGGGCGGGGATGACCTCCGCCTCATCCCGCAACCACGTCAGCGCCGGGTCAGCCGCGTCCAGGCAGTGCAGAGCTGCGGCGCTGTCGCCATCGCGGATCGCGGCGGCGAGCCGGCCAATGCCGGAATCCCCGGCGAAGCGGTGGCTCTCGGTGAGCCAGACGACGCAATCGGTCGGGCCGCCTGGCGCTGCGACCGACGGCGTGATCGCCGCTGCCGGCGTGCCGGAGAGGTCCGCGAGCCGCGCCACCCGCGCCGCGCTCAGGGCCGGGCTGGTAGAGAGCTCGGCGAATACCGCGCCGGCTTCCACGGCGGCGAGCTGGTCCTTGTCGCC
>JAEUNX010000144.1 GCA_016791025.1 Zoogloeaceae bacterium | reverse complement strand
AACTAACGGCGGACGTCTGCCGCGAGCGGGACGTGACTGTCGACAGCGCCGCCTTAGACGCAGCCATGGCACGCCAGAAGGAGCAGGCCCGGGCCGCCGGCAAGTTCAAGATGTCCGCCAATCTGGAGTACGAAGGCCCGGTCACCCGCTTCCACGGCTACGAGACGCTGGAAGCCAAGGGGAATGTCCTCGCTCTGTACAAGGAGGGCGTGGCGGTCAATGAACTCAAGGAAGGTGAGATGGGCGTGGTGGTGCTGGACGACACCCCCTTCTACGCCGAATCCGGTGGTCAGGTGGGGGACCGGGGCGAGCTGCGGGGCAGCCACGGGCTTTTCGCGGTGGAAGATACGCAAAAGATTCAGGCCAGCGTGTTCGGCCATCATGGCGTGGTGACCACCGGAACCCTCAGCGTCGGTAACGGTGTCACGGCCCGGGTGGACCTGACCGCCCGGGCCCGCACCGCCCGCAACCATTCGGTGACCCACATCATGCACAAGGCCCTGCGGGAGGTGCTCGGGCCCCACGTGCAGCAGAAGGGTTCCCTGGTGGATCCGGAAAAGACCCGCTTCGACTTCGCCCACAGCCAGCCCATGACCGACGCCGAGATCGCCGAGGTCGAACGTCGGGTGAACGCCGAGATCCTGAGCAATTCCGCCACTGAGGCGAAGGTGATGGCCCTGGAGGATGCCCAGAAGTCCGGCGCCATGATGCTGTTCGGCGAGAAGTACGGCGACGAGGTGCGAGTGCTCTCCATCGGCTCCTCGAAGGAACTCTGCGGGGGCACCCATGTGGCCCGCACCGGTGACATCGGCCTCTTCAAGATCACCCTCGAATCCGGCGTCGCCGCCGGGGTGCGGCGGGTGGAGGCCGTGACCGGGGACAATGCCCTGGCGCTGGTGCAGCGCCAACAGGCGACCCTGGGCCAGGTGGCCGCCAGCCTCAAGGCCCAGCCCCAGGAAGTCGCCGCCCGGGTTGCCCAGATCCTCGACAACGTTCGGGGCCTGGAAAAGGAACTGGCGAAATTGAAATCCAAGCTCGCCGCCAGCCAGGGGGGCGACCTCGCGGCCCAGGCGGTGGAGGTCAAGGGTGCCAAGGTGCTCGCCGCCACCCTGGAGGGGGCCGACGTGCCGACCCTGCGGGAGACCATGGACAAGCTGCGGGACAAGCTCCATTCCGCCGCCGTAGTGTTGTCCTCCGTCACGGACGGCAAGGTGACCCTGATCGCCGGGGTTACCCCCGACCTCACGGCCAAGGTGAAGGCGGGGGAACTGGTAAATTTCGTCGCCCAGCAGGTGGGCGGCAAGGGCGGCGGCCGGCCGGACATGGCCCAGGCGGGCGGCAACCAGCCGGACAAACTGCCACAGGCCCTGGCCTCCGTGGCGACTTGGGTGGAGGGCAAGCTGTGATGCGGCGGATTGCGATGGTGGTCCTCGCCACCATGGGCGGCCTGGCCTGGGCCGGCGAAGGACAGGTCATCGACGCCCGGACCACCGCAGGCGAAGCGGTCCGTCTGCTGCCCAACGGGCGCTGGGAATTCATCGACGCGGCCCGCCAGGCCGAGGCGAAGAAGATCGCCGATACCTATCCTGAAAATGAGTTGCGGCCAGAAAAGGCCCAGGGCCGCCTGCTGGGGCTTGGCCGTTACGTGATGCCTGGTGACCCGGATTACAACCGGGGTTCGTTGTCGGGCAAGGGCCGCTGACGGCGTGGATCCCGCTCCAGTGCGGATCATTCCCCTACTTGTGATCGTCCCCGTGGGCCTGACATGGCAGCGCTTTTTGCCGTGCCCTTGGGCGATCCGCGTTGGGGGCTCCGGGCATTCGGAGTCCCGGTAGCCGATGTCCCTGCGCTATTGCCCCGCCTGCGGACTGCCTCTGGAGACCTATCCCCTCGCCGGACGGGAGCGTCAGGCTTGTCCCGATCTGGCCTGTGGTTGGGTCCATTGGGACAATCCCCTGCCCGTGGTGGCGGCCCTGATCCAATGTCGGGATCGGGACGGCGCGGTGCTGCTGGCGCGCAACCACGCCTGGGAGCCGGGAAAATTCGGGCTCGTCACTGGCTTCCTCGAGCGGGATGAGACGCCGGAGGCCGCGGTCGCGCGGGAGGTCCTGGAAGAAACCGGACTCGTCGCCGAGGCCGTGGCCCTCATCGGTGTCTACCCGTTTGCCCGTAAGAACGAGGTGATTCTCGCCTACCATGTGGAGGTCCAAGGTGAGATCCAGCTCAACGAGGAGTTGGCGGAGATTCGCCTGATTCCGCCCGATTGCCTGCAAGCCTGGGATTACGGCACAGGGCTGGCGGTCGCGGCTTGGCTGCGGTCGCGCCAAGGTCGATAGGGCGCTGTCAGTGGAGCGGGGTGGCAGGCGGACTGCGCGTCGGGTGGGCGTGATCGGGTGGGTCATCCTGGCCCTGGTCATCCACTTTCTGGTACCCGGAGTTTCCCTCGCCCGGGCGACGGAGGGGCCGGGAGCGGACATCTGCTCTGCGGCGGGGACCGGGGGCGACGGGCCGGCCTCGGGCCACGAAGCCCCCGGCTGCAAGCTCCATTGTTTGAGCTGGCATGGGACTGGGGACCTCTTCCTGGTGGGGTCGTCTCCCCTCTCCCTTGCGACCCTTGATCACGTCTGCTCCCTCGGAGCGACTTGGCAGGGGATTACCCCTCAACAGGTTTCATTCTTCCCCGCCCGCGCACCGCCCTTGGGCACCTGAGTTTTTCAATTCAAGGAATTTGGTGTCTGTCCTGGCCCCACTGCGGGCGGGGAGACCTGCGTGCGAATTTCAAGGGAAGAAAAAATGAAGCGATTGAAATGGGCGGGCGCCATCGCGCTCGCGGCGGTGGCGCCTGGGGTGGGGGCCTCCTGCGGGGCCGCGTTCTGTCTGGTGAATTCCAACTGGAGCCTGCAGGGCCCAGTGAGCGCGCCCGGCTTGCGGGTGGACCTGCGTTACGAATTCCTCGATCAGGATCAGCCTATGGCTGGGCGACATCAGGTCAAGGTCGGCGAGGTCCACCGCCACCATGACGAGGTGGCGACGGTGAATCGGAACTGGCTGGCTACCTTCGACTACACCATCGACCAGAACTGGGGGCTGAGTGTGACGGTGCCAGTGGCCGACCGTAGTCACGATCACATACACAATCATCATGGCGATCAGTTGGATGAAAAATGGGAATTCCGTGATCTGGGGGACGTGCGGATCGTTGGACGGCGCCA
>JAEUNX010000143.1 GCA_016791025.1 Zoogloeaceae bacterium | reverse complement strand
GGCCAGTGCAGGCGGCCAGGGCCCAGGTGGCGACCAGGAGCGTGGCGCGGGAGCGGGCGAAGATCGGCGGGCGATGGGACAGGGGCATCGCGGGAATCGGCGGAAGTTGAAAGCGGCAAGCGCCGCAGAGTAGGGGAGGGATTCGAGCGTGACAAGCGCCCGGCACCAACCGACTGTCCACGCGGTCGAAGTGGTGGGGCGATGCCGCCTCTTTACGGTGCGTGGAAGGCGTGGCTGCGGCTTTGGCGCCCTCGATTGGGGAATGAGCATGGGTGGGATCGGGCCGGGGAGGAAGTACGAAATGCTGCAATGCAGCATCCATTGGGCCACGGGCGATCATGGCGGCTTTTGGCACCCATTGATTGACAATAGGCACGGCTTGTGCTTTGGAATGATGGAAGGCGGGCCGCAGCGTCCCCCGACGGTGCTGGCGGAACACAACATCGCGTCATCTGGAGGTCTTGATGAGTACGACGGACATCTGCATTCCCCTGGCCGATGCGAGGGAAATCTATCGAGTGGATGACGTGGATCGTGCCTTGGAAGAGAGCGCCCCGTCCCGCAACGAGGCCCTCGCCGCGTTCTACGAACGCATGAAGAAGCTGGGGGGCACCCGGTTTCTCCTCAAGCCGAGCCGCTCCGACGCCATCGATCCCCTCTATGATCGCTGTCCGAATTTCGGCGAGGTCATTGACGATCTCAAGAAATCCCTTGCCCTCGCGGTGTCGGGGAATGAGCCGGTCTCTTTCACGCCGATCCTCCTCCTCGGGGAGCCCGGTATCGGCAAGACTCATTTTGCCAAGGCGCTGGCCGAACAACTCGGCACCGGCTACCAGTTCGTATCCATGAGTTCCCTTACTGCGGGGTGGATCCTCTCCGGGGCCTCGGCCCAGTGGAACCATGCCAAGCCTGGTAAGGTCGCCCAAACCCTCGTGGGCGGGGAGGTAGCAAATCCGGTCATCGTTCTGGACGAAGTGGACAAAGCGGGAGGCGATGGACGCTACGACCCCATGGGCGCTCTTTACGAGTTGCTTGAGCACGATACGGCACGGCGCTTTCGCGACGAGTATGTGGACGTGGCGATCGACGCCAGCCACATCCTTTGGGTGACCACCGCCAACGATGAGCGCAACATCCCGGAACCGATCTTGAACCGGATGAACGTCTATACGGTGCCTCGCCCCGATGCGGACGAGTCGTTTGGGATTGCTTGCCGTCTCTATCGCGATATCGTCGGTGCGCACGACTGGGGATTTCCCCATGATCCCCCCGCCGAGGTGATGGAGCGCCTCGCCAGTCTGCCGCCCCGGGAGCAGCGGCGGGCCCTGATGTCAGCGTTCGGCAATGCCAAGCTGGCCCAGCGGGATCACCTGGAAATCGACGATCTGGACGCCTTCCGGGCCAACCGTAAGCGCAAGATCGGCTTCTGAGACGGTCGGGCAAAAAGAAAATGGCGCGTCCCCGACGCGCCATTCTTTATTTGGGTTCGGGACCAGCCTGTCAGGCCGAGCCGGTTTTCCAGCGGCGCGGCCGCGGCGCGTCATCGTCCGAGCCGCGGCGTGCCCGCTTGGGCGCGTCGCTATCCCGGGGCGGGCGTGGGGTGGTGCCTTCCGCGCCACGGGGAGGACGGAATCCGCTGTCGCCATCTTCGTGATAGGGGCGCATCCGGAGGGATTTGCTGCGCACCCGCAGTCCACCCAGGGCGGATAACGTTTCTCCATCCAGTCCGGCGGGCAGTTCCACCGTGCTGAAGACGTCGAAGAGATGGATCTGCCCGATCTGGGAAACGTCGATGCCGCCCTCGTTGGCCAGGGCGCCGACGATATCCTTAGGCGTGACACCGTCCTGGCGGCCGACCGCCAGCCGATAGCGGGCAAGGCGACCACTGGCCACTTCACGCCGGCGGGTCAGGATCTGCTCGCGATTCGCCCGGGCCGGGCGCTCGGGGGCCGGCGTCGGCAGTTCCGCCCAGTCCCGCGCCTCGGGTTGGAGCGGCCGCTCCCGCTGGGCGAGGAAGGTCAGGGCCGCGGCGATTTCCCGCGCCGAGATTCCTTCACTGGTTTCGATGCCACGCACCACGTCGAAGAAGAAATCAAGACTCCCTTCCCGGATCGCGGCCATGATCTGGTTGCGGAATTGGGCGATCCGTCGCTCCGTGACCATTTCCCGG
The DNA here is from genome assembly GCA_016791025.1 of Zoogloeaceae bacterium. Lineage (GTDB taxonomy): Bacteria > Pseudomonadota > Gammaproteobacteria > Burkholderiales > Rhodocyclaceae > JAEUNX01. The sequence goes on along the minus strand of JAEUNX010000143.1, from coordinate 7,285 downwards.
GTCGGTAGCACCACCGGTTCAATGGGCTGACGGGTCGCGCGCTCGATGGTCTTCAGCATGCGCATTTCCCGTGGGGCCACGAGCAGGATTGCCGTGCCCTGACGGCCTGCACGGCCGGTGCGGCCGATCCGATGCACGTAGGCCTCGGTGTCGTAGGGGATGTCGTAGTTGATGACGTGGCTGATCCGGGGAACGTCAATCCCCCGGGCGGCGACGTCGGTGGCCACGACAATGTCGAGCTGGCCGTTCTTGAGCTGCTCGATGACCCGTTCCCGCATCGCCTGCTGCATGTCGCCATTGAGGGCCGACGCGGCATAGCCTCGGGCTTCGAGTTTTTCCGTCAGCTCCACGCTGGCGGTCTTGGTCCGCACGAAGATGATGGCGGCTTCGAAGTCCTCCTCGCCTTCGAGGACGCGGGTCAGGACCTCAAGCTTCATTGGGCCTTGCACCTGACAGTAGCGCTGGCGGATGGTGGCCACCGTGGAGGTGGCGGCGCGGATCTTCACCTCCTGGGGCTCGCGCAGGTAACGCTGAGCCACCCGGCGGATCGGCTCGGGCATGGTCGCCGAGAAGAGGGCGGTCTGCCGTCCTGCGGGGGTGTGCTGGAGGATCCACTCCACGTCGTCGATGAACCCCATGCGCAACATCTCGTCGGCTTCATCGAGCACCAGGGCCGCAATCCCGTCCAGATTGAGGCTGCCGCGCTCGATGTGGTCCATGATCCGGCCCGGCGTGCCAACGATGACCTGGGGCTGACGTTTGAGCTGGCGTAGCTGGACCACCATGCTTTGGCCGCCGTAAAGCGGCAGGACGTGGAACCCGGGCAGGTGGTGGGCGTATTTCTGAAACGCTTCCGCCACCTGGATCGCCAGCTCCCGGGTGGGGGCCAGAACGAGGACCTGGGGATTGGCGGCGTCGCTCTTCAGCCGGGCCAGGAGCGGCAGGGCGAAGGCAGCGGTTTTGCCGGTGCCGGTCTGGGCCTGACCGAGGAGGTCGTGACCGGACAGTAGTAGCGGAATACAAGCCGCCTGGATCGGAGATGGCGTTTCGTAACCGACTTCGGTTAGGGCCGAGACGATGGACTCGGGCAAGCCCAGGGCAGAAAAGGTGGTGGTGGATTCAGACATGAAGCGCTCCCGTATCGAGCCATTACACAATTGTGGCGATGGGACGCGCTGACAAATTACACCTGACCGAGGAGCGCCGAAACCACACGAGGACGGGGCGACACCGAGGCGTCGCCCGCCAGGCACCGCAATGACCAGCACTGCTGGCGCCCGATCCGGCTAGGATACCACGCCTCGTGGTGCACCGCGCAATCGCTTCCCGATTGCACCACATTGGACGCTGGGGGTGCTCCCGCCGGGTGCTACCATCGCCCGGGTCCATTTCCGGGAGATTCGTATGAGACTTGGCACCCCGCTTTCCGCATCGGCGCTGCGCGTCATGCTGCTAGGCGCTGGCGAGCTTGGCAAGGAAGTGATCATCGCCCTGCAGCGGCTGGGGGTGGAGGTGGTGGCGGTGGATCGCTACCCCAATGCACCGGGCCACCAAGTGGCACACCGGGCCCACGTCATTACCATGACCGACCCTTCGGCGCTGAAGGCGGTGATCGAAGCCGAACGCCCCCATCTCATCGTCCCGGAGATTGAGGCGATTGCGACGGAGGTTTTGGCCGAAGTCGAGGGCGCAGGACTGGCCGAGGTGATTCCCACTGCCCGGGCCGCGCAGCTCACCATGAACCGGGAAGGGATTCGCCGTCTTGCGGCGGAAAGCCTGGCGTTGCCCACATCGCCGTACCGGTTCGCCGACTCCCAGGAGGCCCTCCAGGCCGCCATCGATGGCGGGATAGGCTATCCGTGTGTGGTGAAACCGGTCATGTCTTCGTCGGGCAAGGGTCAGTCCCTGGTGCGCGGGCCGGAAGAGGTGGGCGAGGCCTGGCGCTATGCGGCCAGCGGGGGCCGAGTGAATCAGGGGCGGGTAATCGTCGAGGGTTTTATCGATTTCGATTACGAGATCACGCTGCTCACGGTGCGGGCGCGAAACGACAATGGCGCCATACAAACCTACTTTTGCGCGCCGATCGGCCACCGGCAGGTGAACGGCGACTATGTCGAATCCTGGCAACCCCAGGCCATGTCGCCGATAGCCCTTGCCCGCTCACGGGAAATTGCCGCCGCCGTGACCGGCAATCTGGGCGGGCGGGGGCTCTTCGGGGTGGAGCTCTTCATCAAAGGCGACCAAGTCTGGTTCTCTGAAGTCAGTCCCAGGCCCCACGATACCGGACTCGTCACGCTGGCGACCCAACGGTATTCGGAGTTTGAACTCCATGCGCGGGCGATTCTGGGGCTTCCGGTGGATGTTGCCCAACGCGAACCTGGCGCCTCGGCGGTCATTTACGGGGGGATCGACGATGTCGGGGTTGCCTTCGAGGGCGTGGATGCCGCGCTAGCCGTACCCGGGGCCGACCTGCGCCTGTTCGGCAAGCCAGAATCCTTCCTGAAGCGCCGGATGGGGGTCGCGGTCGCGACCGCCGGCGATGTGGACGAAGCGCGGCGCCGCGCCCGCGAAGCGGCCAACCGGGTCCGTCCGGTGCGCGCCGGACCCGACTGAGTCGGGGGAAGTTGGCTAAAGGCTTAAAGGCTGGACAGTCCCGAGGGAAGAATCCGCCTGGCTCGCGGGGGAGCGCTGGGCGTAGTGCTCAATGACGAGGCGCATCAGGGCCAGTCCGAAGGCGGGATTCTGAAAATAGAGTTCCTGTACTTGGCGATCGCTCAGGCTCAGTACCACCGAGTCACACGCGGCAATGGCCGACGCGCTTCGGGCTTGGCCGGGTGAAAATACGCCAATTTCGCCAAAGAGGCGGCCCGGTCCCGCCTGTCGGAATAGCTCTGGAAAGCTGATCTCGCCGCCGAGAACGTAATACAGGCGATCTGCGCGATCGCCCTGGCGAAAGATCACTTCTGACGCCCTGAATTCCTGCCGCGTCATCAAAGGCAGCAGCGGCTCGATCGAGAATGTGCTCGTGGTTTGGGATCGGACCTGCTGCAGGAGCCGGGTGATCTGCAGCAGGCGCCAGACGTTCAGCGGCAGCAGCACCAGATGAAGGACCAAGACTGGAGTCAGGTGGGCCAGGTAGCTGTAGGTGAGGAAGGCGAGATTGCTGGCGATGGCCGAACAGCGCAGCGGAATCATGGTGCGCATGGAGAAGGTCGAGAGCACCAGCAAGGATGCGAAATAGCCGCTGACCTCGACGAAATTCCACGTAGGTTGTGACATGCAATCCCCCCAGTCGCGAGAACGCATCGTAAAGGTGGTGTTGGGGATGCTGGCGCGGTCGATGGGTCGAACCGCCAGGGTGGGGCATGCCAGCGGAAATCGGCCCCGGATCAGCGACCGGGCCAGATTGCGGGTGGGGCGGCGCTGGCCCGGGTGCACCGTCACCGCGGCCGGGCCCAACGCCCCTACTGGGGCATATGGCCTCAATCGACGCTTGCTGCAGGGTGGTCGGCCGACCGATGGGGGCGCGACCTTAAAGGACTTCGGCGGCGTGGTCGGCCAGGCGGGAACGCTCGCCCCGCTGCAGGGTAATGTGGCCAGAATGGGCCCAACCCTTAAAACGATCCACCACGAAGGTCAGGCCGGAACTGCCCTCGGTCAGGTAAGGCGTGTCGATTTGGGCAATGTTACCGAGGCAGACCACCTTGGTGCCCGGTCCGGCCCGGGTGATGAGGGTCTTCATCTGCTTCGGCGTGAGGTTCTGGGCCTCGTCGATGATGAGGAACTTGTTGATGAAGGTCCGACCGCGCATGAAGTTGAGGGACTTGATCTTGATCCGGCTGCGGATCAGATCCCGCGTTGCGGCCCGGCCCCATTCGCCTCCTTCGCCGGTGGAGCCGTTGAGGACGTCCAGGTTGTCCTCCAGGGCCCCCATCCAGGGAGCCATCTTTTCCTCCTCGGTGCCCGGAAGGAAACCGATGTCCTCGCCCACTGGAACGGTGACCCGGGTCATGATGATCTCACTGTACTTCTTGGTCTCAAGCACCTGGGTAAGCCCGGCGGCCAGGGTGAGAAGCGTCTTGCCGGTGCCGGCCTGGCCCAGGAGGGTGATGAAATCGATGTCCGGGTTCATGAGCAGATTCATGGCGAAGTTCTGCTCCCGATTGCGGGCGGTAATGCCCCACACGTTGTTCTTGTTGTGGGTGAAGTCGATCAGGGTCTCCAGGACCACTGTGGCTCCGCTGGTTTCCTTGACCCACGCCTGGAGCGGGGTTTCCCCTTCCTGATAGACAAACTCATTGCGCAGTAGGCTGCCGGAGAGGGGGCCTTTCACCCGGTAGTAGGTGCGTCCGTCCTGCTTCCAGGATTCCATGCCCTTGGCGTGGTTGTCCCAAAAATCTGCCGCGAGTTCGAGGGAGCCGGTGTAGAGGAGGTCGGTATCCTCCAGCACCTTGTCGTTGAAGTAATCCTGGGCCGCGATGCCGAGCGCCCGGGCCTTGATCCGCATGTTGATGTCCTTGGACACCAGAATGACGAGGCGGCCAGGGAATTTCTCCGCCAGGTGCATCACCACGGCAAGAATCTGGTTGTCGCCTTTGGCGGTAGGCAGTGCCGCCGGAAGCGCCATGCTGATCGCCTCGGTCTGCAGAAAAAGGCGTCCACTGGCCAATTCCCGGGATGGGCCGGTCAGGGCGATCCCCTCGTGGATGTCGTCGGGGGACGAGGAGACGATCTCGTCCATCATGCGGCTTGCCTGACGGGCATTGCGCGCCACTTCGGACATACCCTTTTTATTGGCGTCCAGCTCCTCCAGGGTCATGATCGGCACGTAGACGTCGTGCTCTTCGAACCGGTAGAGACTGGTGGGATCGTGCATCAGCACGTTGGTGTCGAGGACGAACAGCTTGGTGGCGGGAATCACGGACTTGGGCGCGCGGCGTGCGTTCATGGTCTCGGGCAACCGGGTTAGGAAAGTCAGAGGGTCTTTACTGCCTCCAGCATGGCCTGGGCGTGTCCCGGCACCTTGACACCCCGGACCTCCCTGCGGACCACGCCGGCGGCGTCGATGAGGAATGTGCTGCGCTCGATGCCCCGCACCTGCTTGCCGTACATGTTCTTCATCTTGATCACGCCATAGAGGCCGCAGGCGATTTCATCCGGGTCGGAGACCAGGTCGAAGGGGAGGGCGAGTTTGGTCTTGAAATTTTCGTGGGACTTCAGGCTGTCTCGCGAAACGCCGACGATGCGGCAGCCGAGGGCGGCGAATTGTGGGTGGAGTTCCCGGAAGTCCTGGGTTTCGGTGGTGCACCCGGGGGTGTTGTCCTTCGGGTAGAAATAGAGGACCACCGGAGCGCCGCGCAGGGCGGAAAGGGTGAGGGTCTGGGGCCCCGTGGCAGGGAGGCTGAAATCCGGCGCGGGCTGGTCAAGCATGACTTCCTTCCGGTCGACGAGGCAATGTCCGGGAGGGTAAGGACAATCCGCGCAAATGACAATGCGCGGAAAAGCCCGCTTCAGGCGGGTGGGTCGAAGAGAAGCCCCACCGCCACTGCCCGATTTTCCGACACCAGGATGTTGTAGGTCCGGCAGGCGGCGGCAAGGTCCATGATTTCAAAGCCGATCCGGGCCTCGATGAGGGGGCGGAGCAAGGCATGCTTGGGAAATCGCTGGCGCTGACCGGTGCCGATCAGCATGATGGCCGGCCTGAGGGGCGGTACGCGGGTAAAATCATCCTCGGTGAGCCCGGCAAATCCCCCGGGGGCCCATCCTGGCACCAGTTGATCCGCCAGGACGATGATATTGCCATCGTGGCGGACCTTATTCACCAGGACGTGATTCTCGCCATAGCCGGTGATGACGTTGATGCCTGAGGTGCTGTCGAGATTAAGTTTCATGGGGAGAGGGCCGAATTGCCCGGTCTGGCTGCCTTTGGGTAAGATTACAGCCTTTTGATTTTTCGGCCAATCGGCCCGAAACCGCCCGCCCGCGATCATGGAATTCCCCCGCATCAAGCGTTTGCCACCCTACGTCTTCAACATCACCTCGGAGTTGAAGATGGCCGCCCGCCGGCGGGGGGAAGACATCATCGACATGAGCATGGGCAATCCGGATGGCCCCACGCCGCCCCACATCGTCGCCAAGCTGGTGGAGGCCGCCCAGCGGCAGGATACCCACGGGTATTCGGTCTCCAAGGGGATTCCCCGCCTGCGGAGCGCCATCTGCTCCTGGTACAAGACCCGTTTCGACGTGGACCTGGACCCGGAAACCGAAGCGATCGCCACCATCGGTTCCAAGGAGGGGATTGCCCACCTGGCCCTGGCGACCCTGGACCGGGGGGACGTGGTGTTGGTGCCCAACCCCAGCTACCCGATCCATATCTATGGCCCGGTGATCGCCGGGGCCGACATCCGCCACGTGCGGATGACGCCGGGGGTGGATTTTTTCGATGAGCTGACCCGGGCGATCCGGGAGATGTATCCGCGTCCTAAGATGCTGATCATCAATTTCCCCAGCAATCCCACCACCCAATGCGTGGAACTGGATTTCTTCGAGAAGGTGGTCGCCATCGCCAAGGAATTCGGCATCCTGGTGGTCCATGACCTCGCCTACGCCGACATCGTCTTCGATGGCTGGAAGGCGCCCTCGATCCTGCAGGTCCCTGGGGCCAAGGACGTGGCGGTGGAGTTCTTCACCCTCTCCAAAAGCTACAACATGGCGGGTTGGCGGGTGGGCTTCATGGTCGGCAATCGCAAACTGGTGGCCGCGCTGGCACGAATCAAGAGCTACCACGATTACGGCACCTTCACCCCCATTCAGGTAGCCTCCATCGTGGCCCTCGAGGGCCCGCAGGATTGTGTGCAGGAGATTGCGGCGACCTACCAGAAGCGGCGGGACGTGTTGGCCAAGGGCCTGATCGAAGCGGGGTGGCCAGTCGAGGTGCCGAAGGCCAGCATGTACATCTGGGCCAAGATTCCCGAGGCCTATCGGGCCCAGGGTTCTTTGGAGTTCGCCAAGAAAATCCTGACTGAGGCCAAGGTGGCGGTGAGCCCCGGGATCGGATTCGGCGAATATGGCGATGACCACGTGCGCTTCGCCCTGATCGAGAATGAAGCGCGGATCCGCCAGGCGGTGCGGGGCGTCAAGGAAATGTTGAGGAAGGATGGTTTGCGATGAGCGGAAAGCCGGAGTTGCGCGTGGCCACACCCCAGCCGGATAGCGAGGCTCTCAAGTTGCGGCAGCCGGTTCGCAAGGCCGACAAGCTCGCCAACGTCTGCTACGACATCCGGGG
>JAEUNX010000088.1 GCA_016791025.1 Zoogloeaceae bacterium | reverse complement strand
CACGGCGGCAATTCCGAGAGCTACGACGACATCAAGACCTTTGTCGACGGTGACGGCCTCTCAGTCGTCTCGATCCGCAACCGCACAGGGAGCCACAAGCGGGCCGTGGATGCTCCCGTGACCCTGAGTGAGGTCTATCAGCTCATCGAGGCCAAATACCCCGGGGTGGTGGATGAGTACAAATGTCTGTTCTGCCGGGTCGATTCCACCGGGACATCCCGGTACAAAAACATGTTCACGGGCGAGGCGTACACGGTTTGACGGTGGCGTCGCTCGGCCAGGATTCAGTTGGGTTCGCGGGGAGCCTTTGATCGGGCCCCCTCGTCGGGCGAGTGATAGGTGTGCCCACGGAGAGGCCGCCGGGGTTTGGCGCGTGTGGCCGAAATCGCGACGGATCCGCCCGCGCGGTTCGACCCGACGCGACTGACGGATCGCAAGGAATCTAACGCCGGCCCAAGGCACTCATTTGCCTCGTGAACGCTGGCTGGACTCGGCCAACTGCTACCAGTCGCCGCCCCTAGAAAGCGGTCAATGGAGCGCCGGCTCCAATCAGGTATCTGCCGGACGCAGCTTTACAATGATGGTCTTGTCTTGGGTCTTACCCGAGAACCTGGCCGAGGTTCTGTGGAATCTCCAAGGTCAAATCGGTGCCATCCCAGACAGCAACAGAACACGTGAGGCGATGCGCATTACCTTGGTTCCACCAAGTGATGGGTATATCTTCAAGCACGTCACTGATATATACCCTCTGCCCAACGGCGATCTCAGCGCTGACGGCATACGCACCCAACGGAAAAGGACGGTCATTCCTTACTGCAATCCAGTCCCCCACCCTACGATAATCCGTTGGGGACTCGCTATCTTCCAGCGGAGGGAAGCCCTCGCGATAGTCCCCGGTCCACCAGAGGCGTCCTGTTACCTTATTTTGATACAGGATAAATTTCCAATCGCCAAAAGCTGATTTGGATCCTACGTTTCTAAATATCAATCTGAAACCCGATGCTGCAGCCAACTCCATTGAGGGTAGATTGCGCAATGTTGTAACGACGGGCAGATCTTCGGCATTCTCAACAGCGTGACCATTCGGTGACGACAGAAACCGGACGTTGCGTGCAACCGGTGTAGAAAAGACGCAAGCGTTGGGATCTTTTTGTAATGCCAGCTTGGCCTCCGCATCGGAAAGGCTATCCAAAGATAGAATTTCCCGCCGGCAGTATCGACAATAGCGATTGGTACCGTATTGATCTAGTTTTTCCAATTGCTCGGGTCGCAAAGAACGCGGGCAGAATACCGTCTTAAGAAACGTGCCAGTATCATCATACAGCGCGTTGGTGAGGGGATCGAAGATCATGCGCGTCCTCCGTTGAATATCCCAGCTTGTGGTTGCAACCCCAATGACATGCGGAATCATTGGACTGCAGACGGATTTGTTCGACCTACTTCCGAGCGGGCGATAAGCTATAAAGTCTTACCACTACATCCAGACCCCACGTCAGCCCAACCGCCTCTACAGCTGTGCGTAGCAGGGATTTCATTCGATCGCCACTCAGGTTCTTGTCAAGGAACCAACCGCCTGGAATCTGCACGCTGTGCTTCTTGGACCATTCGTGACTCTTGTTTGGAAATAATCCTGAGGGCGTCCTGGAAAAGTATGTACGTGTGCGTCCCTTAGACTTCAGGGCCTGCTGAATGTCAGCGTGGCTTTCCGGGTAGTCATGTATTAGGCGCGACATCACGCCGATCCAAATATCTTTTTCTTCCCAGCAGCGCTTGGTCTTGCCTCGGTAATCATATCCCCGCTTGAGTCTGTCGGCGGCCCGGGGACCAGGAGGTGCCGACAAACTTGGATCTGCACTTTTCTCATATTCGACGACTCCAATTGGGATTGAAATCAATGGAGCAGTCATGAAATCAAGAGCGGCGAACAATTGCTTTTGTCTTTGATTAGCTAGGCACAATAAATCCTCCATTTTGCCAACTATTGCTGTAAGTGCATCTAATTCAAATAGCAGGCAGTCGGGTGGCACGGGAAGAGTAGTGTCCTTGCCCATATTTGAGTGCATGAGTTTCTCCTATAAGCAGACTAGGATTTCTTGGGGATGGATTCAATTCGACCGACACTGCCGGGAAATGCCGCCTTTTCCTTGTTTTGCCACCGGAACTCAGCCGTTACCGCAATACCATGCTCCCGGGCAAGACGGAAGGCGATTGAACAAGCCTTGTTAGCTTCCGCTCCCTGAATCGAAAACGGTAGTCCCTTGCCCGTCTTGAAGCCATGGTCGAAATGCGATCCGGGCTTTATGTTCGCTGTGCTCGCACGGCGTAATGCTTCGACACTACCCACTTTCCGAAACACCTCTGCATGTACGGCAAGCGAAAGGTGGTTCCAATCCTGAACTTCAGTCGACGCAACGACGCCCGCTAGGAATGTCGTGTGAGTTACATCGGGCAGACTTGTGGGCTCGAACGTCATGACTTTGTCGTTGCTCAGTACACTTGAGCGGGGATCTCCGTGCACGCAATCCGGGCTCGACTTTGCCGTATGTGCAGCTGGTGGCCCTTCGCCGTCACGCGTCGACGCATTCATCATTTTGTCTACAGCACGGCGAATCACAGAGTCTGGCGTATCGACAAAAGGCACTGCAAGTGCTTGAAGTTTTTTATATGTTTCATCTGAAATCTCCACCATGTGCGACATATGATTTCCTCCTAGAACAAGGCATACGGCCACCATTCTTCCATACTACGGCACTACTAGATCGATTTCAACTGCGACCTTTCAACGGCCCCCAAGGGGAGAGATGGGCCTAAACGGCGCATTGGACAAAGAAGCACGCGCCTACTGTCATGAGCATGCTGCGGCAATGCTCTTCCGCTTCAGCCCAAATGCGGGCGCCTCTTAAAGGCCGGGACCGTCAGCGATGGTCGATGCGGCAGCGTAGTCGGTCGGCTTAGGTGCCAGATCGGCAGTTATTCATCGGTTAGCCGCCGCGCGCCAACATAGAGAGCGAAGGTCGGCTGAGGATCGTGACCGGCCGTCGCGTTGTCGGTGAAGAGAAGGTCGAGAGCGCCGCGCTTGGCCCCTCTGGCTGGGTGGGCTCTCATCGTCAGGCATCCGGGCCAGCCGCCGTATTCGCCTAGTATTTCGGCGGTCGTGGCCTGGCTGGTGTCGGATTCCTGCTTGGGGTTGTTTAACAAATCCGTAACCCAGCAATCACCATGATTTGATATTCTTCGAATTATGGAACTGCTTAACGCTGCAGAGCTTCTGGCCGCCCTGGGCCATGAAACCCGCCTCTCCATCTTTCGCCTGCTTGTTCAAGCGGGGGCGGAAGGGGTGAACGCCAGTGCCATAGGCGAACAGCTTGCGATTCAGCCGGCGACTTTGTCCTTCCATCTCGCCCATCTCAACCGGGTCGGATTGATTCGCGGCGAGCGGGAAAGCCGCTTTATCCGCTACTCGGCGGACTACACGGCGATGGACGAACTGCTTGCATTCCTCACTGACAACTGCTGCCAGGGCCAGCCCTGTCTGCCCGAGACCCGCGCGTCCGACGCCTTGGTGATACGCGGCTCGGGCCCAAAGCCCTGCGCCTGAACCCGCTGCCACCTTCCTTTGCCACGATCATGAAGCCCCTTCCCACTGTCCTTGTGCTGTGCACCGGCAACTCCTGCCGCTCCCAGATGGGTGAAGCCATCCTCAACCACGACCTGGCAGGCCGGGTGCGCGGCCTGTCCGCGGGCACGCTGCCCCAGCCTCAGGTGGCCGAGGGGGCTGTCGAAGCGCTCAGGCTCGCCGGCCTGCCCACCGACGGCCTCTACCCCAAGGACGTGGACAGGGTGCTGGAGGAGCCCATCGACCTCGTGGTCAGCGTGTGCGACAACGCCAAGGAAGCCTGCCCGATCTTCCCGCGGCCGGTGAAGCGCATCCATGTGCCGTTCCACGATCCCCACGGCGAGCCGCTGGAGAGTTTTATCGCCGTGCGCGACGACATCCGTGCCCGGCTGGTGCCCGCCGTGCGCGAAGCCCTGGGTCTGTGAGGAGGCGCCATGTCTGCCCAATGTGAAATGACAGCCAAGGTCGCCGCCGGCGCACCGATCAGCTTTTTCGAGCGCTACCTGAGTCTGTGGGTGTTCCTGTGTATCGTCACGGGCATCGCCGCCGGCCAGGCGGCCCCGACGCTGTTCCAGGCCATCGGCCGGATGGAGATCGCCCGGGTCAATTTGCCGGTGGGCCTGCTGATCTGGGTGATGATCATCCCGATGCTGGTCAAGGTGGATTTCGGGGCGCTCCACCAGGTGCGGCAGCACATCCGCGGCATCGGCGTCACGCTGTTCGTGAATTGGCTGGTCAAGCCCTTTTCCATGGCTTTTCTGGGCTGGCTTTTCGTGCGCAACCTCTTTGCCCCTATGCTGCCGGCGGACCAACTGGACAGCTACATCGCCGGTCTGATCCTGCTGGCGGCCGCACACTGTACGGCCATGGTCTTCGTGTGGAGCCGCCTCTCCCAGGGCGACCCGCTTTTCACCCTGTCCCAGGTGGCCCTGAACGACGTCATCATGGTCGTCGCCTTCGCCCCCCTGGTCGGCTTGTTGCTGGGGATCTCGGCCATTACGGTGCCCTGGGATACGCTGATCACCTCCGTGGTGCTTTACATCGTCATCCCGGTGTTCCTCGCCCAACGCTGGCGCAAGGCTTTGCTCACCCGGGGGCAGGCGGCCTTCGACGCGGCCATGGAAAAGATTGGGCCCTGGTCCATCACTGCCCTGCTGGTGACCTTGGTCCTGCTCTTCGCCTTCCAGGGGGCGGCCATCCTCAGCCAGCCACTCGTCATCGCGCTGCTGGCGGTGCCCATCCTGATTCAGGTGTTCTTCAACTCGGCCCTGGCCTATTGGTTGAACCGAGTGGTGGGCGAGAAGCACAACGTGGCCTGTCCTTCCGCGCTCATCGGTGCCTCGAACTTTTTCGAGCTGGCCGTGGCAGCGGCCATCAGCCTCTTTGGCTTCGAATCCGGGGCTGCCCTGGCGACTGTGGTCGGCGTCCTCATCGAGGTGCCAGTCATGCTCCTGGTGGTGAAGGTGGTCAATCAGTCCAAGGGGTGGTACGAGCAGGCGCCCGGCTGAGGTCATTCTCGTATGCCCTCTGACGTGCCACCACGGTGGGCTCCGCGCAAGGCGACGATGCCTGCCAACGGTTCGACCAAGGCCTCTGCCGCAATGCTTTTCGGCGGCCATAGCCCCGGCGACTGTTTCGGTGCGAGCTCCTGAGGCGATGTGCGGTGTGGCTCGGGTCAAACCACGCGGGTGCTCCTAGGGCCGGTGCAGGAATCCGGCGGACCCCATCACCACCCGCCAGCCCCCCATTGGTCGCATCGCCCGCCTTGCAAACACCGTCGCCACACTGTCACAGCAACGACTCGGCCAGCTCCGGCGCCTGACCGGCATGCGTTGACGCCATCCCTTGAACCGATGGATGCTGCCGCCATTCCACCTCAGCCTTCGACCTATGGACCCGGATTTCTGGCACCGCAAATGGGCCACCAATGACATCGGTTTTCACGAAAGCGCGGTCAATCCGTTGTTGGTGCGGAATGTCGCCGCCTTGGGCCTGGCTCCAGGGGATCGGGTGTTCCTGCCCCTGTGCGGGAAGACCCTCGACATCCACTGGCTGCTGTCCCAGGACCACCGGGTGGTCGGGGCGGAGCTGAGCCGCGTCGCGGTGTTGCAGTTGTTCGATGAGCTGGGAGTCCAGCCGGAAATTGCCGCGGCGGGGCCCATCGAGCGCTTCAGCGCGCTCAATCTCGACGTGTTCGTGGGGGACGTCTTCGCGTTGTCCCGTGATCGCCTCGGTGCTGTGGATGCGGTGTATGACCGCGCTGCCCTGGTCGCCCTGCCGCCGGACATGCGGGGCCGCTATGCCGCCCACCTGATGGCGATCACCGATCAGGCGCCCCAATTGCTGATCTGCTTCGAATATGACCAAGCCTTGATGGCCGGGCCCCCGTTTGCGCTGCTGGAGGACGAAGTGGCGCGCCACTATGGCGAGGCCTACACGGTGACTCGGCTCGAGCAGGCAACGATACCCGGCGGCTTCAAGGGCCGCATCCCGGCCAACGAGAGCGTCTGGCTCCTGGCCCGCTAATCTTGGCGCGGCAAACGCCGCCGCCGGGCGTCCAGGTAGGTCTGGAAGTCGAGGCCGGTTTCATCCCCGCCATCGTCTGAGGCGATCTGGCCCGAGCCCCTGGCCGGACGCCGGGATTGACGGCCGTCGCAGCGAAGCCGATGGGGCCGATCGGATCGGGCTGTCACATTGTCCGAAACGGAACGTGACGTCAGCCAGGGCGGGTTCAGCAATTGCCTTTCTTGGCTTGGCCCGGCGGGCAGAACCCGCCACCGCCCCCTGGCGCTGGGCCAGGATCGACCACCACCGATCCGGCAGGGGTATAGACCGCGCAGGCGGTCACGAGGGTGGTGACGACAAGCAGACTGAGTACGACTTTCATGGGGGTCCTTTGGCAGACGTTTTGTTCCGCCGCCTGAACGATTGAGGGGTGGGGAGAGTCCGGTACCGGCCAGAGCCTTACGGCGCTGCGGGCACCGCCGCTCTACCGTTCGCAGAGCATATCCTTTCGCCCGGCTGGCGCGAAGCCGTCGCTCGGCGTCGTGTCGAAATGCCGGAGGGGCTGCCCTTTTGCCTTGCTCGGAGCTGGTGCCCCTACTACGATCGTCGTAGTAGGGAGGGGGCGGTGGCCCAGGGGGGCGGTGTTGCAATCGGGCGGAAACCGGGGCGCCAGATCCGTTGCCGGCCCAGTACGTCAAGGTCAAAAATGGTTCAATCGCCCACTGCCGACAGGGGGTTGGGCTTCGCGGAGGGGGCGTCATGAAATGGGAACCGCAAGCGTTTCGCCACACATTTCAGACTTTTGAGCACGAGGACGGCGGTGGGTGCGTCCGTTTCCTGGCCTGGATCGACTCCCGGCTCAATCGCTCCAATGGTGTCGAGCACCGGGCGAGGAGCTTGTTTCACGACGCGGCATGGCGGGCCAACGTGGCGATGAGTTGCATCGCGCCGGCCATCATCCGCGTCACCATGGAAAATGATGTGATTCAGAAAATCGAAATATTCGAGGCCCCCACGGTGCAAAGAAACGATGCCAGCTATGGCTTCACCCTGAATTTCACCAACGCCCAGTTGGTCCATTGGCCGCCCCTGGAGGGAGTGGCCTACGATCGGCCCAAGCGGTTTTACGATCGATTCAAACGCTGAACTGGCGGGGCCGCGCCTTGGTCGGGCCGGCCCCTTTCATTCAATCCACCCGTTTGTAGCGAACCTGATTGTTTCGGTCGCCAACCTGGGAAGTGACAAAGCCGCGGCGGGTGCGGTCGATGTCGAAGGTCTGGCCGCCCGCATAGAGGCGAGATTCGCTGATGTAGCCTTGGATGTTGCGGCCGTTTGCCGTGGCGGTGACCTGGCCGTCGTTGTGGATCCGCAAGAGCACGTCGGCATTGTATTTTTCGTTGTACCCGGAAAACTCGCCCACCATCCAGTCGGGAACGTAAGAGTTGTGGCGGCCACCAAAATAGGCGGGGTCGGTATGGCGGTCATCGGCCACGTGGTCCGAGTCACTGTTGCTGGCCACTGCCCCGAGAATGGCGGCACCGATTAGGACGCCTGCCGCTACAGCCGCCGCCGAGCCACTGCTGTCATCATCTTTCCGGCCCGAGTCGCGATACCGGTCGGTGGCGACGTTGAAGGTCGCGCGGCAGCCGTCGTCCACCCACACCTCGCGCCGGTTCCAGTCCCAGGTCTGACCCTTGGTGCAGCGGACCGAAGACAGCTGACGATCGAGCGTGACGTGGCCTCGCTCCGACAAGGGGCAGCTTTTGTAGCGGCTGTTATTGCTTTCGCAGGTGATGCGGTAATCAGCGAAGGCAGGCTGGATGGCGAGTGTGGCGGCTGCAAAACCCAGAGCAAAAGCAGGCACGCGAAGTTCGGAGCGCATGGCGAAGTCCTCCAAGGGGTGGCTTGAACGGTTGGGCGTCGGAAAGGCCGGGGAACTTGCGATAATCATAATCGTTGCGCTTGGTGAGAATGAACTTTTCGGCCGATTGCCATGCGGATTCATATGCCCGATCCGGGGGTTCCAATCTGCTCAGGGCGGATCGTCGCGAGTTGGCCTCGGTGCCAGGGGGGCCATGGCTGTCCCGGGCCTCAGGGTCGGTGCCGCTTGTGTGCTCCCAGGGAACTGGGATTCGGCGGGGCTTGGGCGAGTGAGGCCAAGGGTGACCCGGCGAGCGGGGTTGCCAGGTGCGGCCGGGGCGAGATCAATGCGCGCCGTCTCGGCCAACCTGGCCCGGAGGAAGGTCTCGTTGCCCCTATTCAGAGCTCGCCAGCGGCAGAGGTCTCGGCGGTCCCGCCGTGCGCCGGTGGCCGTCGAGGCCACACCCGTCCTGGCCCCCGGGGGCGCCCCATCCCGCGGCGGCCTGGCGTATCCTTCGGCCATTGTTTGCCCGACCCGAGACGACGCCCATGACCGCACCGCTCCTCATTGCCAAGACCA
>JAEUNX010000082.1 GCA_016791025.1 Zoogloeaceae bacterium | reverse complement strand
CCTCCTTCCAGTTCATGGCTGATTTTCTTGCCGCCCGCTGGCGGGTCGTGGCACCGGACTGGCGGGGTTTCGGCCTGAGCACGGGGCAGGGGGATGCCTACTGGTTCCCGGACTATCTGGGGGATCTGGATGCCATCCTGCGCCACTACTCGCCGGCGGAGCCGGTGCGCCTAGTGGGGCACAGTCTGGGGGGCAATGTGGCCTGCCTGTATGCCGGCGTGCGGCCGGAGCGTGTCGCCGGGGTGGTGGCCCTGGATGGCTTTGGTCTGGCCGATGTTCCGGCGGAGGAGGCGCCCCGCCGCTACGCCCGCTGGCTCGATGAATTGGCCGCGCCCGTTGGTTTCCGCGAGTATCCGAGTTTGGCGGCCCTCACCGATCGGCTGTGCACCGATCAGCCGCGCCTGCCCCGGGAGCGGGCGGAATTCCTGGCGGCACATCTGGGGGAGGTTCGCCCCGATGGGACGGTGCGCATGGCCGCCGATGGGGCCCATCGCCGGGTCAATCCCATCCTTTACCGGCGCGCGGAGGCCTTGGCCTGTTGGCGTCGTATTACCGCGCCGGTGCTTTGGGTGGCCCCGGAGGACACGAGTTTGCGCCAGCGCATGGGGGTTGATGACGCCACCTATCAGAGCGCCATGGCCTGCTTTGCCGATTTTCGCCTGGAAATGGTGCCCGATGCGGGGCACAACCTCCACCGCGAACAGCCGGAGGCCGTCGCGCGGATCATTGACGCGTTTTTCTTGTCCCAAGGGCAGGGAAACACGGAAAAGGACGAATTGCCTTGAATGCGGATCTGCATTGTCACTCCACCGTTTCGGACGGCTTTCTCACGCCCACGGAGGTGGTGCATCGGGCGGTCGCGAATGGCGTCGAATTGCTTGCGTTGACCGACCATGACGAACTCGGGGGCCTCGGCGAAGCGCGCCAGACGGCCGAGGCGGCCGGGCTGGCCTTTGTGGATGGCGTGGAGGTATCGGTGACCTGGAAGCTCGAGACGGTCCACATTGTCGGCCTTGGTGTCGATCCCGCGGATCCGGGCCTCCAGGCTGGCCTCGCAACGGTGCGCTCCGGGCGGGACGAGCGGGCCCGGCAGATGGCGGACGGCTTGGCGAAGGCCGGCATCCACGGGGTCCTGGAAGGAGCGCGGCAGTTGGCGGGCAATCCGGCGATGGTGAGCCGTGCCCATTTTGCCCGCCACCTGGTGAAGACCGGCCTGATGCCCAATGTGCAGACGGTGTTCCATCACTACCTCGTCCGGGGCAAGCCGGGCTTTGTTGAGCACGAATGGGCGAGTCTGGAGGACGCAGTGGGCTGGATCCGCGACGCCGGTGGGGTGGCCGTGGTGGCCCATCCGGCCCGCTGTCGCCTCAGCGAGGCGGAACTTCTGGGGCTTTTCGATCGATTTCGCGACCTAGGCGGCGAGGCCATCGAGGTGGTGTCCGGCGCCCATGATGCCGCAAGCATCGATCGATTCGCGCGTATTGCCCGACGCTACGGCTTTCTGGCCTCCCGGGCGTCGGATTTTCATGGGGCGCAGGAAAGCCCGGTGGATCTGGGGCGGGCCCCGCCCCTGCCACCGGACCTGACTCCGGTATGGACCGCCCTTTCCTGATTCTTGAGGCAACCACAAGGCACTTTCCGGTCATGGCGCAGTATTTTTCGGTCCACCCTGAGTCCCCTCAACCCCGCCTTATGCATCAGGCAGGGGAAATCATTCGGCGGGGCGGATTGGTCGTTTTGCCCACCGATTCGGCCTATGCCCTGGCCGGCCATACTGGTGACGCCTCGGTGCTGGAGCGCATCCGGCGCATTCGCGGAGTCGACGAGCGACATCAATTCACCCTGATGTGCCGGGACCTTTCTGAGATCTCCACCTACGCCCGGGTGGACAACACCCAGTACCGCCTGCTCAAGGCGGCGACGCCAGGGCCCTACACCTTCATCCTGGAAGGCACGCGGGAACTGCCCCGCAGGGTGCTTCACCCCAAGCGGAAGACGATCGGCCTCCGGGTTCCCGATCACCCCGTGGTGAGCGCCCTCCTCGAAGACCTGGGAGAGCCCATCCTGACGTCCACCCTGCTCTTGCCGGACAGCGAGTTACCCCTCACGGACCCAGACGAGATTCGGGATCGGCTGGGCAAGCTGGTGGATTTGATCATCGAAGGCGGGCCCTGCGGGCCAGAGGCGACGACGGTGATCGACCTCACCGGGGGTTCGCCCGAGGTGGTGCGGACCGGGTTGGGCTCCCTGGCGCCCTTCGGCTTGGCCCAGTGATGGCGGGCCCCTCTGTTACACTCGCGGCCTTTTCGCCGACGAAGGGCTGACCGGTTCGATGGATTCGCTGATTTCGACCCTGGCCATCTGGGCCTTGCCGGTGCTTCTGGCCATCACCCTCCATGAGGCGGCCCATGGTTACGTGGCCCGCCATTTTGGCGATCCGACAGCGGAGATGGCGGGGCGGATCAGCCTCAATCCCTTGCGCCATATCGATCCGGTGGGCACCGTCCTCGTGCCCGGCCTGATTCTGGCCATAAGCAGCCTCTTCGGGACCAGCGGCATGCTGTTCGGCTGGGCCAAACCCGTTCCCGTCAGTTTTGGCCGTCTACGCAATCCCAAGGCCGACATGTTGTGGGTGGCGGCGGCCGGGCCGTTCGCCAATCTGGTGATGGCGCTCATGTGGGCTTTCTTGATGAGGGTGGCCCTCGGAATGACCGAAAATGCTTACACGGTGCCCATGTTGCGCATGGCCGATGCCGGGCTACAGATCAACGGGATCCTGCTGCTATTAAACCTGTTGCCGATTCCCCCCCTGGACGGCGGACGCATCGCGGTGAGCCTGTTGCCCAATTCCCTGGCGTGGAAATTCGCAAAGCTTGAGCCCTATGGGTTCCCCATCTTGCTCGTCCTGCTCTTTACCGGCATCCTCGGCGCCATCCTCGGGCCGCTACTGGCGGTTTTCCGCTACCTTTTGGCCCTGCTCATCGGAATTTGATCGACTATGCACGCCCCCCGCGTACTCTCCGGCATGCGCCCGACCGGGCGCCTTCATCTGGGCCATTACCACGGTGTTCTCAGGAACTGGGTGGCGTTGCAGGAAGACTATCCCTGTCTGTTCTTCGTGGCAGATTGGCATGCCCTCACCACGGCCTACGATCAGCCCCAGGTGATTCAGGAAAGCATCTGGGACATGTTGGTCGATTGGCTGGCGGCGGGGGTGGATCCGGAAAGGGCCATCCTCTTCATCCAGTCGCATGTGTTGGAACACGCGGAGCTGCATCTCCTGATGTCCATGTCCACCCCGTTGGGTTGGCTGGAGCGGGTGCCGACCTATAAGGATCAGCAGGAAAAGCTGGCCCACAAGGATCTTTCAACCTACGGTTTCCTGGGTTATCCGCTGCTGATGAGCGCCGACATCCTCATCTACCGGGCCGACAAGGTGCCGGTGGGGGAAGATCAGTTGCCCCACGTGGAAGTCACCCGGGAACTGGCGCGCCGCTTCAACCACCTCTATGGTCGGGAACCCGGTTTTGAGGACAAGGCGCGGGTGGCAGTGAAGAAGCTGGGTGGAAAAAAGGGCAAGCTTTTCGAGAGCCTGCGGGCCCGCTTCCAGCAGGATGGCGACGCCGAGGCCCTGGCTGAGGCCCGGGCGCTGGTAGAGGAATGTCCTAGCTTGTCCGGCGAGGATCGGGAGCGCCTATGGGGTTACGCCGAAGGGACCGGGAAGACCATCCTGGTGGAGCCCGAGGCCCTGCTCACCGAGGCCTGCCGCATGCCCGGCCTGGACGGCCAGAAGATGTCCAAGTCCTACGGCAATACGATCTTCCTGCGGGAAGACCCGGATTCCATCACCAAAAAGATTCGCACCATGCAGACGGACCCGGCGCGGGTGCGGCGCACGGACCCGGGCGACCCGGAAAAGTGTCCGGTGTGGCAGTTTCACCTGATTTATTCGTCTGAAACCACCCGGAGCTGGGTGACAGAGGGTTGCCGCAGCGCCGGCATCGGCTGCCTTGAATGCAAACAGCCGGTCCTGGACGCCGTGCTCGTCGAGCAGGACGCGATGCGGGCGCGGGCGCAGCCCTATCTCGATCAGCCGAGCCGCCTGCGGGAGGTGATGGAAGTCGGTTGCGAGCGGGCCCGGGCCTTGGCGCGAGAGACCATGGTCGAAGTCCGGGAGGCCATGGGCCTCGCCTATCGCTGACCTTTCCCAGTGAATCACCCCGTCGAGCTGCCGGCTGAGTTGCTGCCGCCCCCCGGGGAGGCCGAGGCGGTGGCTCGTCTCTACGGCCAGCCGCTCCTGGA
Organism: Zoogloeaceae bacterium; assembly: GCA_016791025.1. GTDB lineage: Bacteria > Pseudomonadota > Gammaproteobacteria > Burkholderiales > Rhodocyclaceae > JAEUNX01. The sequence goes on along the minus strand of JAEUNX010000082.1, from coordinate 141,169 downwards.
GTTCCCGCGGGATCTCTACATTCCACCGGAGGCCCTGGAAGTCTTCCTGGATGCCTTCGAAGGTCCCCTGGACCTCCTTCTCTACCTGATCCGCAAGGCCAACATCAACGTCCTCGACATTCCCATGGCCCCCCTCACGGCCCAGTATCTGGACTATGTGGAGGCCATGCGGCGGCGCAATCTGGAACTCGCGGCGGAATACCTGCTGATTGCCGCCATGCTGCTGGAAATCAAATCCCGCATGCTGCTGCCACGCCCGCCGCGGGAGGGGGAGGAGGACGAGGTCGATCCCCGCGCCGATCTCGTCCGCCGGCTTCTGGAATATGAGCAGATGAAGCAGGCTGCGGCCCGGCTCGACGCGCTGCCCCGGGTCGAGCGGGACTATGAATGGGTGGGGGTCTTCGTCGCGGAGAAAGTGGTCGAGCGCTTGCCCGAGGTGAGCCTGCACGATTTGCAGTTGGCTTGGCTCAGCGTCGTCCGGCGGGCCCGGATGCACGAACACCATCGCGTGCGGCGGGAGGAGTTGTCGGTGCGGGAGCACATGACCGCCATCCTGCGCAAATTGCGGGGCGGCACCCATGTCCTATTCGATGCCTTGTTCGACGCCGAGATCGGCGTGGCGAGCCTGGTGGTGAGTTTTCTTGCGGTGCTGGAACTTGTGCGGGAAAAGCTGGTGGTGGTGAGCCAGAACGAGGCATTTGCGCCGATTTATGTGAAACTGACGACGGAGCCAAGCCTTGACGCCTGAGCGGTGCAAGCGGGTGCTGGAGGCCGCGCTGCTGGCGGCCCCGGCGCCTTTGCCGCTTGCAAGCCTGAAGCGGCTTTTCGAACACGATCCGGGTAGCGAATTGCTGCGGCGCCTGCTGGACGAGCTGCGGACAGAGTGGGCGGGGCGGCCGGCTGAATTGGTCCAGGTGGCGTCGGGATGGCTCTTCCAGACCCGCCCCGAATTTCAGGTGTACCTGGACCGCCTCAAGGAGGAAAAGGCACCGCGCTATTCCCGCGCGGTGCTCGAAACCCTGGCGATCATCGCCTACCGCCAGCCGGTGACCCGGGGCGATATCGAGGATATTCGCGGCGTGGCGGTGTCGCCCAGCGTGATCAAGACTCTCGAATCTCGTGGGTGGATCGACGTGGTGGGACACCGGGAGGTGGCGGGGCGGCCGGCCTTGTTCGCCACCACCCGAAGTTTTCTCGATGATGTCGGGCTGCGTAGCCTATCTGAACTGCCACCCCTCACCGAAATTGAAAGGATCGTGGATCTTGTCGAAGCCTCATCGCCCCAACCGGCCCCTCCGGCCGCCGCGCCCGACGTCGCCTGACCCCCAATCCCGGGACGCCGCGGGGCAGGGTGGCGGCCGTCGTGGCGATCCTCTCACTTTCCAGGAGCCCCAGCGACTGCAGAAAGTGCTCGCCCAGGCGGGTATTGCCTCCCGTCGGGAGATCGAAGAAATGGTCATCGCTGGGCGGATTTCGGTGAATGGGCTACCGGCCGATCTCGGCCAAAAGATCGGGCCCGGGGACCGGGTCAAGGTCAATGGCAAGCTGATTCCGCTGCGTTTTACCCAAAGCACGCCGCGCGTGCTGATCTATCACAAGCCTGAAGGGGAGATCGTGTCCCGCCAGGATCCGGAAGGCCGCGCCTCGGTCTTCGAGCGGCTGCCGGCGATTCGCAAGGGGCGATGGATTGCCGTGGGCCGGCTCGATTTCAATACCTCCGGCCTGCTCTTGTTCACCAACGACGGGGAGTTGGCCAATCGGCTGATGCACCCGCGCTACGAGGTGGATCGGGAGTACGCCGTACGCCTGCTCGGCCAGTTGAGCGATGAGCAGATCGGAGAGCTTACGGCTGGAATCCAACTGGAGGATGGGGTGGCCCGCTTCGACTCCCTGACCGATGCGGGAGGAGAGGGTGTGAACCACTGGTATCGGGTGACCCTGGCCGAGGGGCGAAACCGGGAGGTGCGCCGCATGTTCGAGAGCCAGGGATTTACCGTCAGTCGCCTGATCCGGGTGCGCTACGGCCCGGTGGTGATGCCGTCCAAGCTCAAGCGCGGGATGTGGATGGAGATGCCCGAGGGCGACGTGTGCGCCTTGGCGGGGCTGCCTGCGCCGGTTCCCAGGCCGGGAGCACGCACTGGCGCTGCCCGGCCACGGCGGACGCAGAACATTGCTCCAAGGGGCAAAGACCGGTTATAATTCTTTTGATTTGTCGGGGATTTTTCCTCTGCAATCCGATTTCCGGTTGATTTCAACAGGATGGGCGTAGCGCCCATTTTTTTATTTGTGGGTCCGCAAATGGATGTGCGCAGTCTCGTTGAGCGGGTGGTGGCAGGCTTGGGGTTCGAACTCGTTGACTTCGAAACTTCGCCGCGCGCGCGCTTGCTGCGGGTTTTTATTGACATCGAGCGGGGGGTGACGGTCGACGATTGTGCGACGGTCAGTAATCAACTCACCCGGGTGTTCGAGGTGGAGCAGGTGGATTACGACCGCCTGGAAGTCTCGTCTCCGGGCCTGGATCGTCCCTTGAAGAAGGTCGCTGACTATGAGCGCTTTCAAGGCCGGGAGATTCAGTTGCGACTTGCCGTCCCCGTGGACAATCAGCGGAATTTTGTCGGCGTTTTGCAAGGCTTAGCGGAAGGGGTGGTGCGCCTCGCGACCACTAAGGGCGAGTTGGCGTTTCCCCTGGAAGATATTGAAAAGGCACGTCTGGTGCCCAAGTTCTGAATGAGATCCGACCTGGAGGTTTTTGAGCAATGAGCCGCGAGATCCTGTTGCTTGTGGACGCTTTGGCACGAGAGAAGAATGTCGCCAAGGACATCGTCTTCACGGCCCTCGAGTCCGCCCTGGCGTCGGCCACCAAAAAGCGCATCCACGACGAGGCCGATGTGCGGGTCTCGATCGACCGTGACAATGGTGATTACGAGTCCTATCGGCGCTGGGTGGTGCTGCCCGATGCCGAAGTCGAGAATGACGAAGCGCAAATGGGCCTCATCGACGCCAGGGAGATCGACTCTGACATCGAGGTGGGCGAGTACATCGAGGAGCCCCTGGAGCCCATCGACTTTGGCCGCATTGGCGCCCAGGCGGCCAAGCAGGTGATCCTGCAGAAGATCCGTGACGCGGAGCGCGAGCAGGTACTCAATGACTTCCTGGAGCGGAAGGAGCACTTGGTCACCGGCACCATCAAGCGCATGGAGCGGGGCAACGGCATTATCGAAGTGGGTCGCCTGGAGGCCGTGCTGCCGCGGGATCAGATGATTCCCAAGGAAAACCTTCGGGTAGGTGATCGGGTTAAGGCTTTCCTTCTGCGGATCGACCGAAATGCCCGGGGGCCGCAATTGATCCTCTCCCGCACGGCCCCGGAGTTCCTGGTCAAGTTGTTCGAACTGGAGGTGCCGGAGATAGAAGACGGTCTCCTGGAAATTCGCGCCTGTTCCCGCGACCCGGGCCTGCGCGCCAAAATTGCCGTAAAGTCGAATGACCCCCGGGTGGACCCGATCGGCACCTGTGTCGGACTGCGCGGTTCACGCGTTACCGCTGTGCGTAATGAGATCGGCGGCGAGCAGATAGACATCATTTTGTGGGCCTCGGATCCCGCCCAGTTCGTGATTGCGGCGCTTCAGCCTGCCGAGGTGAGTTCCATCGTGGTGGACGAGGAGGCTCACAGCATGGACGTGGTGGTGGATGAGAATAACCTTGCTATCGCCATTGGGCGTGGTGGTCAGAACGTCAAGTTGGCTGCGGAGCTGACCGGCTGGGCCATCAATCTGATGAGCGTGGAAGAATCGGCTGTCAAGCTGGAGGAAGAGCGATTGAATGTGCGCGGCCTCTTCATGCAGAAGCTCGATGTCGATGAGGAGGTCGCCGACATCCTCATCGACGAGGGATTCTCGTCGCTGGAAGAGATTGCCTACGTTCCACTGGCGGAAATGCTCGAGATCGAGGCTTTCGACGAGGATACGGTGAACGAACTTCGTAACCGTGCGCGCAATGTTCTGCTGACCGAGGCTATCGTGACTGAGGAGCAGCTGGAAACCGTCGCGGACGATCTGCTGAACCTGGACGGCATGGACAAGTCCCTTGCGGCCCTGCTGGCCAAGGGTGGGGTCCGGTCCCGGGACGATCTGGCGGATCTGGCAGTGGATGAGCTGGTGGACCTGGCGGCCATCGATCAGGAACGGGCCAAGGCGCTGATCACGGTGGCCCGTGCCCATTGGTTCGAGCAATAAGGAAGGGATCGTATGGACCAGATGAGTGTGACCCAATTTGCGGGCGAATTGAAAATGCCCGCCACGATCTTGCTCGAACAATTGCGCAAAGCCGGGGTGGAAAAGGGCGGAGCCCAGGACATGTTGACGGAGCAGGACAAGGCCCGTCTCCTCGACTACCTGCGCCGGGCCCATGGCGAAACCCACGGCAAGGCGAAAATCACCCTGACCCGCAAACAAACGACCGAGATCAAGGCGACCGATTCCACCGGCCGGGCCCGCACGGTGCAAGTCGAGGTTCGCAAGAAGCGCGTTTTCGTGAAGCGGGATGACCTTCTACCGGAGGCTCCTGCACCCGAAGTTGCCGACCTGGAACCCGTTCTGGCCGAGACCGTTCTCGAAGCCGACCCTGCGCCGCCGCCTGTGGAGGAGGTGTCGGTGCCGATTGTCGAGGAGGTGGCCGTGTCGGACGAACCGGTGGAATCTTCGACGCCAGAGGAAGAGCCGGTGGTCGAGGTGGTCGCCGAGGCACCGGTGACGATTGTGGAAGAAGCTCCGGAGATGGAGGTCGTGGCCGAAGCCAGCCCGACGCCTCGGGTTGCCGTGCGCCCCAATGTCATCGATGCTGACGAGTTGGCTGCCCGGGAGCGGGATGCCCGTCGCCAGTCTGAGTTGATTGCCCGGCAAACCGCGGATTTGAAGGCCAAGCAGGAGCGGGAAGCGCGGGCAAGGGCGGCCGCCGAGGCGCGGCGCGCGGAGGAGGAGGCCAAAGCTAAGGCGGCGAAGGCGCCGGCCGAAGCCCCGGCAGCATCCAGTCCCGAGGGTAAGGGCAAGACCGGAACCCTTCACAAGCCAAACAAGGAAGAATCGGGCGTGCGGCGTCCGGGTGGCCGGGATGATTGGAAGGACGATGGTGCCAAGCGCCGTGGGCTCAAGACCCGCGGTGACACTGCAGGCGGCAGCGCAGGCTGGCGTGGTGCCAAGGCCGGTGGCCGCCATGGCGCCAAGGGCGGAGGTGGCCAGGACCGCCAGGCTTTCCAGCAGCCCACCGAACCGATGATCCGCGAGATCCAGGTGCCGGAAACCATCACCGTGGCCGACTTGGCCCACAAGATGGCGGTGAAGGCGGCCGAGGTTATCAAGGCACTCATGAAGATGGGTTCCATGGTGACGATCAACCAGGTCCTCGATCAGGAAACAGCGATCATTGTGGTCGAAGAGATGGGCCATAAGGCAGTGGCTGCCAAGCTGGACGACCCGGACGCCTATCTGAGCGAGAGCGAAGAAGCCAAGGACGTTCCGTTGGAGGCCCGCGCCCCGGTGGTCACCGTCATGGGTCACGTGGACCACGGCAAGACCTCGCTGCTCGACTATATCCGCCGGGCCAAGGTGGCGGCGGGCGAAGCGGGGGGGATTACCCAGCACATTGGCGCCTATCACGTCGAAACGGCGCGGGGGGTCATTACTTTCTTGGATACCCCGGGTCACGAGGCCTTTACGGCAATGCGAGCCCGGGGCGCCAAAGCAACCGACATCGTGATCCTGGTGGTGGCGGCCGACGACGGAGTGATGCCCCAGACCAAGGAGGCCATCCATCACGCCAAGGCGGCGGGTGTGCCCCTGATCGTTGCGATCAACAAGATCGACAAAGCCGACGCCAATCCGGATCGGGTAAAGCAGGAACTGATCGCCGAAAGCGTAGTGCCGGAGGAATATGGCGGCGACACGATGTTCATCCAGGTTTCAGCGAAAACCGGCGTGGGTATCGACAATCTGCTCGAAGGGGTGCTTCTGCAGGCAGAGGTGTTGGAATTGACGGCGCCAGTCGATGCGCCCGCCAAGGGCCTGATCATTGAAGCCCGCCTTGACAAGGGGCGCGGCCCGGTGGCTTCCTTGTTGGTGCAGTCTGGCACGTTGCGCAAGGGCGATGTCCTTCTGGTGGGTGGGACTTTCGGACGGATTCGGGCGATGCTGGACGAAAACGGCAAGCCCATCGATGTCGCGGGCCCCTCCATTCCTGTCGAAGTCCTAGGGCTCTCGGACGTTCCCGCGGCTGGTGATGAGGCCGTGGCTTTGACGGACGAGCGGAAAGCCCGGGAAATTGCGCTCTTCCGTCAGGGCAAGTTCCGGGACGTGAAGCTTGCCAAGCAGCAGGCGGCCAAACTGGACAGCATGTTTGAGCAGATGGGCGAGGGCGAGGTGAAACACCTGCCGCTCATTATCAAGGCTGACGTGCAAGGTTCCCAGGAAGCCCTGGTCCATGCATTGGTCAAACTTTCCACCGACGAAGTCCGGGTCAATGTGATTCACGGTGCGGTGGGGGCGATCTCCGAGTCGGACGTCAACCTCGCCCAGGCTTCCGGGGCCGTGATCATCGGCTTCAATACCCGTGCCGATGCGAATGCCCGTCGCCTAGCGGAAAGCTTTGGTGTTGATATCCGCTACTACAACATCATTTACGATGCTGTCGATGATGTTAAGGCGGCCCTGTCGGGGATGCTTGCGCCGGAGCGGCGGGAAGAGGTCATCGGGCTGGTAGAGGTCCGTCAGGTCTTCCACATCTCCAAGGTTGGGACGGTCGCGGGATGTATGGTCAAGGAAGGGATGGTCAAACGCAGCGCCAATGTCCGGATCCTGCGGGACAACGTTGTGGTGCACCAGGGCGACCTCGATTCCCTCAAGCGCTTCAAGGATGACGTGAAGGAGGTGAAGGAGGGCTACGAGTGCGGCCTGTCGATCCGCAACTTCAGCGATGTCCGCGAAGGAGATCAGTTGGAAGTCTTCGAAGTTCGTGAAGTGGCGCGAACCCTCTGAGGACAATCATGGCCAAGGAGTTTTCCCGTGCTCAACGTGTGGCCGAGCAGATCCGCCGGGAACTGGCGGAGCTGATCCGCCTGGAGGTGAAGGATCCCCGGGTGGGTTTCATTTCTCTCACCGATGTGGAGCTCAGCGCGGATTTCTCCCACGCGAAGGTCTTTTTTTCGTCAATGACCGGAGATCAGGACCTGCCAGAGATCCTGGCGGGACTGCGGCGTGCGAGCGGATTTCTGCGGCGCGAGTTGGGTAAGCGTATCCGGATTCATACTTTGCCTGAGCTGCACTTCCATTACGACAAGTCCCTGGTCGAAGGCAGTCGGCTTGCCGCGCTGATCGATGAAGCCGTTGGTCATCGCGGCGGGGCCCCCGACACCGGGGTGGATCCGGATCCGTCCTGAGGTTTTTCGCGGTGGGGCGCCGTAAGGGACTGGCCATCGACGGCGTCCTGCTACTCGACAAGCCGCGCGGCATTAGCTCCAATGCCGCCTTGCAGCGCGTACGGCGCGCGTACGGCGCCGCGAAGGCTGGCCACACCGGTACGCTGGATCCCATGGCACAGGGGTTGCTGCCAATCGCCCTTGGCGAGGCGACCAAGTTCAGCCAGTTTTTGCTCGATGCAGACAAGACGTACCTTGCCGAAATCCAGTTGGGGGCGGTCACGGACACAGGAGATGCCGAAGGGCAAATCCTGGCGCGATTCGAGCATCACCCAACGCCAGACGACGTGGCAATGGCCTGTCTGCGGCGGCTCGGTCCACAGATGCAGACCCCTCCTCGATATTCGGCCCTCAAGCACCAAGGGCGGCCGCTCTATGAATATGCTCGAGCCGGCGAAGACGTCGTAAAAGCGCCTCGGGCGGTAACCATTCATCAGATGGACCTGCTTTCCTGCTCGCCGGAAGGGCGCGTCCAGGTCCGTGTGCGTTGCAGTAAGGGTACCTACATCCGGGTTCTTGCGGAAGAGGTCGGGCAGGATCTCGGGTGTGGCGCTTACCTCGCTGCGTTGACGCGGGAGGCAACGGGACCCTTCCGGCTGGCATCAGCGGTGGCGCTGGATGTCCTGGTGAACCAGCCGGCGGAGGAAGCGATGGGCCGTCTGCAGCCGGTAGATGCCTTTGTCGAACACATGCCGATCCTACGGCTATCGACGGCAATTTCTGCCCGGATTCGGTTCGGCCAAACGATCCTGCCGTCAGAATGGGATGGGATTGTGCCCGCTGACGCGCACTGGCGACTCTATGACGGCGACGCATTTCTCGGAATTGGACGAACTGGGCTGGATGGAGCCCTGGCGCCGATTCGTCTTGTCTCAACCCGGCAAGGTGGAAACAAAGGCCGTCTTGAGGCGTAGTTGATTTTATGGTTATAATTTCCGTTTAACGACACAAAATAGAGTAAGAGAACAATGGCTCTTGATTCCGCAAGCAAGGCCCAGATTCTGGCCGATTACCAGCGCGCGCAAGGCGACACCGGATCCCCGGAAGTGCAGGTGGCCCTGCTCACCGCCCGTATCAATGGTTTGACCGGCCATTTCAAGACCCATGGCAAGGATCACCATTCCCGCCGCGGTCTCCTGAAAATGGTTAGCAAGCGTCGCAAATTGCTGGATTACCTCAAGGACCGGAATGCGGACAGCTATCGCACGCTGATCGAACGGCTCGGCCTGCGCAAGTGACGGGCCTGGTCGGCCTGACACTTCCACCTTCCTCGGTCCGCTGATGTGAGCAGGCCGGTGCGGACCTGGAAAGGTTGCACCGGCCTTCATCATTTTTGTTGCCGATACCCGTATTACGCATATCGCCTGCCGCCCGCATAGTGGCGGTGGGTTGCTCATGAAAGGACTTCCCTTGCCTAGCTCGATCAAAAAATCATTCCAATATGGCGCCCACACTGTCACCCTGGAGACGGGTGAGATCGCCCGCCAGGCCCATGGCGCCGTTCTCGTCAATATGGACGACACGGTGGTTCTAGCGACCGTAGTGGCTGCCAAGGAGGCCAAGCCTGGGCAGGATTTTTTCCCGCTGACCGTCGATTACATCGAGAAATTCTACGCATCCGGCCGGATTCCAGGTGGGTTCTTCAAGCGCGAGGGGCGTCCTTCTGAAAAGGAGACCCTCACTTCCCGCTTGATCGATCGGCCGATCCGTCCACTATTTCCTGAGGGGTTCTACAACGAAGTCCAGGTGGTGGTGCAGGTCCTATCGCTGAATCCCGAGGTGGATCCGGATATTCCGGCGATGATTGGAGCTTCCGCCGCTCTGGCTATCTCCGGAGTGCCGTTCAATGGGCCCATCGCTGCGTGTCGGGTGGGCTACGATGCCGGCCAATATATTCTGAACCCGACCCAGTCCCAGTTAGCCGCCAGCCAGTTGAACTTGGTGGTGGCCGGCACCGAGGCGGGCGTCATGATGGTTGAGTCCGAAGCTCTTGAGTTAGCAGAGGACGTCATGCTCGGTGGTGTGGTTTTCGGGCATGAGCAGATGCAACTGGCGATCCAGGCGATCAATAGCCTAGTAGAGGATGCGGGCAAGCCCGAGTGGGAATGGGCTGCCACAGCCCGTGATGAGTCGCTGATTTCGCGCGTGAGGGATTTGGCCCAGGCGGAAATGGAAGGGGCCTTCCGTGTCACGGCCAAGCAGACCCGTAGTGAGCGTCTCTCTCAGATTCGCAAGCACGTTCTTGAGGCGTTATCTGCAGAGCGGGGTGAGCTTGACGTCAATACGGTCAAGAACATCTTCTTTGATCTCGAGGCGCAGATCGTGCGTGGCCGGATCCTCAATGGCGAGCCGCGCATCGATGGACGGGATACCCGCACGGTTCGCCCCATCGACATACGGGTAGGAGTCCTGCCGCGCACCCATGGCTCAGCCTTGTTCACTCGCGGGGAGACTCAGGCCCTGGTCGTTTCGACACTTGGAACGGGCCGCGACGAACAGATCATTGACGCACTCGCCGGAGAATACCGCGAGCGTTTCTTGCTCCATTACAACATGCCTCCCTTCGCCACCGGCGAGACTGGACGGGTGGGTTCGCCGAAGCGGCGGGAGATTGGGCACGGGCGGCTTGCCAAGCGGGCATTGGCTGGCGTACTGCCATCGCCTGCGGATTTCTCCTACACCATCCGGGTCGTCTCCGAGATCACCGAGTCGAACGGGTCGAGTTCAATGGCGTCGGTTTGCGGCGGTTCTCTAGCGATGATGGATGCGGGCGTGCCTCTGAAGGCCCACGTGGCTGGCATCGCCATGGGCTTGATCAAGGAGGGGGGTCGTTTTGCCGTCCTGACCGACATCCTGGGGGATGAAGACCACTTGGGCGATATGGATTTCAAGGTGGCCGGAACGGTCAATGGCGTCACTGCGTTGCAGATGGATCTGAAGATCGACAGTATCAGTCCAGCCGTCATGAATATTGCGCTCTCCCAGGCCCGTGAGGGGCGGCTGCACATCCTCAATCTTATGCAGACCTCCTTGGGTGAGCACAGGGGCGAGGTGTCCGAATTTGCCCCGCGGATGCTTACCATGAAGATCAATCCGGAGAAGATTCGCGATGTGATCGGTAAGGGCGGTGCCGTAATTCGGGGACTACAGGAAGAGACCGGGACCGTCATCGAAATTGAAGACGATGGCAGCATCACCATTTCCTCGGTGAGCGCCGAAGGTGCCCAAGCAGCAAAAGAGCGTATCGAACAGATCACCGCTGAGGTCGAGGTGGGGCGCATCTACGAGGGTCCAGTGGTCCGGATCCTGGATTTTGGCGCCATTATCAATCTGTTGCCGGGCCGCGACGGGTTGCTGCATGTTTCGCAGATTGCGAATGAGCGGGTAAACAATGTCAGTGACTACGTTAAAGAAGGTCAGGTTGTTCGCGTCAAAGTGCTTGAAGTGGACGAAAAAGGCAAAGTCCGACTTAGCATGAAGGCGCTCTTGGACCAAAAATCCGCATGATGCCAAATGGCAAATAAAAAAAGGACGCGAGAGCGTCCTTTTTTTGTGTTACAGCTGATCATTTGTGAGGCGAGTTTATTTTGCCAGTTGGCGCTCTCGCATTTCTTCAAGAGTTTTGCAGTCGATGCACAAGGTGGCCGTTGGACGGGCTTCCAGTCGCTTGAGCCCAATTTCAACGCCGCAGGAATCGCAGTAGCCATATTCTCCGTCATTGATTCGTCCAATGGCTTCGTCGATCTTTTTGATCAGTTTGCGTTCACGGTCCCGATTACGAAGTTCCAGGGCGATGTCTGATTCCTGGCTGGCGCGGTCATTCGGATCTGCAAATACCGTCGCCTCATCTTGCATCGTGTGGACAGTTCGGTCGATATCCTGGCTGAGTTCCTGCTTGATCGATTCCAGAATCCCCCGGAAGTGAGTCAATTGTTTCTCACTCATGTATTCCTCGCCCTCGGCGATCACATAGGGCGGAAACTGTTTTTGAAGGATGTCGTCTGCCATGACTACGGAGCCCATGGATTATTTGAAAGAAGCGATTAAATATCAGAAAACGGAGTCCTCGGGCAAGCATTCGCCGCGATCGTCGTGCAGCGACTTGGTTTGACGGAAATCGAGGTGATGTGTATAGTGCCGCCTTCTCGGGGTGTAGCGCAGTCCGGTAGCGCGCTTGCTTTGGGAGCAAGATGTCGGGGGTTCGAATCCCTCCACCCCGACCAAGCGCACCCCCGAAAACGCGCGGCCCGTCTGAATCTGCCCGTAGCTCAACTGGATAGAGCACCGGCCTTCTAAGCCGGGGGTTACAGGTTCGATTCCTGTCGGGCAGGCCAAGAATATGATGCCGGGGACTTCTGGCATGGTAGGTTAGCGGCGGCATTAGCTCAGTTGGTAGAGCTATGGATTGTGATTCCATCGGTCACCGGTTCGAATCCGGTATGTCGCCCCAAATAAATAAAGCCACCCACGGGTGGCCTTATTTATTTTTGATTTCCACTGTCGCCTAATATCGAGCGTCGCCACCAAGCGTTCGTTTTTCCAGACGATTCTCCTGGACCAATTCGACCTTCCCCTCATCGTCAACGGATTCGAGGCGAACGGTGAATCCCCACAATCTGGCCAAATGGTGCATGACCTTATCAGCGGAATCCCCTAACGGGCGACGCCGATATTGTTGATGCCTAAGGGTCAGTGAACGATCCCCGCGTAAATCGACGTTCCAAACCTGGATGTAAGGCTCCCGACTACCAAGGTTGTAATGGTCGGATAACTTTTCCCGCACTTGCCGGTACCCAGAATCATCGTGGATGGCCGAGACACGAAGCTTGGCGTCCCGATCATCATCGAGCACGGCAAATAGGCGGAAGTCACGAATGACTTTAGGCGATAGGTATTGGGCGATGAAGCTTTCGTCCTTGAAGTTCCGCATGGCAAAATCAAATGTTTCAAGCCAAGGTGTCCCGGCAAACTCCGGAAACCATGTGCGGTCCTCATCCGTGGGGTTCTCACAAATTCGTTTGATGTCCTGCCACATGGCGAACCCGAGCGCATAGGGGTTGAGCCCGTTGTACCAGGGTTGGTTATAACTTGGCTGATAAACCACGTTGGTGTGGGACTGGAGAAACTCCAGCATGAACGCATCGCTGAGTAAGCCCTCGTCGAATAGCTGATTCAACAACGTGTAATGCCAGAACGTTGCCCACCCTTCATTCATGACCTGCGTTTGGCGTTGAGGGAAAAAATACTGGCCAATCTTGCGAACGATGCGCACAACCTCGCGATGCCAGGGTTCGAGGAGGGGGGCATGCTTTTCAATGAAATACAGGAGATTCTCTTCGGGTTCGGTGGGGAAGCGAATCTCGTTATCTCGTCCAGCCCGGACGTCCTGGAGGGGCAGGGTACGCCAGAGTTCATTGACCTGACTTTGGAGATATTCCTCCCGTTCCCTCTGACGTAATTGCTCCTTGGCCAAGGATAGTTTGGGTGGGCGCTTGTAACGATCCACCCCGACATTCATGAGGGCATGGCAGGAGTCAAGGAGCATTTCGACCTCCTCTTCACCGTGGCGCTCCTCACATTCCGCAATGTAGTTTCGGGCAAAAAGCAGGTAATCGATAATGGCGTCGGCGTTGGTCCAGGTCCGGAAAAGGTAATTACCTTTGAAGAAGCTATTGTGGCCATAAGCGGCGTGGGCTATCACCAGCGCCTGCATCGTCAGGGTGTTCTCCTCCATGAGGTAGGCGATGCAGGGATTCGAATTGATGACGATTTCGTAGGCCAGCCCCATCTGTCCCCGGCGGTATCCCCTCTCCGTGGCCAGGAAATGCTTTCCGAAGGACCAATGATGATAATTTACCGGCATTCCGACCGACGCGTAGGCATCCATCATTTGCTCGGCCGTGATGATTTCGATCTGGGTCGGATAGGTGTCCAGTCCGAACTCTCCTGCGACCCGCGCAATTTCTCGGTGATAGTGCTCGATGGCATCGAACGACCATTCGGAGGGGGAGGGAAGCATCTTTGGTTTGGTCGCTCGCTTCATACGAGATTCTTTTTGAAAAGTTCTCGGAATACCGGATAAATATCACTCGGCTGTTCGATTCGCTGCATCGCAAAATTAGCATGCGAGCCAATCAGCTTTTCATACTCCCGCCACAAATTCTGTGGTTCGCCGGGTGTGATTTCTACGTAGGCGAGATACTGGCAATAAGGCAGGACTTCGTTGGCGAGGATATCGCGGCAAATGGGGGAGTCATTGTCCCAATTATCGCCATCCGAGGCCTGGGCCGCATAAACATTCCACTGACCACTGGCGTAACGCTCCCTGATCACGTCGCGGAGCAAATGAAGCGCGCTTGAAACCACTGTGCCGCCGGATTCGCGGGAATGGAAAAACTCCTCTTCGTCGACTTCTTTCGCGATGGTGTGATGGCGGATAAACACGACTTCGATGTGCTCGTAGGTCCTCGTCAGGAAGAGGTAGAGCAACATGAAAAACCGCTTGGCGACTGACTTCTTTTCCTCATCCATGGAACCCGAGACATCCATGACGCAGAACATAACCGCCTGAGTCACCGGTAACGGGATCTTCACGCGATTGTTGTAGCGAAGGTCAAAGCTGTCCAGGAAGGGGATCCCTTCGATCTTGACCCGTAGACGGTGGATTTCCGCGCGGATTTCCTTCACTTCATCACTCTCCGGTCCATGTTCTTCCTTGGCCCGTTCTAGATCTGCATGCAACTCCCGCAATCTGGCGTTGTAGGGGGAGGCCAGGGCTAGCCGTCGACCCAAAGCTCCCCGCATCGAGCGAATGATGTTGATGTTGGCCGGAACACCACTAGAGGTAAATCCCGCCCGCCTCGATTTGTATTCGGTAATCCGCGCAAGCTGGGTGCGGATCAGATTGGGTAGTTCTAGGTCATCAAAGAAGACATCCAGAAACTCTTCGCGGGAGAGGTGGAAAACAAAGTTGTCCTCCCCTTGCCCGTCCTTGCTTGCACTTCCTTTTCCGGTTCCGCCGCCCTCGCCTCCCATGGGCCGATTGATTTGATCGCCACTGGCGAATTGGTCATTTCCGGAGAACACGTTCTCCCATTCTCCGCCGCGGCCATGCTGAAACTGGGGCTCCGACAGATCTTTGCCGGGAATTGAGATTTGCTCGCCGTTATCCAGATCGCGGATCGAGCGATTCTGGATGGCATCGGTGACGGCCCGCCGGATCTGCTGTTTGAAACGGCGCATGAAGCGCTGTCGATTGACGGCGCTCTTCTTCTTGCTGTCGAAGCGTCGGTCGATGATCCTGACCATGGTTTTCCTTTCAGGCCATGCGCAGGCCTGCCCCGCCGACGGCGGCCGCGGGTGGGGCAGGGAAGGCGATCAGGATGATTTGCGCACGCGGAGATACCATTCGCAAAGCAGGCGGACCTGCTTTTCGGTATATCCCTTTTCTATCATGCGATCGACGAAGTCCTGATGCTTGCGCTGTTCATCGATGCTAGCTTTGGCGTTAAAGCTGACGACCGGTAGGAGGTCCTCGGTATTGGAAAACATCTTCTTCTCGATGACGGCCCGCAATTTCTCATACGATGTCCAACTCGGATTCCGCCCATTGTTCTTGGCGCGAGCGCGGAGCACGAAATTCACCACTTCGTTACGGAAATCCTTCGGGTTGCTGATGCCAGCCGGCTTCTCGATCTTTTCAAGTTCGTCATTCAGGGCATTGCGGTCGAGAATCTCCCCAGTGTTGGGGTCGCGGAACTCTTGATCCTGGATCCAGAAGTCGGCATAGGTGACGTATCTGTCAAAGATGTTCTGCCCGTACTCGGAGTAGCTTTCGAGATAGGCCGTCTGAATCTCCTTGCCAATAAACTCAGCATAACGGGGGGCAAGGAATTCTTTGATGAAGCCGAGGTAGCGCGCCTCAACTTCAGGCGGGTACTGCTCCTGTTCAATTTGTTGTTCGAGCACGTACATCAAATGAACCGGGTTCGCCGCTACTTCACGGTGGTCGAAGTTGAAGACCCGGGACAGGACCTTGAAAGCAAAACGCGTAGAAAGACCCGTCATGCCTTCGTCGACGCCAGCGTAATCACGGTATTCCTGAAACGATTTGGCCTTGGGGTCGGTATCTTTCAGGTTTTCACCGTCGTAGATCCGCATCTTGGAGTAGATGCTGGAGTTCTCTGGCTCCTTGATTCGGGAAAGCGCCGCAAACTGAGCCATCATGCGGAGCGTGTCAGGGGCGCACGGCGCTTCGGATAGAGAGCTATTGGCGAGCAGCTTTTGGTAGATGCGAATCTCGTCGGAAACCCGCAGGCAGTAGGGCACCTTGACGGTGAAGATCCGGTCGAGGAAGGCCTCGTTGTTCTTGTTGTTCTTGAAGGCGGTCCATTCGGACTCGTTCGAGTGGGCCATGACGATGCCGTCGAAGGGAATGGCGCCAAACCCCTCGGTGCCTTTGTAGTTGCCTTCCTGGGTTGCGGTGAGAAGAGGGTGCAGAACCTTGATGGGTGCCTTGAACATCTCGACGAATTCAAGCAAGCCCCGGTTGGCTAGACATAGGCCGCCCGAGTAGCTGTAGGCATCGGGATCGTCTTGCGAGTATTCCTCAAGTTTGCGGATATCTATCTTTCCGACGAGGGACGAGATGTCCTGGTTGTTCTCATCCCCCGGCTCGGTTTTGGCAACTGCAATCTGCTGAAGTACCGAGGGCCGTAATTTCACCACCCGGAACTTGGTGATGTCGCCGTTGTACTCCAGCAGGCGCTTCACGGCCCAGGGGCTCATGATGGTGTTGAGGTAGCGACGAGGAATTCCAAAGTCGTCTTCCAGGATGGCGCCGTCTTCGACCGAGTTGAAGAGACCCAGAGGCGACTCACGGACCGGGGAGCCCTTAATGGCATAGAAAGGGACATGCTCAATCAGGCTTTTGAGCTTTTCCGCAAGGGAGGACTTGCCACCGCCGACCGGACCCAGCAGGTAAAGTATTTGTTTCTTCTCCTCCAGCCCTTGGGACGCATGTCGGAAATAGGACACGATGTTCTCGATGACTTCTTCCATCCCGTAGAAGTCTCGAAAGGCAGGATAAAGCTTCAGAACTTTGTTGGAGAAGATGCGGGAGAGGCGGGGGTCGAGGCGGGTATCGACTAACTCGGGCTCACCGATGGCCATCAACATGCGCTCGGATGCTGTGGCGTAGGCGGATCGATCGGTCTTGCACAGTTCAAGGTATTCCTGCAGCGAAAATTCGTCTTCCTTGGCCGCCTCAAAGCGCGATTGGTACGCTGAGAAGATGTTCATTGTGCAGACTCCTTCGATCATTCCGTGGCCAAGCTTCCGGCCGAAGTTTTGGGGGAGGAGAAACAGCGAATTTCGGCTTCAGCATAAGGCATGTGCAAGGCGTCAGTTAAGTTAAATCTTTGGGGTGTCGACGCATTGCCACGCTGTACGGGCCCAGTCCGTATGAGGGGGGGCTGGTTGGGAAGTTCCGTTCCCTGGCGGGCAGGAGTTGTCGGGCAGTGGACCCTTGGAAGCCTGTGGTAAACTGGAAAATTATTCCTTTCTCGTAGTATGCGCCGCGTCTCCGGGGGTCTCCCCTCGCTTGCCCCGTCGGCCTCAACACTATCCGTCTTCAGGAAACTCAAATGGAACTAGCCCAGGAAACTCAAAGCGCCCTTGAACGTCGTATCGATATGGCTGTGCCGGTCTCGGAGATCGAGAAGGAAGTCGAGAGCCGCCTGAAGAGAATGGCGCGTACCGTGAAGATGCCTGGGTTCCGTCCTGGCAAGGTGCCTCTCAAGCTGGTGGCGCAACAGTATGGCGCCCAGGCGCGCTCAGAGGCGATCGGTGCAGCCGTCGAAAAGGCATTTTCCGAGAAGCTTCGGGAACAAAATTTGCGTATCGCTGGCTATCCGACTATTGAGCCCAAGGAAGGGGCTGGCAATGAAGCCTTGGAGTTCAGCGCAATCTTCGAAATCTATCCCGAGATTGTGGTGGGTGACCTGAGTCAGCGTGCGATTGAAAGGCCAATTTTGGTGGTCGGTGACGCCGAAGTGGATAAGACCATCGATGTGTTGCGGAAGCAGCGAACAACTTTCGCCGAGGTGCAGCGGCCGGCGGGCGATGGTGACCGTGTTGTCATCGACTTTACCGGTCGTAAAGATGGAGAAGTCTTCGAGGGTGGCCAAGCCCAAGATTTCCCGTTCACGATTGGCGCCGGCGCCATGCTTAAGGATTTTGAGGCGGCGGTAATCGGGTTGGGAATCGGTGAGTCTAAGGTTTTTGATATGACCTTCCCCGAGGACTACCACGCCAAGAACCTTGCGGGCCAGGGGGTCCAGTTCGAGGTGACGCTCAAGCGAGTTGAAGAGCCGCGCCTCCCTGACGTCGATGAGAGCTTTGCGCGGGCACTTGGAATTGCTGACGGGGATCTGGGGAAGATGCGACAGGAAGTCCAGGCCAATCTTGAGCGAGAAGTGAAACGCAGGCTGCAGGCAAGGGTCAAAGAAGCCGTGATGAACGCTTTGCTGGATGTCACGCCATTGGTGGTTCCCAAAGCTTTAGTCGCCAAGGAGTCGGAAGAGCTGGCCGAGAATGCGAGGCGGGACTTGGAAACCCGCGGAATGATGACGAAAGATGTCCCGGTCGAACCCGCTTGGTTCCTCGAGCAGGCTGAGCGGCGTGTCAAGTTGGGCTTGGTCTTGGCTGAACTGGTGAAGACTAAGGATCTTTACAGCAAGCCCGAGCAGGTTCGCGCCTTGGTGGAGGAGTTTGCCCAGAGTTACGAGGATCCTTCCGAGGTAATTGGCTGGTATTACTCTCAACCGCAGCGCTTGGCTCAGGCCGAGTCGTTGGTGATTGAAAACAATGTGGTGGATTGGGCGTTGGCAAATGCCCAAACCCAGGACAAGGAAGTTTCTTTCGACGAACTGATGGGCCAGGCAGCCTGACCCAGCGGAAAGGAAAAAAATGAACTTTGGCGAGCGTCAGTCAGGCGAATTCTGGGAGCCGCAGGGCCTGGGGCTGGTCCCCATGGTCATTGAGCAAAGTGGTCGAGGCGAGCGGGCCTATGACATCTACTCTCGACTGCTCCGGGAGCGGGTAGTGTTCCTGGTGGGTCCGGTCAACGATGTGACGGCCAATTTGATCGTCGCCCAGTTATTGTTCCTGGAGTCCGAGAACCCCGACAAAGACATTTTTTTCTATATCAATTCCCCGGGGGGCTCGGTGACAGCGGGCATGGCGATCTACGACACCATGCAATTCATCAAGCCGGATGTGAGCACTCTCTGTATTGGTCAAGCGGCCAGTATGGGGGCGTTTTTGCTCGCAGCCGGGGCGAAAGGCAAGCGCTACTGCCTGCCAAATTCTCGCGTCATGATCCATCAGCCCCTGGGGGGCTTCCAGGGTCAGGCCTCGGATATCGAGATCCATGCCCGCGAGATTCTCGCGTTGCGCGCCAAGCTAAATTCGATGCTGGCCCAGCATACCGGACAGTCCGTCGAGCAGATCGAAAAGGACACCGATCGGGATAATTTCATGGCGGCAAATCAGGCGGTAGAGTACGGTTTGGTCGACCGTGTCTTAAGTAATCGGGCAGACGCTGCCTGAGCAGGAAGGATAGTCCACCATGACGGAAAAGAAGTCGGGCGGCGAAAAGCTGCTGTACTGTTCGTTTTGCGGGAAAAGCCAGCATGAGGTGAAAAAGCTCATTGCTGGGCCGTCCGTCTTCATCTGTGACGAATGTATTGAGTTGTGCAATGACATCATTCGGGATGAACTTTCGAGTGATCAAGGCGCGGAGTCGCAGAAAACATCCCTTCCGACTCCTCGGGAGATCTCCGCCATTCTCGATCAATACGTGATCGGCCAGAGCATCGCAAAGCGAATTCTTTCTGTTGCGGTTTATAACCACTACAAGCGGCTGAAGCATCTCGGCGGTCGCCATGACGATGTCGAGTTGTCTAAGAGCAACATCCTCCTGATCGGGCCTACGGGTTCCGGCAAGACCTTGTTGGCGCAGACCTTGGCCCGCCTACTCAATGTGCCGTTCGTGATGGCCGATGCCACGACCTTAACCGAAGCAGGGTACGTGGGTGAGGACGTCGAAAACATCATTCAAAAGCTTCTGCAAAAGTGCGATTACGATGTCGACCGTGCGCAGCATGGCATTGTTTATATCGACGAGATAGATAAGATTTCGCGGAAATCCGATAACCCGTCGATTACGCGGGATGTATCGGGTGAAGGGGTCCAGCAGGCGTTGCTTAAACTGATTGAAGGCACGATTGCATCTGTTCCGCCGCAAGGAGGCCGGAAGCACCCGAATCAGGACTTCGTCCAGGTCGATACCACGAATATCCTCTTCATTTGCGGCGGTGCGTTCGATGGGCTGGAGCGGGTGATTCGAAACCGGACTGAGCAGGTTGGAATCGGCTTTGGCGCCGATGTGAAGGGCAAAGCTGAGAAGAGCGTTACTGAGACCCTGCGTCAGACCGAGCCTGAAGATCTGGTCAAGTATGGCCTAATTCCAGAATTCGTCGGGCGGTTACCTGTTGTGGCCACCCTTCAGGAGCTTGACGAACACGCCCTCATTGAGATTCTTGTCGAGCCGAAAAACGCCTTGGTCAAGCAATACCAAAAGCTTTTTCAGATGGAAGGCATCGAACTTGAGATTCGATCAGGCGCGCTTCATGCCATAGCCCGAAAAGCCATCAAGCGGCGCACTGGCGCGCGGGGACTCCGTTCTATCCTTGAGGGCGCATTGCTGGACATCATGTATGACCTTCCGACGATGGATACCGTGACCAAAGTCGTGGTTGACGAAGGGGTGATCGAGGGTGCCGGCCAGCCGCTGTTGATCTATTCGGATCAACAAAAAGTGGCCGGATCGAACTGAATCTTCCTTGCGCGGCGTGGTTCGCCGCTGGACAGTGGCAGGGCCCCTTGTTTTTTTGGGAATCAACCCAAGATGGGGTTAATGACTCACCGTAAGGATCCAGAACCATGTCAGGCAACGACGCGCCCAGCGTAGAGCAAGTGGACCTGCCCCTCCTCCCGTTGCGGGACGTGGTGGTATTTCCCCATATGGTCATTCCCCTATTTGTTGGAAGGCCAAAATCCATCCGTGCGCTTGAAGTCGCCATGGAGGGGGGGAAGAGCATTCTTCTCCTGGCCCAGAAGTCGGCCGCCAAAGACGAGCCGTCCAAGGACGATCTCTATGAGATCGGGTGTATTGCTAACATCTTGCAGATGCTGAAATTACCGGATGGGACTATTAAGGTCTTGGTGGAAGGGGTTCAGCGCGCCAGGGTTGAATCGGTAGAGGACGAGCGAACGCTCTTTATGGCCAAGGCCAGCCCGATTTCCCAAGGAGATGTGGCCGACACAGAAGTGGAGGCCATGCGGCGGGCCATCATTTCTCAGTTTGATCAGTACGTTAAGCTCAATAAGAAGATTCCGCCTGAAATATTGACGTCTCTGTCAGGCATCGATGAGCCTGGTCGCCTCGCGGACACGATCGCGGCGCACCTTCCGCTAAAATTGGAGCAAAAGCAGGCCATCCTGGAGATGTTTGATGTCTCCGAGCGCTTAGACAAGCTCCTGAGTCAACTAGAAACCGAACTCGATATCCTCCAGGTTGAAAAGCGCATCCGTGGCCGGGTAAAACGGCAAATGGAGAAGAGCCAGCGCGAGTATTACCTGAATGAGCAGGTCAAGGCGATACAAAAGGAACTTGGCGAAGGCGAGGACGGCGCTGACCTTGAGGAAATGGATAAGAAGATCAAGGCGTCCGGTATGAGTAAGGAAGCCTTGGGGAAGGCGATGTCGGAATTAAAAAAACTCCGCCTGATGTCGCCTATGTCCGCTGAAGCCACAGTCGTACGCAATTACATCGATACCCTGACGGCATTGCCATGGAAAAAGCGGTCCCGAATAAGTAAGGATCTGGCCGAGGCTCAAAAAGTGCTCGATCGAGACCATTTTGGACTTGAAAAGGTCAAGGAGCGGATTCTCGAATATCTGGCCGTCCAGCAGCGCGTCGACAAACTCAAGGCCCCAATACTTTGCCTCGTTGGGCCGCCCGGGGTTGGGAAAACCTCCCTAGGGCAGTCCATAGCACGATCGACAAATCGTAAATTTGTCCGGATGTCGCTGGGGGGAGTTCGGGATGAAGCGGAGATCCGCGGTCACCGGCGGACTTACATCGGCTCCATGCCCGGCAAGATTCTCCAGAACATGAGCCGGGTGGGGGTCAAGAATCCGCTGTTCCTTCTCGATGAAGTTGACAAAATGGGAATGGATTTCCGCGGAGATCCATCGTCAGCACTGCTCGAGGTCCTCGATCCCGAGCAGAATGCCACCTTCGTTGATCATTATGTGGAGGTTGAGTACGACCTTTCAGACGTGATGTTTGTGGCGACGGCGAATACTCTTAACATTCCGGCACCCCTTCTGGATCGGATGGAGATCATCCGATTGTCGGGGTATACCGAAGATGAAAAGGTCCATATTGCACAGCGTTATCTCCTTCCCAAGCAAACCAAGACGAATGGGCTAAAGGCCAGCGAGGTATCGGTGACCGAGGATGCGCTGCGGGACATCATTCGGTATTACACCCGAGAGGCTGGTGTGCGGAGTCTCGAGCGTGAGATTTCCAAGGTGTGTCGCAAGGTCGTCAAATCCTTGCTGATGCGAAAGCGGACCAGCAAGGTCATCGTGAACGCTAAAGCTTTGGACAAGTACTTGGGTGTTCGCAAGTACTCTTTTGGAGTGGCTGAGAAGCAAAATCAGGTCGGACAGGTCACAGGATTAGCCTGGACTGAGGTAGGAGGCGAACTCCTAACGATCGAAACGGTTGTTCTGCCCGGCAAGGGCAAGGTGATGACCACTGGCAAGCTTGGAGAGGTCATGCAGGAGTCCATCCAGGCAGCTTTGTCGGTGGTCCGCAAGCGATCGAAGTCACTGGGCGTTGCGGAGGACTTTTATCAAAAGGCTGATCTCCACATCCACTTGCCGGAGGGCGCCATTCCCAAAGACGGGCCGTCAGCGGGTATCGGAATCGCTACCGCATTGGTCTCGGTACTCACCGGAATTCCCGTCCGCTGCGATGTGGCAATGACTGGGGAAATCACCCTCCGTGGTGAAGTGTTGGCGATTGGTGGTTTGAAGGAAAAGCTTTTGGCCGCAGTTCGTGGTGGGATCCGTAAGGCACTGATACCTGAAGAGAATGTCAAGGACCTTGCCGATATTCCGGAGAACATCAAATCGTGTCTGGAGATTGTACCGGTCAAGTGGATTGATAAGGTCTTGGAGGAAGCGTTGGAGCGTCAACCTCAGCCACTGCCGGAAAGCCCGGCATCCGAAATGACTGCCGCTCCTGACGCAACAACTTCGGAGGCAACTCCCTCCAAGAGCCTCCTAGCGCATTGAAATTTGAAAAAAGGCGAGCGGGGGCTCAGCCCCCGCTTTTATTGGTCAAGAAGCCCCGGTAAGCACGTTGCGCTGCGGCTTGACAGCGGAGAATCTGCGGGACTATAACCAACCGTCGGCAAGCGCGCCTTGCCGTTTAGCCTACGTTTCGGGGCAATTCGCGGTCGGCAGGGTGAAGGCTCCGAGGAGTTACCAAGCCAGAGGGGACATAAGTGAATAAATCGGAATTAATCGATGCCATCGCGAAGCAGGCAGACCTGTCGAAAGCCACTGCGGGCAAAGCGCTAGATGCTGCCGTCAGCGCAGTAAAAGATGCATTACGAACCAACGATTCCGTAACTTTGGTTGGATTTGGCACCTTTTACCTCGGTGATCGCGCAGCTCGTGCGGGCAGAAATCCTCGGACTGGAAAGTCAATCAAGATTAAGGCGGCGAAAGTCCCGAAGTTCCGCCCTGGAAAAGGTCTGAAGGATGCGGTAAACTGACTAATTCAGGGTTCAGTCATATGCACCCTGTTTGGGGTGCTTAGCTCAGTTGGTAGAGCGTCGCCCTTACAAGGCGAATGTCAGCGGTTCGAGCCCGTTAGCACCCACCAATTTGGGAAGCGGCGAATAGCTAATCAAATTGATCGGTAATTGTAAGTATTCATGTAAAAAGGCGAACGCAGGTTCGCCTTTTTACTTTCTCGTAATTCGTCTCCCATTTTCAATCCTTCGGTGGCCGAATGTTTGACGCAATCAGAAATAACAGAAGAATCGTCCAGATCATTCTCGCGGCGATTATCCTTTCTTTTGCATTTTTTGGAATCGAGTCTTATTTGCGTGATTCCGGAGGCGGCAGGGAGGTCGCAACGGTTGCAGGAACCAATATCACTTTGAGTGAGTTCGAGCGCGCTTTACAGCAGCAGCAGGAACGGATACGTGGCGAAAGCTCGCAAGCCATTGATGACAAGTTGTTTCAAAGTGAGGGGTTCAAGAGTGGAGTCTTAAAGAATCTCATTGACCAGCGGCTGCTCCTTGCCAATGCAGGAAAATCCGCTTTGGTGGTGAGCGATGCTCAGATCCAAGAGACAATTTCTGCCATTCCAGCATTTCAACGGGATGGTCGATTTGATGTTGCGCAATATGACCAAGCGCTACGGGCTCAGGGACTGAATCAAACCGTCTTTGAGGGAAGTATCCGTCAGGAACTGGCGAGCCGCCAGATTTTTGGCCCAGTTGCTGACGGTGGAATGGTTACTAAAGCGGGCATGAAACTCCTGTTGCAAGCCCAAGCAGAGCAGCGTGAAGTCAGCTACTTCCGAATCTCTGTTACCGGGTTGAATAAAAAGAGTGAGGTTTCGGATGGAGAGATTCAGAAATATTATGAACAAAACGGATCTCTGTTTGATCGGCCTGCAAGGCTGCGAGCAGAGTTCACGGCTCTAGATCCGCATCTCGTTGAAAAAAGTATCGCTGTCACCGATCAGGAAGCTCTTGGGTGGTACGAGGAGCATAAGGATCGATATGCCACGCCGGAGGAGCGTAGCGCGAGCCATATACTTCTTCAGGTTAGCGCCAATGCAACAGAGAGCGAGATGGACAGGGTGCGACAGGCGGCGGTAGAGATTCTTGAAAGAATTAAGGCTGACCCAAAGTCATTTGAATCAATCGCGCGAGAACGGTCGCAAGATTCGGGTTCGGCAGACCGTGGTGGTGACCTTGGTTATTTTCGTCGGGGTTCCATGGTGAAGGGATTTGAGGATGCGGTATTTGGTCTTCGAGAAGTGTCAGAACTGGCTGGGCCAGTCCGAACGGAGTTCGGCTTTCATATTGTCAAACTTACCGGGATCCGCCCGTCAAAGGTCATGGCATTTGCGGATGTACAAACGTCTATTCTAGGGGAGCTAAGGAAAGAGAGTCTTTCCAGAAGGTATGGTGAAGCCGCGGAGCAATTTGCAAATCTTGTTTATGAGCAGCCTGATAGCTTGAAACCGGCTGCAGATCAGTTGAAATTAAAGATCGAGGCATCGGATTGGATCGAATCAGGAACGAAGACGCTTGGTCCCCATGCTAGCGATCGGCTTATTCAAGCATTATTCTCGCATGACTCTCTCGAAGGCCATCGGAACACGGAAGCGGTGGATGTTGGGGGCGGTGTGTTAGTTGCTGCAAGGGTGATCGAGTATCAAGCGGCGCGTAGACTGGGGATTAATGAGGTTAGAAAGGAAATCGTAGCGGCAATCGATTTTCAGAGTAAGCGCGCTGAAACCGCAGAGGAAGGCCAGCGAATCCTGACTCGGCTGAAAGGCGGCGAAAGAGTTGCAAATGCTGAATTTTCAGTCGAAAAGAAGATTCAGAGGGGCCAAGTTTTTGAAAACGATCCGGAAGTTACAAAAAAAATATTTTCCATTTCGCAATCGTCGATTCCGGGATTCATTGGGCACCAGAGTCAAAACGGAGACTTTCTGATAATCAAGGTCAGCAAGGTATTGGTGAATGCATCAGACGAAAATGGATCGATGGTGGATCTACTAAGGAAGGAGTATCAGAAGATTCTGGGAAGATTAGCGTTGGATGCTTTGCTCAATGAATTGGGTGACCGCTTCGGAGTGAAGTATGGAGCCCATCGACCGGCCGAAAAATGATGGTTTTCGGCCAGCAGAGCGCCTACCAAGATCGTTCTTAGCCGGGGCGCTGTTTAGGCATCGGCATTCCCGAGTGCTGTGGTGTTGAAGCCACCGTCGACATACATTACTTCTCCGGTAATTCCGGAGGCTAAATCAGAGGAAAGGAAGGCCGCTGCATTGCCGACCTCTTCAATGGTGACGTTGCGACGCAAAGGAGCGTTCCTTTCATTGAATGAAAGAAGTCGCCCAAAGCTACCGATGCCTGACGCTGCCAAGGTTTTGATCGGGCCTGCGGAGATTGCATTGACGCGGGTGCCTTCCGGACCAAGGCAAACAGCCAAGTAACGCACTGACGCTTCAAGAGAGGCTTTGGCCAAACCCATTATGTTGTAATTCGGCATTGTTCGCACGGCGCCGAGGTAAGACATCGTCAATAATGAGCCGTTTCTACCCGCCATCAACGGTCTCGCAGCCTTGGCCATCGCAGGGAAGCTATAGGCACTGACCTCTTGGGAAATCCGAAATGATTCCCTGGAAAAGCCCTCTAGGAAGTCGCCTTCCAGGGCTTCATTGGGGGCATAAGCGATCGAGTGAATGAGAGAATCAAGGCCAGACCAAGCGCTTCCTAGTTGCTCAAACAGATCGGATATTTGAGTGTCGTCTTGGACGTCGCATGGAAGTACGAGAGACGAATCAAATTCACTGGCCAATTTCACCACACGATCTTTGAAGCGATCGGAGGCATAGGTGAAGGCGAGTTTTGCCCCCTCACGGTGCATTGCTTTGGCAATCCCATACGCAATTGAGCGATTGCTGAGCAATCCGGTAATCAGCACCTGCTTGCCGGCCATGAAACCCATGTTTGCAATCTCCGAGTAAGGAGCAGCGATTATACCGAATAGTCTCTCCATCCTGACTGTCTGGCCTTGTCCAGGGACTAAACGGGTGACGGCTGCGGTCCCTAGGGGGTAGCCTTTGTTTGCGTCTATAGGAGGAGCGAGAGGGCAGCGTTATGGCGTAGTTGTTGCGCGGGATTGCCTAGGGAAAGAGGGGCCGTCAGCCCGACATTGGGCCCCTGTCGATAGGTAGGCTGTCCAATCAGATTTTGCTGGTGATAAAGTTCGCGGGCGGCCTAACTGCAGTTTGGCATCCTAAGAGGCCCAGGGGGTCTAGAAGTTTTCGGTACAGGGCAGAATGGAACATATGCATGTGAATGGCAGCGGACGGGGTTCTTCCGACGGAACTCCGTTCAGAAGATCGAAAATCCTGTGGAAAGTCGTAATCGGATTTACCTGCTATGGATTGAGCGTTGGTGGTTGTGGCGCCCAATCTGTCGCCCAGGGCGCGTTCCGTATCGGTTCTGGCCTTGAGGTGGCCCGAAGTTATGAGTTTGGCGAAGGTGTTGAGAAGGATTTAATCAAGGCCGCTGATCTCTATTGCCGAGCCGCACGGGAGGGAAACGCTGAGGCCCTTTATTCATTGGGGTGGATGTACGCAAATGGAAGAGGGGTTGGGCGCGATGATGGCTATGCGTCAACGCTATTTTCCATGGCTGCCTTTTTGGGGCATGAACACGCGGGAAAGGTGACAAAGTTTGTTGGCGAGTACTTAGGCATCGTTCCAGAGTGTTTAAAGGCGAACGACGCGGCAGACCAGAAATTTGATGTCGCTCAGTACATGTCAGGAATGTCGGAGCCGCGGCGGAAAGTTGTTGAACTGGTGCTCGATCTAGCACCAAAGTTCGAGATTGATCCGAAGCTCGCGCTTGCAATCGTTACTGTTGAATCGAATTTCAATTCCTCTGCTGTATCGCCAAAAAATGCCATAGGGGTCATGCAGCTCATACCCGCGACGGCTGAGAGATTTAACGTAAAGAACCCGTTCGACGCTTCAGATAACGTCAAAGGTGGTCTAGCGTATTTGCGCTGGCTCTTGGCGTATTTCAAGGGCGATGTTGCTTTGGCGGCTGCTGGCTACAATGCGGGGGAGGGGGCGGTAGATCGCTATCGTGGTATACCTCCATTTCGCGAAACTAGGGGATATGTTGAGAAGATTCAATCGCTTTTTACTCGTAGTCACCACCCTTACAATCCCTCGCTCGTAGCGCCTTCCAAGGTTTTTGTCTCAATTGAGCTTGCGGGAAAGTAATTCAAAATTGAATACCTTTGCACGTATCAGCCATGGAATGCAGTATCTTATTCTTGTGGTCGGGTATGTATTTTTTGTTGCGGGTTCTTCGGCCTCAGATTTCTCCGAGCTAATCAATAATATAAAACCTTCCGTGGTCGCCGTCGGGACCTACTTGCCAACGAGAAATCCTTCTTTTCAGTTCCGTGGGACAGGTTTTGCGGTCGGCGACGGGTCTTTGATTGCAACGAACGCCCATGTCGTTCCAGATTCAATTGATGAGGGAAAGAAGGAGGCATTGGTCGTCGCACGGCTTTATGAGGGGGGAAGAATCAATGTTCTGACCGCGAACCGGTTGCGCGTAGATGCCGTCCACGATCTTGCACTCCTCAAGCTTACTGGTAGCACCCGGTTGCCGGCTTTGGCAATCGGTGCAGACGGCGAAATTCGAGAAGGTGAGGAAATACTCTTTACCGGGTTTCCGTTGGGGGCGGCCCTCGGAATGCGGCCGGTCACTCACCGTGGAATGATATCTGCAATCACCCCTATCGGTACTCCCGCAGCGAATTCACGTGATCTAAGTGCCAATTTGGTTCGACGGCTGAGCGAAAGCTATGATGTATTCCAGCTGGACGCAACTGCCTACCCAGGAAATAGTGGTAGCCCCTTGATCGGAATTACGAATGGGGGAGTTATAGGTATTATAAATATGGTTTTTGTGAAAGGAGCAAAAGAAAATGCTCTGTCGCAGCCGTCTGGGATTACATACGCGGTTCCGGCAAAATACCTAAGAAAATTAATTGCGGAGGCGAAGGATTAGCTCTGGATAATAATTTGATTTGATTTTTTCTGCAGGATTGTGTGGGCCACCTTTACGGAAACCAGACCCCGTAATGCATTTCCAACGAATATTCTATCTGCGGTCAGCAGATCGTGGCGTGTCAATTTCCGCTCTGACGCTAGGCCGCTCGCAATTAGATTTGTCCTCAGGACGCCTGGCAAGGCGCCAGATGATAGAGGGGGTGTGAGCAACTGATGTCCCGTCTGTAGAAAAATGTTAGTCCGCGCTCCCTCGACAAGTTCGCCTCGTTGGTTGAAGAATAAAATATCAAAATGACCGGCGGCAATTGCGGCGGAAAGGAATTTTTCGTATTGATTTCTAACCGTGGTCTTGTGTCGGCATAATCGGTTTCCATCAGAAACAACGGCGGGTGAAATGATGACGGTTTGATTGGGAGCGAGCTCCTCTAGGGGCGATTCGGTAATTTGCAAGTTGCCGTGGAGATCTACGGTAACGCGGACCTTGGTGACTCCATGTGTGGTGCGAGGGTCAGTGGTAAAAAGCCGCTTTCGAGTGGCCGCTTCGTCCCAAGGAATGCCAAACCATTCAGAGGAAGCACGCAGACGATTGAGGTGACTTTCCAAGAAGGGGAAGGGGGCTGAGGGATTGCGTTCGCGCCGCATGGTTTCAATTAGCCGAAGTGGGTAACGTGCATTAAAGACAAAGCGCTCCTTTAGATGACACTCCTCCCACTCTTCGGAAGCGTGTGAATTAAAAGTAATTCCACTGCCAACACCCACTGTCGCGGTGCCGTCGTTGGAAATTTCCAGTGTCCTAATTGCCACGTTGAGTTGCCAATCGCCCGTGGGGGCAATCCAGCCGATGGCACCGCAATAGATTCCTCTTGGTGATGTCTCCAGTCCGTGGATGATTTCCATCGCGCGGATCTTGGGCGCACCGGTAATTGAGCCAGAAGGAAAGAGTGCGCGGAAGATCGCGCTGAGGTCCATCTTTACCTGATTTGCGGTGATAGTGGATGTCATCTGCTGAAGGGTCGGAAACTGCTCAATCTCGAAGAGCTTGTCCACTGTGACGGCACCCGGGGGTGCCAAACGGCCGAGATCATTTCGAAGTAGGTCCACGATCATCGTGTTTTCAGCAAGATCTTTTTCCGATTTGGCGAGATTGCCGTCTGGAGGGGACGTTCCTTTCATTGGTTTGCAGGTCAGCGTCTGGTGAGAGTGCTTGACAAATAGTTCTGGCGAGCGCGACAAAAGGTAGCCGTGGGGGAGGCGGATCAGGGCGCCATATCGGCTTGGTTGAGTGCTCCGCAGAGCGCGGTATAGTGAAATAGGGTGTCCCCAGAGTTCTCCGTGCAACCGGTAGGTGAAATTGACCTGATAGCATTCCCCATTGGCGATGGCTTCATGCAGCGTTCGGATGGCCTTGGTGTAATTTTCTTTAGTGATTGATCTACGCAGCCCGCCTATGCCGGCAGCACTGCCATCCGGGCCAAGGGCGGAGACTGCATCGCCAAGTTGGAGTTCAGTATCTGAGGGTGTCTGACGCGTTCCACGCCCGAAGACCCAGGCCTGCAGCAGCGGGGGGCCTCCGGCCTTGTGCAGCGGCTGAAGTCGTGGTTCCAAGGCAAGGCCAAGTTCGTAGCTGGCGGCGACTGCAACCCAGGCGCCCTGCTGGCGAGCCGCTTCGATGAGTCGGAAAGAGAAATTGAGGTGTTCTGGGGAAGTACAACTGATGGCCCAGGCAAATCGATCAAGGAAAAGATCGCCATCCTGACTGAGGTTGTCATCGAATAGCGCAATTGGCTCATCGGAGAAGGAATCGATGGCGGGTGAGATCATCGAATAGGGCAGCAGGGACGGGCAGGGAAATAGACCGGGGATTGGCTCCTGGGTGGGTTTGCCCTTTTTTGCCTGTCAGAATTCACGTGGTCCCTTGGAGTCGAGGAAGAGAGTATGGTGGATGCAACAACCCGAATCGTTGGGGGAGGTGGGGAGGTATGCGCGGTATGTGGAAATTCATTTAGGTGTGGGATGAGTACAGGAATTGAACCCTGCTGGTGTACCAAGCTGCCACGATTACAGACCCTACCCTTTGGTTACCCACCGAGATGTATGTGTGAAGAATGTCTGCGGCGCTTTACCGCTCAAGAGGGCGGTCCCATTTTACGGTGACACCTTGGATTCTGTGGCTTTGACGACGAGGCGAATGGCGTCGCGATTGGTCCATGAGCTGCCTTTTTTGATCGCCAATTGCCATGGAAGCCAGACTGCTTGTCGATGTTCATCGGGTGCAAGCCGGGGGCTGAAGGGTCGATCGCAGCAAAGGCTAAAGACCCGTTCTTCATTGAATCGGGTGCCTGGGGAATAACGGTGTAGAGCCGACTGAGGGAGCGGGAAGCGATTTGAGAGTCCCCAGTCCGTCAGCGCATCGGTTCCTGGGGCGACGAGGCCAGTTTCCTCCGTGAGTTCTCTCAACGCCGCGGCCCGGCTATCTTCGCCGGGTTCTAGGCTGCCAGTGACCGATTGCCAGAATTCCACCGGGGTAATCCGCTCCAACAACAGAAATTCTAGCGATGCGGTGTGGACCACCACCAGTACCGAATGGGGAATTTTGGGCAAGGCCGTCATTGATCAATCCGGCTGGGCCTTTAACAGCTGGAGTCCGTCGGCAACTTGGTCCACGAATACCCAGAATGGGACCTCGTCATGGGCCCACGTGGCGGACGCATCAGAGAGAACGGCGAGCGCGGTGAGGAACTCATCGGGGGCGTGGGCGTGGAATTGGTCGGCGCCAAGTAAGAGGAGCACGTATCCGTCTGCATTGCTCCAACTCATGTCGACGAGGCAGTCGCCCAATGCGTCCCAATTTTCCCCAAACCAAGCTGGAAAATACATTGCTTCCGCGATGGCGGCCAGGAAATCCTCTTTGGAGCGTACTCCGCTTAGATCGGCCTCCGCCCAAAAGAAGCCGAGAGATCGGGCGGAGTCGGCGATCGCTTGGCGGGACTCGCTGGGGAGGCGGACGACTCCGGCAAGGTCAGCTCTAAGAAGTAACTCGGAAAAATTTAGCTTCGGCGCAGGAGGCATGGTCACTTTTCAGGGTCGATTCGGCGAAAACTTCGGTAATGGTCGCCGGTATAGTAGAACTCCTTGGGAGGACTGTCGCCCGACACAATGCGACGTGCACCGCGATCGCGGGAGCCTGGGGTTGGCACAGTGAATTCACGGTAAAACCCACGGGGGCGGGAAGGGAGCCGGCGTTCGCGGTTCTCGAACGTAATGCCATCACGCCGGAAGGGGAAAGGGCCGCCCTGTCGAATGAGGCCGAGCGTCGTTTGGGCCTCGGTGGGCAGGTCGCGAATCGCTATGGACTCGAGCCGATCCTGGAAGGGACTGCTCCATCCGGCGAGAATGGCTAGCAGACTGATTCCAACCAGGGCACGGCGCAGAAGTGTCATGGGAAAGGCTGAAGGCTACACGAGACTCCGAGTCTAGCAGGATGGAGCCACATCGTTCCGACCTGCCCCTGTTAGGCAGCGCGGATTCCGTACTTGGAATGCAGGTTTTGCAGGAAGTCGGTTAGCGCGCCAAGGCGCGGATTGGTGGCATCCAGACGCCGAGCCCGATCAATCAGGGTGCGGGCTTCAGCTGCCAGGCCATCATTCCATCCGCGGTGCTCGATGTGGCGCAGCAGGGCAAGGGCGGCATTAAATAGGACGTGGATATTGCCGGGCATCTTGCGAACGGCGTTCATCATTTCTGTCACCGCGCCTTCGTAGTCCCCGGATTGTGCCTTTTCGACGCCGGCGGCCATCAAGGACTTGATTTCGGTCTGCAGCCGTCGGTCCACCTCAGCAATGAGGTTGCCCTTTCCCTGCGATTCAAGGAGCTTTCGCGTGGCTTCGAGACTTTCGCCGTCCGTGGCGTGGCGCATCATATCCATCACCACCGACGTTCCTTCTTCGTCCATGTCCAGGGTGAAGCAGGCCTTTGCGATTTCGCCGCGTAGGCTGTGGGAAAGACCGAGTTCCGTGGGGTTGGATTCCAGCGCACTGCGCAATGCAGCCTGAGCCATGGCCACATTGCCTGTCTGTCCGTGGTAGAGCGCTGCAGAGAGAGACTTGCACATCCGCGTTTTTGTGAGGCCAGCCATGCTCTTGTCCAGATCCCGGATCGTGTCCTCAGCGCGTTCGATGTTTCCGGATGCCAATTGAGCCTGGACGAGGCGGACATGATCTTCCGGGTCGCGGAAATCAGAATACTTGCTCTTGCGCACGACCTCTGCCATTGATCGCTCTGCGGCGTCGTGATCCCCAAGAGCGAGGCAGGCTTCGCCATATTGGCGCAACCGATTGATCCGGTGGGGAGAGCGTGCGACGGCCACCGCCAAGGCTTCGCGGGCGCCTTCTGGCGTACCGGCAGCTTTGCGATTGCGGGCGAGCCAGTCGTAGGCGTCGAGAAAGGCGTCATTTTCTTCCACTAACGCGGCAAGAATTTCCTCCGCCTCTTGATAACGCTTTTGTAGGTGAAGGGTTTTGGCCAGCCCCAATCTGGCCCAGGGAACGGCGCGCTCGTCCAGGACTCGCTGGTAGACGATCTGGGCTTCCTCGATCTCACCGACTTCAAGGTGGAGTTGTCCCCGCAATCTGAGGAAATCCATTAGATAGATGGGAAACCGGTCTTCTCCAGCGCGGCAGTGGTCGAGGGCTCCGCGCAGATCGTCCTTTGCAATGGCCTGATAGGCTGGAATGAAGGCTTCGCGCTTTTCAAGGGAGCGGCGGATACGGGCCAGGAGGGCGTCGGGTGTGAAGGGTTTGAGGATATAGTCACTAGGCGCCAATTCTGCCGCACCGACCACCCGCTCGTATTGACGCTCGCCAGTAACCATAATGAATAGGGTTTCGAGCGGGATGATGCGGTTATGGCGGAGGTCCTCAAGAAGATGTTGGCCGTCCTGGCCTGCCCCTAAATGGTATTCACAGAGAATAAGATCGAAAACGTTGTCCCTGAGCTTGCGTACCGCTGCGCCGGCGGCAACTGCAAACTGGACTTTGGTAATGCCGGCCATCGCCAACATGTCGCGCAATTGTGAGCGCATGCCGCCATTGGATTCGATTACCAGGGTGGTAATGTTCTCGATTTGATACAAGGAAACCGCCTCGTGCCCTCAGGGATCGTCCGCTAGCCCTGTTTCGGCGGGCAGGGTCGATTACTTGAGGGTCGAGGAGGCGATAGCAACCGGAAAGGTGGCAGCGCCACTTAGCCTGGAGTGACTTCCACCTGGGTTTCCACCTTCTGGCGCAGGCGGATGTGGAGCTCGCGAAGCTGTTTGTCGTCGACTTCGGACGGTGCGTCGGTAAGCAGACATTGAGCGCGTTGCGTCTTTGGGAAGGCGATGACGTCGCGAATAGAGTCCGCGCCCGTCATCATAGTGACGATGCGATCGAGGCCAAAGGCGAGGCCACCATGGGGCGGAGCGCCATACTTTAGGGCGTCGAGGAGGAAACCGAATTTGGCCCGCTGCTCCGCCGGCTCGATATTCAGCGCTTGAAAGACCTTTTCCTGGACGTCGGCACGGTGGATACGAACCGAGCCACCACCGATCTCCCAGCCATTGAGGGCGAGATCATAGGCCTTGGCCAGACACGCGCCCGGGTCAGTCTCCAGGAGGTCAATATGCTCATCCTTTGGGCTGGTGAAGGGATGATGGCAGGCGGTCCAGCGATGGTCTTCCTCATCGTATTCAAACATGGGGAAGTCAACCACCCACAATGGAGCCCAGGATTGGCCGCTGAGGAAGCCCTTTTCGTGGCCAAGCTTGACCCGAAGTGCGCCCAGCGCGTCATTGACAACCTTGGTCTTGTCGGCGCCAAAGAAGATCAGGTCCCCTGATTCTGCACCGGTGCGAGTCAAAATGGTCGTGAGGGCATCGGCAGTAAGATTTTTGACGATTGGCGACTGCAAGCCCGATTCGTTGGCCTGGGTGACGTCATTGACCTTGATGTATGCCAAGCCCTTGGCGCCATAAATGGCAACGAACTTGGTGTATTCGTCGATTTCGCCCCGGGTCAGACTGGCGCCGCCCGGGATACGCAGGGCGGCGACCCGTCCGCCGGAGTTAGCCGGGCCACTAAAAACCTTGAAGGCCACGTCCCTTACGGCATCGGTGACGTCGGTGAGTTCGAGGGTGACGCGAAGATCCGGCTTGTCCGAGCCGAAGCGCCGCATGGCTTCGGCGTACGTCATTCTCGGGAAAGGGTTTGGCAGATCAACAGCGATGGCATCCTCGAACACATGGCGGATCAATTGTTCGATCAGGCCAGTGATCTCGGTCTCCGTCATGAAAGAAGTCTCGATATCAACCTGGGTGAATTCCGGCTGACGATCGGCGCGGAGGTCTTCGTCGCGGAAGCACTTGGTGATCTGGTAGTAGCGGTCGTAACCCGCAACCATCAGGAGTTGCTTGAACAGCTGAGGTGACTGGGGCAGGGCGAAGAACTGGCCGGGATGGACTCGGGAAGGCACGAGATAGTCTCGTGCGCCTTCCGGGGTACTCTTGGTCAGCATCGGCGTTTCGACGTCAATGAACCCATTGTCATCGAGAAAGCGCCGGAAAGCGCGCGCGACCTTATAACGCAGCATCAGATTCTTCTGCATTTGGGGGCGGCGCAGATCAATCACGCGGTGAGTGAGTCGAGTGGTTTCCGAGAGGTTGTCGTCGTCAATCTGGAAGGGCGGCGTTGCTGAAGCGTTGAGCACCTCAATGTCATGACAAAGCACTTCAATCTGGCCAGACACGAGACTGGGGTTCTCCGTGCCCACGGGGCGTCGACGGATTTTGCCGGTCATCTGCAGGACAAATTCATTTCGGACCGATTCGGCGGTGCGAAACATTTCGGGACGATCAGGATCGCAAACGACTTGAACGAGGCCTTCCCGGTCGCGGAGGTCGATGAAAATCACGCCGCCGTGGTCTCGCCGGCGGTGAACCCAGCCGCACAGGGTGACAACCTGATCCAGTTCAGTGGCGGAGACTTTCCCGCAGTAATGAGTACGCATGGTCAAAATGGAATCCGAAAAGACGACGGGCCGCTACGGCCCGGTCATGAGTGGACAAGGGCCGGTTTGGCAGGCACCCGATTTGGGCCTGGGGGTCACGACCCCCATTGAAATGATGTACTTAAGTGCTTCGTCCACGCTCATGTCCAATTCCACGACATCGGCCCGAGGCATCATGAGAAAAAAGCCTGAGGTGGGGTTGGGTGTCGTGGGGACGTAAACGCTAACAAAATCACCCTTGAGGTGATGGGCCGCCGCGCCACCGGGGCGACCGGTGAGGAAGGCGATGGTCCACGAACCTTCGCGCGGATACTGAATCAGTAAGGCCTTGCGAAATGCCTGGCCGCTACTGGAGAAAAGAGTGTCGGAGACCTGCTTGACGCTGTAGTAAATCGACTTTACTACCGGAATTCGCGCCAGCAGAGCCTCCCAGTAACGAACCAGGCGCTGGCCGAGGACATTGGCTGCCACCAAGCCAGTGAGTAGGATGATCAGTAGGGTGACGATGACGCCAAGGCCGGGAATGTTGAAGCCCACCAACGCCCGCGGCTGTAATTGCTCGGGCATCCAGAGGAGGACTTGGTCCAGGGTGCCGACGATCCACGCCAGCACCATCCCCGTGATGGCAAGGGGAATCCAGATCAATAAACCAGTAATGAAGTACTTGCGCATGCAAAATGAACTAATGGCAGGCGCAGGAACCGCCGCAGGGTGTGGCAGGCGGCGAGTCGGATTTGGTCTCCGTATTCTTGGACGTTGAACCGCCGCCCTTGAAATCGGTAGCGTACCAACCGCTTCCTTTTAACTGGAATCCTGCGGCCGAGAGCAGTTTTGCATAGGCTTGCTGCCCACACTGCGGACAGACGGTGAGGGGGGCATCACTCATCTTTTGAAGATGTTCTTTCTGATGGCCGCAGGCAGAGCAGCGATACTCGTAAATTGGCATGGTGAACTCCTGCAAATAACCGGCGAAGTCTAGCGCAACGCAGCATGGCGGGAAAGCGAGGGGCATGCGGCGAACGCCACGAAGGGGATATGGGGCTGACCGGCCGAATTTCAAGGCCCGGAAAGGTGCGATTACAGCAGGGACAGATAACGAGCCGTGAGTGTTTCGCCCACGAAAAGTGCTAGGACGCCCGCCGTGGCGAGGTAGGGTCCGAATGGAATCGGGACATTGCGCCCATGGCGGTAGAGCAGGATTAGTGCGATTCCAACGCAAGCCCCGACCGCGGATGACAAAAGGATTGTGAGCGGGAGCATCTTCCAACCCAGCCAAGCGCCGATGGCGGCCAGGAGTTTGAAGTCGCCGTAGCCCATTCCCTCTTTTCCAGTGGAAAGTTTGAAGAGCCAATACACGGTCCAGAGGACAAGATAGCCCGCCGCCGCTCCGAGGACGGCATCCTGAAGCGGGGCAAATGTGCCCCCGATATTGACCAGTAACCCGGTCCATAATAGGGGAAGCGTCAGTGAGTCTGGAAGCAGTTGCGTGTCGAGGTCGATGAAGGTCAGCGCGATCATGGACCAGAGGAACAGAATCGCGGCCGCGGCTGGAATCCCGGGACCAAAATGCCAGGCCGCATAGGCACCAAGCAGTCCGCTCAGGACTTCCACCAGCGGGTAGCGAGGGCTGATGCCGGCGCGGCAATGGCGGCACTTCCCTTGCAAAACCAAGTAGCTAAACAGGGGGATGTTGTCGATCGCGCGGATGGTGGCACCGCAGTGAGGGCAGCGGGACCGCGGCGTTGCCAGATTGAACGGCGGCGACGGGGAGATGGGCTCACCGCGCAGCTCCGCAGCCTGGCTTTGCCACTCGCGCTCCATCATCACCGGCAGGCGATGGATGACGACATTGAGGAAGCTGCCGACGAAGAGGCTGAGGATCCCGGCCAGCACCGAAAATCCGACGGGAGAGACGAGCAGATCTGCCATGGTGAGAGTCGGAGAGGCGCCGGACGCTTAGACCACCGATCCGAGCTTGAAGATCGGCAAATACATGGCGACCACAAGGCCGCCGATGACGGTTCCCAGAAAGACCATAATGATGGGTTCCATGAGTTGGGAGAGGCTAGCCACCGCGTCGTCCACCTCCCGTTCGAAGAATTCTGCCACTTTTCCCAACATGGAATCGAGTTGGCCCGACTCCTCACCAATCGACACCATCTGTACGACCATCGTCGGAAAGACGTTGGTGTTTTGCATGGCGACGGTCAGACTCGTGCCGGTGCTGACCTCGGTCTGAATTTGCTTGGTCGCAACAAGATAGACGTGGTTGCCCGAGGCCCCGCCCACGGAGTCCAGGGCTTCGACCAGAGGCACGCCGGCGGCGAACATCGTAGAAAGCGTTCGCGTCCAGCGTGCAATGGTGGCCTTGCGGATCACATCGCCGATCACGGGAAACTTCAGAATCAGGCGGTCCATCGTGTTCTGCGCCTTGGGTGAGCGCTTGTAGAAGTAGGTTAGCGTGGCGATGGTGCCGACCACGCTCGTGGCCATGATGAAGAAATGGGCAACGAAGAAATCAGAGATGGCGATCACCATCAAGGTGGGTGCAGGTAGTTCGGCACCAAAGTCGTTGAAGACCTTCTTAAACTCCGGAATTACGAACAGCATCATGACGCTGATGACCAGGGCGGCGACCACCAACACCATTGCGGGATAGAAAAGCGCGCTCTTGATCTTGGCCTTGATGGCCAGAATCTTTTCCTTGTAAGTCGCGAGCCGATCGAGGAGGCTGTCGAGAATACCTGCCTGCTCCCCGGCCCCAACTAGGTTGCAATAGAGGGAGTCAAAGTGTGCCGGGTATTTCCGCAGGGCCTGGGAGAGGCTGCTGCCAGTCTCCACGTCGGTGCGGATATCGTTCAACATCCGCGCGAGGCTTGGGTTGCCATTACCCTTGATGCTGATGTCGAACGCCTGAAGCATTGGCACACCGGACCGAAGCATGGTCGCCAATTGCCGCGTGAATAGCGTTACGTCCTTCTCGGTAATCTTTTTGCCTCGGGACAGGCGTTGTTTTTTGACCTTTGTGACAAGGATCCCCTGGCGCCGAAGGCTCGCTTGGACGACCGTCTCGCCGGACGCCCGCATTTCGCCACGCATGATCTTGCCAGTCTTGTCCTTGCCTTCCCAGGTGTAGAGATCCTCGGTCTGGCCGCGGGGTTTGCGCAGGGCGGATGCAGCAGTTGCCATGGTGGGAATCTTTCTCGCTTATTCGTTGGTAGTAGCCAGGACTTCGGTCAATGAGGTGACACCCAGACGGACTTTGATGAGACCGGATTGGCGCAGGTCCCTGACGCCTTCGCGTTGAGCCTGGGCCGCGATTTCCAAGGAGTTGCCATTGGTCATGATGATATGGGCGATTTCCTCTGAGATCGGCATGACCTGATATATGCCCACCCGGCCTTTATACCCGGACCCCTTGCAGCGTTCGCAACCGACCGGCCCGTAAGGTTGCCAGCTGCCGTCGAGATCCGCTTCATTGAAACCGGCTTCAAGCAAGGCTTCGATGGGGATATCGACCGGCTGTTTGCAGGTGCACAGGCGCCGTGCCAGACGCTGGGCGGTGATCATGATGACCGACGAGGCGATGTTGAACGGTGCAACCCCCATGTTCTTCAGTCGTTCCAGGGTCGTCGGCGCATCGTTGGTGTGGAGGGTGGACATCACCAAATGGCCGGTCTGAGCCGCCTTGACCGCAATCTCTGCTGTTTCCAGATCGCGAATCTCGCCCACCATAATGACATCGGGATCCTGGCGCAGGAAGGACCGTAAGGCCGCCGCAAACGTGAGACCGGCTTTTTCATTCACGTTGACCTGGTTGATCCCGGGAAGGTTGATTTCAGCGGGGTCTTCGGCCGTCGAGATGTTGACCCCGGCCTTATTGAGCAGGTTCAGGCAGGTATACAGCGACACGGTTTTTCCGCTTCCCGTCGGCCCTGTTACCAGAACCATGCCATAGGGTCGTTCCACGGCCGCGAGGAGGGCTTCCTTCTGGTCTGGATCGTAGCCGAGGGCGTCAATGCCAAGCATCGCCGACGTCGGATCGAGGATCCGCATCACGATTTTTTCACCGTGAAGCGTCGGTAGCGTGGAAACCCGAAAGTCGATGGACTTGTTCTTGGACAGGGCGAGCTTCATGCGGCCGTCCTGGGGTACCCGCTTCTCCGAAATGTCGAGGCGCGAGATCACCTTGATCCGAGCGGCGATCTTCTCCTTCAGCACCAGCGGGGGCTGGGCAATCTCCCGCAGGACACCGTCGGTCCGCACACGGATCCGGTAGTACTTCTCGTAGGGTTCGAAATGAATGTCCGAGGCGCCTTCATTGATGGCGTCGATCAAAACCTTTTGAATGAAGCGGACGACTGGCGCATCGTCGACTTCCTGGCTGGAGTCCTCGGTGGCGTCCTTGGGGGCCTCCTGCTCCAGGAGGTCCATGTCGAATTCTTCACCGGTGAGGTCTTTCAGCGTTTGCTCGGTGGATTCGGACAAGGCGTCGACCAGCTTCTTGAGCCTATCGATCTCCACTACGACCGGGTCCACCGGCGTGCCGGTTTGAAACCGTATTTCGTCGATGGCGCGCAAATTGGTCGGGTCGGCCACCGCGACCACCAGCCGGTTGGATCGCTTGGCAAGCGCAAGGACCAAATGCTTGGCCATCAGCTTGCGGTCGATGGCATCGCGGGGGAGGATCGACACATCCAGGGCCTCCAGATCGAGGAGGGGGTAGCCGAAGGTGTCTGAAACGAAACGCGCGACATCCCGAGCGGACAACACGTTGCGCTTGGTCAGTTCGAGGATGAACTCCGCCGACCCGCCGCTGTTTGCAGAGCATGCCGCCGCGTCGGCGTCGCTGATGCGGCCGTGCTGAATGAGGGCTCTGGCGAGGCCGCTCAGGGCAGTCTGGGGACTTGCTGCCATCGTGTCTTCGAATTCGGGCAGGTTCTGGTTGGTCGCATCGGCAGAATTGCTTGCCAGATTCCGCAGGGCGCAATGCCTTCGGCGGTCCGAACCTTATTCGGCGCTGTTTCGTAAAGCTTGAGGGAGTAATGGCTCCCGCGAGATTCCAGGCAGATCTCAGGCCGGACGCGCGAGGAGGATTTCGGTGACGAAGCGGGTGCCGACGTAGGCGAGGAGGAGGGCGACGAAGCCCGCCAGTATCCAGCGCAGGGCTGGGCGACCACGCCATCCCCAGAAGTGGCGGCCGACCAGGAGGGTGGCAAAGATCCCCCAGGAGGCAAAGCCGAACACCGTCTTGTGGTCGAAGCGGGCGGGCCGTCCGAACAGGACCTCCGAGAACCCAATCCCGGAAACCAGCGTGAGGGTAAGGAGAATGAATGCGATGGAGACGAGGCGAAACAATAAGGCCTCCATGGTTAGCAGCGGGGGCAGGTTTGCGAGGGCACGATTGAGGCGGCCGTCATGGAGACGCTTCTCGGCCGCCGACATCAAGAGCGCATGAAAGGCGGCAAGGGTGAAGAGGCTGTACGCGAGCATCGCGATGATGAAATGGACGCGAAATGCCGGGGTCCCCGAGTTGTCAAGAATATGGTGGCCAGGGAAGAGGGCGGGCAACAGGCAACTGATCGCGGCGA
Organism: Zoogloeaceae bacterium; assembly: GCA_016791025.1. Taxonomy (GTDB): domain Bacteria; phylum Pseudomonadota; class Gammaproteobacteria; order Burkholderiales; family Rhodocyclaceae; genus JAEUNX01. The sequence goes on along the minus strand of JAEUNX010000082.1, from coordinate 100,083 downwards.
TCGGCATGGCTAGAGTTTGGAGGCCGTCGAGCCGGGTGTAGAGGGCCTCGATCCAGTAGAACAGGACGGCCAGCCACAGCATCAGGGAGAGCGCGACGCCAAACCCGAAGTGCATCCCGCCCCCAGGAAACAAGGCGCCATGCAGGACGTAGCCGTGGGTTGCCAAGGCGAAAAGGATGACGAGGCGCTCGGTTAGGCTTAAGCCATTCCGTCTGGCCGGGGCTGGGTCGAGCCAGCGCGTACGCCAAAAATGGGCTCCGAGGGCGGCATAGATCGAGGCCGGGACGAGATGCAGTAAAATCGGGGGCATCGACTAAGTCTACCCGAAGGGTTCTTGCCCAACCATTATGCTCGACAACCTTACCCACCGCCTTGCCAAGGTGGTCAAGACCCTCAGGGGTCAGGCGCGCCTGACGGAAGAAAACATCCAGGAGATGATGCGGGAGGTGCGGCTAGCCCTCCTGGAGGCCGATGTGGCTCTGCCCGTGGTCAAGGAGTTCATCGCCCGGGTCAAGGAGAAGGCCGTCGGTCAGGACGTGATCGGCTCCCTGACGCCGGGGCAAGCCCTCGTCGGGGTGGTGCATCGGGAATTGACCGAGCTGATGGGCGGGGCTCACGCCCAACTGAATCTTGCCGTCCAGCCGCCAGCGATCATCCTGATGGCGGGCTTGCAAGGCGCTGGCAAGACTACTACCACCGGCAAGATCGGTAAGTTGCTCCGCGATCGAATGAAGAAGAAGGTCCTGGCGGTGTCCACCGACGTCTATCGTCCGGCGGCCATCGCGCAGCTCCAGACGGTTGCGCAGCAGGCTGGGTTGGATTTCTTTCCGTCCAAGACCACCGACAAGCCCGTCGACATTGCTCTAGCGACCGTGGATTATGCCCGCCGCCATTACTACGACGTGGTGCTCGTCGATACAGCGGGTCGCCTGGCCATCGACACGGCCATGATGGAAGAGATCAAGGCTCTCCATGCCGCCCTGAATCCTATCGAGACGCTTTTCGTCGTGGACGCCATGCTGGGCCAGGATGCGGTGAATACCGCGAGGGCGTTCAATGACGCGCTGCCGTTGACCGGGGTTGTGCTGACCAAGCTCGATGGGGACGCCCGTGGAGGCGCCGCTCTGTCGGTCCGGCATGTGACCGGCAAGCCGATCAAGTTTTCCGGGGTTGGCGAGAAGCTGACCGGTCTGGAAGAATTTCATCCCGAGCGGATGGCGTCGCGGATTCTTGGGATGGGGGATATCCTCGGCTTGGTCGAGGAGGCTCAGCGAGGCGTCGACGCAGAGCAGGCCAAGGCCATGGCCCAGAAGCTCAAAAGCGGCAAGGGCTTTGATCTCACTGATTTCAAGGAGCAGATCGCCCAGACGCGAAAGATGGGGGGCATTGCTTCGCTGCTGGACAAACTGCCGGCCCAGTTCGGCCAGATGGCCGGGCAGATGCAGGGTGGTGTGGAGGACGCCGCGATTCGACGGATCGAGGGCATCATCAATTCGATGACGCCGCTTGAGCGGTCGAAGCCGGAGATCCTCAAGGCCTCGCGCAAGCGTCGGATTGCCGCGGGTGCCGGCGTGCCGGTCCAGGAGGTCAATCGTCTCCTGAATCAGTTCGAGCAGACGCAAAAGGTCATGAAACAGTTTTCCAAAGGTGGCATGCAGAAAATGCTGCGCGGGATGAAGGGCATGTTTCCGGGTATGCCGCGGTAAGGGGCCTGGTGACTCAGGACGGATCCTCGGTTCATGGCATTGCTGCCAGCGCCCTGGCCGCACGCGAGATTGTGACCAAACTTGCTGCGGTTGAAGGCCTGGCGCGGGATTGGCGGATGGGCGCCCTGCCTTCGGGAGATGCCCATGCGCTGGATCCCGACCGCCTGAAGGCGCTCTTGGAGCCGGGCCGTCCAGCCCGGCCGCATTTGGTGGGCGCTCAGGATCTGCCCCGCCGCCGCGGCATGTCGACGGCAAGTCGGATCGCCCTGATCCACGCCTTGGCCCACATCGAATTTAACGCGATCAATCTGGCGCTGGACTGCATCGCCCGATTTCCTGATTTTCCTCAGGACTACTATAACGACTGGGTTCGGGTGGCAGAGGAGGAGGCCTTGCATTTTGGGCTACTCCGTCAGCAGCTGCAAAACCGCGGCGCCGATTACGGCGACCTTCCCGCCCACGATGCCCTGTGGGAGATGGCTTGCCGGACTCACAAGGATGCCCTCGCGAGAATGGCCCTTGTCCCTCGGGTCTTGGAGGCCCGTGGCCTGGATGCAGCGCCCGTGATCATCGAGAAGTTGCAGCGCCTCGGTGAAGCCGACCTCGTTACCGTAATGGAGATCATCCTCCGTGACGAGGAGTTCCATGTGGCGGTGGGAGATCGATGGTTTCGCCACCTCTGCAGGGGGCGAGGTCTGGATGCGGGAGCGGAGTATCTACGCTTGGTCCTGGCCTTCAACGCACCTTGGCCCGCAGCCCCCATCAATCTGGCAGCGCGGCGGCGCGCTGGTTTCTCCGACGCGGAGTTGAAGATTCTATCGGGGCCGCGTCCGCAGGCCTGAGCCGTCAGGGTCAGACAATCAGGCGTTCGAGAATCTCTGATTCTACCCGCAGCACCTGAGCGTCCTGGGACAATCCTCCGCCGCTGAGCAGGAAGGTGTCTTCGACCCGATCGCCAAGCGTTGCGATTTTGGCCGTTTGAAGTCCGATCCCGTACTTGGCAAGGACCTCAGCGACGGCAAAGAGCAGACCGGGGCGGTCGGCTGCGGTGAGGGAAAGGATGTATTGGCGGCCGGAATCGTCGGGACGGATCCGGACGTGGGGCGTAATGGGGAAATGTTTCAGCTGGCGGGAAACTCGTCCCTTGGTGGGGCGGTCGATTGGGCCCTGAGCCGCCAAGCGCGCGCCGAGATCATGTTCGATCAGGGCGCTGATATCGCGGTAGTGACTCTCCTTGCCGGGATCCTGGAGGATGAAGCTGTCCAGGGCGTAGCCATGGCGCGTGGTGTGGATCTTGGCGTCCAGGATCGTGAAGCCAAGCTTGGCGAAGAAGCTGCAGACCCGGACGAAGAGGTCCTTCTGATCCTTGGTGAATACCATGACCTGAAGGCCTTCGCCATTTTCCGCTACCCGGACCTTTACCACAGGGTCCGCGGATTCCGTGCGGTAGTAAAGAAGGCGCGTATGCCAGGCGATTTCTTCCGCGGAATGTCGCATGAAGTAGACCGCGTCGAGCTTGGACCAAAACGCCTCTTCCACTCCCTGACGCAAGCCGTGGTATCGCAACAGGGCCCGGGCGTCTTCCTGTCGGTCGTCCAGGCCAAGGGCCTGTTGCGCGGTGGCGCCCCGCAGCATGCGTTGGGTGGCGAAGTACAGGTCCTCCAGGAGCTTTCCCTTCCACCCGTTCCAGACTTTGGGGCTCGTCCCGCGGATGTCGGCATGGGTGAGGAGATAGAGAGCAGTCAGCCGCCGCTCATCGCTGACCGTCTCGGCAAAGCGCTTGACGACTTCGGGATTGGTGGTGTCCTCCTTTTGGGCGAAATGCGACATGGTCAGGTGGTGCTCCACCAGCCACACCACTAGCTGATGTTGATCGTCGCTAAGGGCGTGCAATTTGCAGAATTCGCTGGCCTCCACCATCCCCAGCTTGGAGTGGTCGCCGCCTCGGCCTTTGGCAATATCGTGAAAAAGCGCGGCGACGTATAACAGCCAATGCTCTTCAAAGCCCAACATCAGGCGCGTCATCAGGGGATATTCGTGCCCGTGTTCGCTCATGGTGAAGCGGCGCAGGTTGCGCAGCACCATCATGATGTGTTGGTCCACCGTGTAGACGTGGAACAGGTCGTGCTGCATCTGGCCGACGATGCGGCGCCAGGCGGGGATGTAACGACTCAAGATCCCATACTGATTCATCCTGCGGAATTCGTGGATGATTCCGCGCCGCTGGCGGAGCAATTGGAGGAACGTTGCCCGATTGACGGGGTCGGCCCGAAATGCGGCAGTAATCAGTTTGCGATTGAGCCACAGTGCCCGCAGGGTGCGGGCTGTCATGCCCTTGAGATCCGAACGCTGCTGGAGCAGCAGGAAGCACTCCAGCAGGGCCGGGGGGTGCTCCTGAAACACCTGATCGTGGCGGATGTCGAGGAGTTCGCGGATGCACTGGAAGCGGTCGTTGATGATTTCGGCGGATGCCGCACGGGCCGGGAAAATCTCCGCGCCATAGTTTTGCAGCAGGATGGTGCTGATCTGGGTGAGCTTCTTGGCCTCGACGTAGTAGCGCTGCATGAAGACTTCCGACGCCCGCTTGCCCGGGGCCGTTTCGAAGCCCATGGCGCGGGCGATCTTCTCCTGGTGGTCGAAGAGGAGGCGGTCTTCCGCTCGACCAGTCAGATAATGCAGCCGGATCCTGACGTGCTGGAGGAAACGCTCGATTTGGCGCAAGTCCGTGGCTTCGTCGGGGGTGATCAGCTTGCGACGGACGAGATCCCGCCAAGTCAGGCCATAACCGGCCGCCCGACTGATCCACCCGAGTAGCTGAAGATCCCGCAGGCCTCCGGGGCTCTCCTTGCAATTGGGCTCCAGCGAAAAGGGCGTGTCGTTGTAGCGGCTATAGCGCTGCTCCTGCTCAAGGCGCTTGGCCTTGAAGAACGCCTTGATGTCGAGCGCGGCCCGAAAACGCTCGACAAAGGATTGGTAGAGATCCTGGTTACCAATCAGGAAGCGGGATTCGAGGAGGTTGGTCTGGACCGTCACATCCTGGCCGGCCTCCGACAGGCACTCGCCCACTGTCCGAACGCTGTGTCCGATGTCGAGACCGACGTCCCACAGGGTGCTGACGAGTTCCGACAACTGGGTCTTGAGGGCTTCGTTCTCTGGTTCACCCAACAAAATCAGTAAGTCCACGTCGGAGGCGGGAAACAACTCGCCCCGCCCATACCCGCCGACGGCAACGAGGGCGATTTCGGCAGGCAAGTCACATCCACGCCAGATCTGCTGGACCGCGTCATCCACCAAGCGGGCACGCCCCTTTAGCATGGGGGCGGTGGCCGGACGCGCCATATAGCTTTCCCGCAGCTCGGTCTGTCCCTGAGCAAGAGCGCGGGCGATGTCGATGGTGTTGGCCAGCGAGCCCTTGGATTTGGTGTGATCGCCTTCTGCCATCGCCGCTCCCTCAGGAGGACAAGGCGTCCGCAACCAGGGCGGGGGGCGCGGGGCAGCCTGCAGACAAGGTGAGTACCTCCACGCCCATTGGTGTCACCAAGACGGTGTGCTCCCATTGAGCAGAAAGGCTGCGGTCCTTGGTGACGATGGTCCACCCATCCGGCAACTCGGAAATGGCCGCACGTCCCGCATTGATCATCGGTTCGATGGTGAAGGTCATTCCCGCCTGCAATTCCACTCCCGTGCCGGGCCGGCCGTAGTGAAGCACCTGAGGATCTTCGTGGAACTTGGTGCCGATCCCGTGGCCGCAGAATTCGCGTACGACCGAAAATCCGTGTCCTTCTGCATGGCGCTGGATGGCGTGGCCGATGTCACCCAATCGGGCGCCTGGACGAACCTGGGCGATGCCGAGCCACATGCACTCGAAGGTCACTTGGCACAATCGCTTGGCCAGGATCGTCGATTCCCCGCCAACGATGAACATGCGGCTGCAGTCACCGTGGAACCCATCCTTGATGACAGTGACATCAATATTGAGAATGTCACCTTTTTTCAGAGCCTTGTCACCCGGGACTCCATGGCAGACTTGGTGATTGACCGAGGTGCAGATGGCCTTGGGGTAGGGCGGATACCCAGGGGGCGCGTAATTGAGGGGCGCCGGGATGGTGTGCTGAACATCCTCCATATACCGATGGCATAGGCGGTCAACTTCACCAGTGGTGACCCCGGGGGTGACATAGGGGCCAATGTAATCAAGAACTTCCGATGCAAGGCGGCAGGCGACGCGCATCTTCTCGATTTCGGCCGGCGATTTGATGGTGACGCTCATTCAGTCCGACATGTCCCAGAAACAATCGGCAGGCTAGCGCATGCGTTCGAAGAGGGCAAATTTCCCTCGACCCGAGGGCTGCATTGGCGGGGTCGTTGAGACAACTGCGCCGGAAGCGGTATAATCCAAAGCTTGCCCGATGCGAGTCGGGCAAAATTCACACGTCCGGGATCGTCCTCAAGGGGTCTGGCCTTCGCGCAAGCAAAGGGCTGGCAGGGGCGCAATGCCCGCCCGGACGGAGGCCAAACCCTTTGATTGGAGTCAATCATGTCTGTGACGATGCGTCAAATGCTTGAAGCTGGTGTCCATTTTGGTCATCAGACCCGGTTCTGGAATCCCCGCATGGCCCCCTATATCTTCGGCCATCGCAACAAAATCCACATCATCAATCTCGAAAAGACCATGGCCAAGTATCAAGAGGCTATGGGCTTCGTGCGCAAGCTGGCCGCCAACCGGGGCAGCATCCTTTTCGTTGGAACCAAGCGTCAGGCTCGGGAGATTATCGCCGAGGAGGCGCGTCGCGCCGGGATGCCCTACGTCGATGAGCGTTGGCTGGGCGGCATGCTTACCAATTTCAAGACGGTCAAGGGGTCTATCAAGCGCCTGAAGGAAATGGAAGCCATGGTGGAAGACGGCTCCATTGAGCGCTTGTCCAAGAAGGAGGCACTGATGGCCTCCCGTGAGCTGGAAAAACTTCAGAAGAGCCTCGGCGGCATCAAGGATCTCAGCGGCTTGCCCGACGCGTTGTTCGTCATTGATGTCGGCTATCACAAGATCGCCATCACCGAGGCGCAGAAGCTCGGCATTCCGGTGGTGGCTGTCGTTGACACCAACCACGCTCCGGATGGCGTCGATTACGTGATCCCCGGCAATGACGATTCCAGCCGTGCCATTCGTCTGTACGCCCGTGGCGTCGCCGATGCGGTGCTCGAAGGTAAGGCGACCAGCCTGCAGGAAATCGTGGCGGCGGGTGCAGATGAATTCGTCGAAGTTCAGGAAGAGGCCGGCGAGCCCCAGGCTTGATTTGGTGCGGCAGCGTCGAGACTTAATCTAATTTCTAAGCATTACGGAATTGCAGGAGTAGCAATGGCGGAAATTACCGCAGGCATGGTCAAGGAGCTTCGTGAGAAGACGGATGCTCCAATGATGGAGTGCAAAAAGGCATTGACGGAGGCCGCTGGCGACATGGCCAAGGCGGAAGAGATTCTTCGCGTCAAGCTGGGCAACAAGGCGTCCAAGGCGGCTGCGCGCGTTGCGGCAGAAGGAGTTGTGGCAATCAGCATCAGCGCCGACGGCAAGGTCGGCAGCATTCTTGAGATCAATTCCGAGACCGACTTTGTCGCCAAGAACGAGGAATTCCAGGCTTTGGCTGCCGCTGCGGCGAAGCTGGTGTCCGATGCCAACCCGGCGGACGTTGCCACGCTCTCGGCGCTGCCGCTGGGCGATGGGACGGTCGATTCCGTGCGTACGGCTCTGGTCGGCAAAATTGGCGAGAACATGACGCTTCGCCGCTTTCAGCGTCTGGAAGCCAAGGGCGCCCTGGCTTCCTACATCCACGGAGGCAGCAAGATCGGCGTTCTGATCGATCTCGTCGGTGGGGATGAAGGTTTGGCCAAGGACGTCGCCATGCACATCGCCGCCTCCAAGCCCAAGGCTCTGGATGCAAGCGGCGTGCCCGGCGAACTCCTGGATACCGAGCGGCGGATTGCGATTGAGAAAGCGCGGGAAGCCGGCAAGCCAGAGGCGATGCTGGAAAAGATCGCCGAGGGAACGGTCCAGAAGTATCTCAAGGATGTGACCCTCCTGGGCCAGGTGTTCGTCAAGGCGGAAGACGGCAAGCAGACCATCGAGCAGTTGCTTAAATCTCGTGGCGCGTCGGTGGCCAATTTCGTCCTGTTTGTCGTTGGCGAAGGGATCGAAAAGAAGGTTTCCGACTTCGCCGCCGAAGTAGCCGCGCAGGCGGCCGCCGCAGCCCAGAAGTAAGGGGTCCCCCAACCCATGGCCGCCTACAAGCGCATTCTGCTCAAGCTCTCCGGGGAAGCCCTGATGGGCGAAGATGCCTACGGCATTAATGGCGCAGTTCTGGCTCGAATCGTCGAAGAAATTGGTGAAGTGGTCCACCTCGGCGTGGAAATCGGGGTGGTCATCGGGGGGGGGAACATTTTTCGTGGCATGGCAGGGGCGTCGTCTGGCATGGATCGCGCCACGGCGGACTACATGGGGATGCTGGCTACCGTCATGAACGGCATGGCGATCGGTGACGCCATGCGCCGGGCCGGGATTCCCGCCCGCGTTCAGTCAGCCCTGCGCATTGACCAGGTGGTCGAGCCCTACATTCGGGGTAAGGCCATTCGCTACCTGGAAGAAGGAAAGGTCGTCGTCTTTGCTGCGGGGACGGGGAATCCGTTTTTCACCACCGATACCGCCGCCGCCTTGCGGGGTGTGGAGATCGGTGCCCAGATCATGCTGAAGGCTACTAAGGTCGACGGCATTTACACTGCCGATCCCAAAAAGGATCCGACGGCAGTTCGCTACGATCGGGTCAGCTTTGACGAAGCCATCGCCCGCAACCTTGCGGTGCTGGATGCGACAGCCTTTGCCCTTTGCCGCGATCAGCGCCTGCCGATCAATGTTTTCAGTATATTTTCACCTGGCGCCTTACGGCGCGTGGTCACAGGTGAGGACGAAGGTACCCTGGTCTATTGCTGAGGTTCGCCATGATCCCGGAAGTAAAGAAGATGACCGAACAGAAAATGCAGAAGTCGATCGAGTCGCTCAAGACCGATCTCGCCAAGATTCGCACTGGCCGAGCCCATACCGGGCTGCTGGACCACGTCCAAGTCGAATACTACGGAAGCATGGTTCCGGTGAATCAGGTCGCGAACGTGACCCTTCTCGATGCCCGAACGATCGGTGTCCAGCCTTGGGAAAAGCCGCTGTTCGGTAAAGTTGAAAAAGCGATTCGGGATAGCGACCTGGGCCTGAATCCCTCCAACCAGGGTGACGTGATCCGGGTCCCGATGCCTCCGCTGACTGAAGAGCGGCGCCGGGAACTCACGAAAGTCGTGAAGCAGGAGGGCGAGAATGCCAAGGTGGCGGTCCGCAACCTCCGCCGGGATGCCAATTCCCACCTTAAGGACGCGGTGAAGGAAAAGTCCATCTCTGAAGACGATGAGCGCCGTGGTCAGGAAGAGGTGCAGAAACTGACTGATCGCTTCATTACCGAGATCGACAAGCTGCTCGCCCAGAAGGAGCAGGAGTTAATGCAGGTCTGACCCCCTGGGTCGATCTGCGTTCGCCGCAACGCTCTGACAGGCACATCAATGTCGCCCTTCAGCAGTTCAACTCGGGAGATTCCGGCGGTCAGCGGCGTGCCCCGCCATGTCGCGATCATCATGGACGGGAACGGGCGTTGGGCCAAGCAGCGCCTGATGCCTCGGGTTGCCGGCCATTCCCGCGGAGTCGAGTCGGTACGCAACACGATCGCGGCATCGATCGATCGCGGCATCCAGTTTCTAACATTGTTTGCCTTCAGTTCCGAGAACTGGCGGCGTCCTGCGGACGAAGTCTCGTTCCTGATGCAGCTCTTTGTGCGGTCCTTGCGAAAGGAAATCGCGCGGATGCATGCGAATGGGATTCGCTTCCGGGTCATAGGTGATTTGTCCCGCTTCGATTCGAGCCTCATCGAGCTCATTACCGAATCGGAAGAGTTGACGGCAAACAACCAGCGTCTGCAGCTGACGGTTGCCGCCAACTACGGGGGGCGCTGGGATATTCTTCAGGCGGTCGAGCGGCTGGTGCAGGATTTTCCCGGAAGGCAAGAGGGCTTTACCGAGGACGAGGTTGCACAACGTCTTTCGATGGCCTTCGCTCCGGAGCCGGACCTCTTCATTCGTACCGGCGGGGAAAAGCGGATCAGCAACTTCCTTCTCTGGCAACTGGCCTACACCGAGCTCCATTTCACCGACATTCTGTGGCCGGATTTCGATTCCAACGCCCTCGACACGGCTATTGCGTCCTACCGTTTGCGGGAGCGGCGCTTCGGGCGGACCAGCGAACAGCTGACGGCGGTCGGTTCCGCCGGAATACCACCGGCACCCCATGCTTAAACTGCGGGTCATTACCGCGCTCATCCTCCTGGCCGGTTTTCTGGCCGCCCTTCTTTTTCTCCCCCCCATGGGGTGGCTGGCCTTTGCGGCTGCCGTTGGGGCGTTAGGCGCCTGGGAGTGGGGAGGCCTGGCGGGATGGGGGAGGCCGATGAAGGCCGCTTTCTCGCCGTTGATTGGGATTTTGATCGCGGGTGGCGGCATCCTTGCGGGTCTTGCCCAACCCACGCCTTCCGCGCATCCGGCGCTGGCGGGCGCCTATGCCGCAGCAGTCCTGTTCTGGCTGGTGGTGGTGCCCCTGTGGCTATCGCGTAAATGGCGGCTTCAGTCGACGGTTGTTGCATTGGTGGTCGGAATGGTGGTTCTCGTTCCTGCGGCGCTGGCGCTGGCCCACCTTCGCCAGATCGGACCAGGATTCCTCTTTTGGTCCCTGGGGGCCGTCTGGCTCGCCGATATTGGGGCCTATTTCTCAGGGCGGGCGTGGGGGCGGCACAAACTTGCACCCAACATCAGCCCAGGCAAGACTTGGGAAGGCGCCGTCGGCGGGGCGGCCTTGGTCGTGACTTACGGACTCGGGATGGTTTGGCTGAGTGGTTGGCTTGGCGAAGACGCCCGCAAGTTCGTGATTTTTGCTTTTTGCCTGCTGGGATTCGCGGCCCTGAGTGTTCAGGGAGACCTTTTCGAGTCCTTGCTCAAGCGTCAGGCGGGCCTGAAAGACAGCGGCCAGATTTTGCCCGGCCACGGCGGCATCCTGGACCGGATCGACAGCTTGACTTCGACGCTCCCCTTGGTTGGCTTGGTCATCTATTTCCTTCCCCCATGATCAGTTCCCCCACGGCGCTCCGGCGCGTCACGGTTCTGGGTTCCACCGGTTCGATTGGGGTCAACACCCTTGATGTGGTCAGCCGGCATCCCGAGCGCTTCCAGGTTTTCGCTCTGACCGCCTGCCGTCAGACCGAAGCCCTGCTGCGTCAATGTTTGATCCATCGTCCGGCGGTGGCAGTGGTTGGAGATGCAGACGGTGCGGACTGGCTCCGAACCAGACTCGCTGAGGCAGGGCTGACCACCGAGATTCTCTGGGGTCCGGAGGCTCTGGTGGATGTGGCCAGAGCCGCCGAAACGGACATCGTGATGGCAGCCATTGTCGGTGCCGCCGGGCTCCCGTCGGCCCTCGCCGCGGCACGGGCCGGTAAGCAGGTCCTCCTAGCCAACAAGGAGGCACTGGTGGTGTCGGGGCAACTGTTCATGGACGCCGTGGTGATGGGGGGCGCGAGGCTTCTACCCATCGACAGCGAGCACAACGCGGTATTTCAGGCGCTGCCGGGCAATTACGGCCGTCTTCCGGACCAAGCCGGGGTACGCCGTATTCTGCTGACGGCATCGGGTGGGCCCTTCCGTCGTCGATCCCTCCATGAACTTGAAGCCGTCACCCCCGAAGAGGCTTGCGCCCATCCCAATTGGGTCATGGGGCGAAAGATCTCCGTCGATTCGGCGACCATGATGAACAAGGGGCTTGAGGTCATTGAGGCCCACTGGTTGTTTGGAGCGTCGGCCGACCGTATCCAGGTGGTGGTTCATCCCCAGAGCGTCATCCATTCGATGGTCGAGTACGCCGATGGGTCCGTTCTGGCGCAACTGGGCAATCCGGATATGCGCACTCCCATCGCCTATGGCCTGGCTTACCCCGATCGGGTTGCATCCGGTGTCGCACCCCTGGATCTGTGCGCCGTCGGCCAGCTCAACTTCGAGGCGCCCGATTTTGTCCGCTTCCCCTGCCTCTCTCTTGCCTACGATGCGCTTCGGGAGGGCGGATCGGCGCCGGCTCTGCTCAATGCTGCCAATGAGGTGGCCGTTGCCGCATTCTTGAATCATCAGATCCCGTATCTCGCCATCCCGAATGTGATCCGGCGGGTCCTGGAACGCGCGGAGCGCACGACGGTCTCTTCCCTGGAAGGCGTCCTCGAGGCCGACGCGATCGGTCGGCGGTGGGCGCTCAGTCTTCTGAATTAATTTCCTCCCAATTCCAGGGCATGAACATTCTTGATTATCTGGTGCCATTTGCGGTTGGCCTGGGACTTCTGATCGCGATCCACGAATTTGGCCATTACTGGGTCGCCCGGCGGTGTGGGGTCAAGGTTTTACGTTTTTCCATCGGCTTCGGACGGCCGATCTTGCGCTGGCGGGCTGGTAGCGACGGAACCGAGTGGGCGATCGGACTTTTTCCCCTCGGCGGATACGTCAAGATGCTCGACGAGCGGGAAGCGCCGGTGGCGGCCCATGAACTCCATCGGGCCTTCAATCGCCAGACCGTCGGTCGTCGGATGGCGATCGTTGCCGCCGGTCCCTTGGCCAACCTGATCCTGGCGATCCTGATCTACTGGGGAATGAACCTTATCGGGACAGAGGAACTCCGTCCGCGGGTAGGCTTGCTGCCTGGACCGACCGCGGCCGTTTCGGCTGGATTTGAGGAGGCCGATGAGGTGCGGGCAGTCGCCGGTGAGCCGATTTCCAGCTGGCAAGATTTTCGTTGGGCCATCTTGCGCCACGCTCTTGACGCCGGGAGAGTCGATATTCAGGTCGAGCGGGACAGGCAGGGCATTCGGTTATTGACAATGGATCTGGCCGGATTCGATATCGACGAAGGTGGCCGGGACTTCATTGCCCGCATCGGGTTTCGCCCCTTTCGACCGGTGATTCCCGCCGAAGTCGGACGTCTGGTCGAGGCGGGGCCGGCCGCTCGGGCCGGGATTGAGGTGGGGGACAAAATCCTGGCCATCGACGGGGAGCCAGTTCTTTCCTGGGAACACATGGTGGAGCGGATCCGCCCTGCCGCCGGGCGGGTATTGGAGGTAGAGATCCAGCGCCATGGATCCCGCTTGAGTCTGGCCGTGACTCCGGAAGCGGCGCCGGATGGCAAGGGCGAGTCGGTAGGGCGTATTGGGATCGCGGTGGCGGAAGAGGCGCTGCCCCGGGAAGATTTGTTTACGACAGTGCAGTACGGGCCGGTGGACGGTTTGGCGCGAGCTGTGCGTCAAACCTGGGAAACCAGCAGTTTGAGCCTGTCCATGATGGGGCGCATGCTGGTGGGCGAAGTATCCTGGAAGAATCTCAGTGGTCCGGTCACGATTGCCGATTACGCCGGCCAGTCGGCTCGCATGGGATGGGACCATTACCTAAAATTTCTTGCCCTGATCAGCATCAGTCTTGGAGTCCTGAACCTGCTCCCCATCCCGGTGCTGGACGGTGGGCATTTACTGTATTATTCGATCGAGCTGATCAAGGGGGGGCCAATCCCAGAAAGGCTGATGGAGATTGGTCAGCAGGTTGGCCTGGCCTTGCTCGTCATGCTCATGGCCTTCGCCTTCTACAACGATATCACCCGCCTCATTTCCAGCTGAATTCCCATGAAACTCAAGCTCCTTTCCGGGCTGCTCGGTGCCCTTATTGTTGCCTCGCCCGCCCTTGCCTTCGATCCATTTCAGGTTCGGGACATCCGGGTGGAGGGGCTCCAGCGAACAGAGGCTGGTACCGTTTTCAGCTATTTGCCAGTGAAGGTGGGGGACCGCTTCACAAACGAGAAAGCCTCCGAGGCGGTGAAGGCGCTCTTTGCGACCGGTTTTTTCAAGGACGTGCGGGTCGAAGTCGAGGGCGATGTGGTGGTGGTGTTGGTCGATGAGCGTCCCGCCATCGCCCAGATCGATTTCGTGGGGGTCAAGGAATTCGACAAGGAGGTCCTGCGCAAAGGGCTTAAGGAAGTCGGCCTCGCGGAGTCGCGGATATTCGATCGGTCGTTGCTGGAAAAGGCGGAGCAGGAACTCAAGCGGCAGTACCTCAGCCGAGGGTTTTACGCGGCCCAGATTACAACCACCGTCACCCCTCTTGAGCGCAATCGGGTTGGACTGAACTTTGCCGTTACCGAAGGCGAAGTCGCCAAGATCCGACAGATCAAGATCGTTGGCAATACGGTTTTCAAGGAATCCGAACTGCTCAGCCTGTTCCAACTCACCACGCCGGGCTGGCTGACCTGGTACACCAAAAACGATCAATATTCCAAGCCGAAACTTTCCGCCGACCTGGAAACTCTGCGCTCCCATTATCTCAATCGCGGCTACCTCGATTTCAACATCGAATCGACACAGGTGTCGATCACGCCCGACAAGCAGGACATCTACATCACGCTCGGCATCTCCGAGGGCCCCCAGTACTCGGTTTCAGGAATCAAGCTCACCGGCGATTTGGTCTTTGCGGAGGAGGAATATCGCAAGCTAGTGACGATCAAGCCTGGCGAGATCTTTTCACGAGAGAAGCTCACGAGCACCACCAAGGCGATCACCGATCGCCTCGGCAACGATGGTTATGCCTTTGCCAACGTGAATGCGGCCCCGGAAGTGGATAAGGCCAAGCGACAAGTCGCGTTCACGATATTTGTCGATCCAGGCCGTCGCGTTTATGTGCGGCGGATAAACGTCGGAGGTAATGTCCGTACCCGTGATGAGGTGGTCCGGCGCGAGATGCGCCAGATGGAAGGGGCATGGTACGACGGCGAAAAGATCAACAAGTCCAAGACACGTGTTGAACGGCTTGGCTTTTTCGATGAGGTAGCCGTCGAGACTCCGGCCGTGCCGACGGCCACCGATCAGGTGGACCTCAACGTCAATGTCAAGGAGCGCTCGACCGGTAACCTGATGCTCGGTGCCGGCTTCTCAAGTTCGGAGAAAATTGTGCTTTCTGGGTCGGTGTCCCAGCAGAACCTTTTTGGCAGTGGTAACGCCATGACGCTGAGCCTGAACACTGGCAAGGTCAACCGGACCCTCGCGCTCTCCTATACCCGTCCCTACTTCACGCCCGATGGCGTGAGCTTCGGATGGGATATCTATCACCGGACGGTGAATCCTACGTCCCTCAGTGTCGCGCCCTACAAGACGGCCTCCACGGGGGCCGGCTTGCGCTTTGGCGTTCCCATTGCCGAGGACGATGCCGTGAGCTTCGGCCTCGGCGTGGACCATACCCAGATCGACACATTCATTGATGATCCTGACTACGGCACCAGTCCCCAGCAATACATCGACTTCTGTAAGGAATACGGATCCAGCACCAACTGCTCGGTGAGCAGTTTGGTGGGCACTGCGGGGTGGTCGCGCGATCGTCGTGACAGCTTTCTCTTCCCGCGCAGTGGCACGTTCCAGCGCCTTACTTTCGAGGGCAGTCTACCCGTGGGTGATCTGCGCTACGTCAAAGCTTCGTACCAGCACCAGCGCTGGTTCCCGATCGGCAAAGATTACGCCCTGATGCTGAATGGCGAGATCGGTTGGGCGGTGGGGTATGGCGACAGTCGGGTGCCCTTCTACAAGAATTTCTTCGTCGGGGGCATTGGCTCGGTGCGGGGTTTTGAGCAAAGCTCGCTTGGACCGCGGATCCAGCAGTCTGATGGTGACCGGGAATCCCTCGGTGGCACGCGGAAAATTGTGGCCAACGCAGAATTCTTCTTCCCCGTGCCGGGGGCTGGTCTCGACAAGTCCTTCCGCGTCTCCACCTTCCTCGACACCGGTTATGTGTGGGGCCGTAACGAGGATGGCAGGGATCAGAGCTTGCGATTCTCGGATTTGCGTTACAGTACCGGGCTAGCTTTTTCCTGGAGTTCGCCGATGGGGCCGCTGAAATTCAGCTTTGGCGTGCCCTTGAAGAAGGAAACCGGGGACAAGACCCAGACCTTCCAGTTCCAGTTGGGTTCGACGTTCTAATGCCGCGGAGCGGCGCGATAGTGGAGGCAGGAGTGAAACTTAAGGCTTGTGTCGCCGTTGTGGGCGCGGTGTTGATGGCCTCTTCTTCCCTGGTCATGGCAGAGACCAAGATCGGTTTCGTCAATTCCGACAAGGTGATGCGGGAGGCAGCGCCAGCCGTGCGCGCCCAGAAGCGCCTGGAAAAGGAGTTCGAGAAGCGCGATCAGGATCTCCAGAGAATTGCCAAGGACCTGCAGTCCATGCAGGAAGGCCTTGAAAAGAACGGCATGACCCTTGCCGAGTCGGACCGAAAGACCAAGGAGCGGGAATTCAACGACCTCAACCGAGATTTTCAGCGCCGGCAGCGGGAATTCCGCGAAGATCTGAATCAGCGGCGCAACGAAGAACTGGCCTCGGTCCTTGATCGAGCGAACAAGGCGGTCAAGCAGATCGCCGAGCTGGAAAAGTTCGACATCATCTTCCAGGAGGCGGTTTACGCCAGCCCTCGGATCGACATCACCGACAAGGTCATTAAGGCGCTTGCCGACAGCAAGTAACCCTGACCCAGAGGGTGCCCCGATGTTCAAGCTTAGCGATCTGGTGGTTCGCCTTGGTGGCGAACTGTTGGGCGACGGCAGTGTAGAGATTCGACGGGTGGCGAGCCTGGAGAGCGCTGGTCCAGGGGATATCGCCTTCTTGGCCAACCCGAAGCTGCGTAAGCAGCTGGCCGCGTGTCAGGCCTCTGCACTCATACTGCGCAAAGACGTTGAAGACGCGACGGTGGCCGCTCGGGTCATCGTCCCCGACCCTCATCTCTACTTTGCGCGGGTCGCCCAGCTTCTGAACCCCGTCCCCTCCCTGGTTCCGGGGATCGCTCCCACCGCCAGTGTTCGCTCTGCAGTGCCGGATAGCGTTCAGATTGAGGCCGGCGTTGATATCGGACGCGATGTCCTGATCGGCGAGGGAAGCTACATTGGGCCGGGTTGTGTCATCGGTGACGGGGTCGTCCTTGGGCCTGGGGCCCGCCTGCACGCTCGCGTCACGATCTACCATGGCTGCCGCATCGGGCGGGATGTCATCATTCATGCCGGCGCGGTGATTGGGGCTGACGGATTCGGCTATGCCAGGGAGCGAGACGGGAGCTGGGTCAAGATTCCCCAAGTGGGGCGGGTGGTGGTCGGTGACGATGTCGAGATCGGCGCCAACACCACCATCGACCGTGGCGCCCTCGATGACACGGTGATCGAAGATGGCGTCAAGCTGGACAACCTGATTCAGATTGCCCATAACGTCCACGTCGGGGCCCATTCCGCCATGGCCGCCTGTTCTGGGGTGGCTGGCAGCACGCGGATCGGTAAGCGATGCATGTTTGGCGGTCAGGCCGGGATCAGCGGTCATCTGACCATCACTGACGACGTGGTGGTATCGGGCTGTACTTTGGTATCGAAATCGATCACACGTCCCGGCGTCTACACGGCGAATCTGCCGCTGCAGACCCGAGAGGACTGGGTAAAGAATTTCGCCCACCTCCGCCATCTGGATGCCATGGCGGACCGCATCCGCGCATTGGAACAACAACTACTTCAAAGAGAATCCTCGGCGTGAACACCATGGACATCCTCGAAATCCTGGACTATCTCCCCCACCGCTATCCTTTCCTGCTGGTGGATCGGGTCATCGAACTCGTGCCCGGGGAGCGCATCGTTGCCCTCAAGAACGTCACAATGAACGAGCCTTTTTTCCCGGGGCACTTTCCCCACCATCCCGTGATGCCCGGCGTGCTGATTGTCGAGGCCATGGCCCAGGCTGCGGCGCTGCTTTCTTTCAAGAGCCACGGTGTCAAGCCTGACGAAAACCAGGTGGTCTATTTCGCCGGGATCGATAACGCCCGCTTCAAGAGGCCGGTGGTGCCCGGGGACCAGTTGTTGCTCGAGGCGACCATCACTCAGGCCAAGCGGGGCATCTACAAATACCGGGCCGTGGCACGAGTTGGCGAGCAACTCGCGGCCGAAGGCGACCTCATGTGCGCAATCAGGTCCCTCACATGATCCATCCGACGGCACTCGTGCACCCCGGGGCGCGCCTGGCCGACGGGGTGGAGGTGGGCGCCTATTCCATCATCGGTGAGCATGTCGAGATCGGGGAGGGCACCTGGATCGGGCCCCACGTGGTCATCGAAGGCCACACCCGCTTGGGGCGCGGCAACCGGATCTTCCAGTTCTGCTCCCTGGGGTCGGAGCCCCAGGATAAGAAATACGCGGCGGAGCCGACGCGTCTGGAAATCGGTGACGGCAACACGATTCGGGAGTTTTGCTCCTTCTCCACCGGTACCGCTCAGGATAGCGGCGTCACTCGCATTGGTAGCGACAACTGGATCATGGCATATGTGCATGTCGCCCATGACTGTGTCGTGGGGGACCACACCATTTTCGCGAACAACGCGACGCTCGCCGGGCACGTCACCGTCGGTGACTGGGCCATCCTGGGGGGGTTCACCGGGGTGCACCAGTTTGTCCGCGTTGGTGCCCACAGTTTTTGTGGTGTGGGCACGGTCCTGCTGCAGGACCTCCCCCCCTTTGTCACGGTCTCCGGCAATCCTGCGGCACCCCATGGCATCAATAGCGAGGGCCTCAAGCGGCGAGGCTTCTCCCCGGAGGGCATTCTGGCTATCCGGCGTGCCTACAAATCCCTCTATCGCTCCGGGCTGACCCTCGACGAAGCGCGAAAGAAAGTGGCCGAGATCGCGGCCGACGCACCGGAGGTGGAGTCATTCTCGCGCTTCATCTCGGATTCGGGCCGCGGCATCGTCCGCTGACGTCATGGGTATTCGCATTGCCATGGTAGCCGGTGAGGCTTCCGGCGACCTTTTGGCAAGCCACCTGATCCGTGCCTTGCGCAACCGTGTGCCAGGCGCGACTTTTTTCGGCATCGGTGGGCCGCGCATGGAATCTGTCGGCTTCCAGGCCCACTGGCCCTGCGAGCGGCTCGCCGTCCACGGCTATGTCGATGCCCTGAAGCGGTACCGAGAACTTTCCGGGATTCGTCGCCAGTTGCAGCGGGATCTCCTGCGGGATCCTCCCGATGCCTTCATTGGCGTCGACGCACCGGACTTCAATCTTTGGCTCGAACGGCGTCTGAAGGCCGCCGGGATTCCAGCGATCCATTTCGTCAGCCCCTCGATCTGGGCTTGGCGAGGTGGGCGGTTGAAGGGGATCGCCCGTAGCGTCAGTCACATGCTTTGCCTGTTTCCCTTCGAGCCGGCCCTCTATGAGGGGGCTGGGGTGCCGGTAAGCTATGTCGGACATCCTTTCGCCGACGAACTCCCCCTGGAACCGGATCGCGATGGCATGCGGGAGCGATATGGCCTGCCGCTGGACGTGCCGGTCTTCGCCTTGCTGCCTGGGAGCCGACAATCCGAAGTCCGCAATCTGGCCGATCTTTTCATCGACGTTGCGAAGCGGCTCCATGATCGCTTCCCCTCCGCCCGGTTTCTCGTGCCCCTGGCAACTCGGGAGACCCGGGAGATTTTCGAAGAGGCTTTGTACCGCCATCATGGCGGGGAATTGCCCCTGCGCATCCTGTTCGGGCATGCGGTAGATGCCATGACTGCCGCCGATGTGGTCCTGGTGGCCAGTGGTACTGCGACCCTCGAAGCCGCTCTTCTCAAGCGACCCATGGTGATCACCTATCGGGTGGGGCCTTGGCAATACAAACTTATGCGGCGGCTGGCCTACCTGCCCTGGGTGGGGCTGCCCAACATCCTGTGCCGGGAAACCGTGGTGCCCGAGTTGCTGCAGGACGCGGCCGACCCGGCTGCCATCGCTGAGGCCATGGCGGCGTGGCTCGATGATGCGCCGCGCCGCAAGGCTCTGGAGGCGCGTTTCCGGGACATGCACCTCACCCTCCGGCAAAACACTGCCCAGCGTGCCGCCGATGCAATCCTGCCCTATCTGAAAAAGTCCCTGTCATGGAACGAGAATCGCGAGAGCGCCTGATTTGCGGAGTGGATGAAGCCGGTCGCGGCCCTTTGTGCGGGCCGGTAATGGCGGCTGCGGTAATTCTCGATCCCCGCCGGCCGATCTTAGGCCTGGCAGATTCGAAAAAGCTCTCGGCGGCCAGGCGCGATCGTCTCGCCAGTGAGATTCGCACCCACGCGCTGGCCTGGTCGGTGGCCGAAGCCAGCGTCGAGGAGATCGACCGCCTCAATATTCTCCAGGCCAGCCTCCTTGCCATGCAGCGGGCGGTGTCAGCACTCGATCCCAGACCTGCCGAGGCGTGGATCGATGGCAATCGCTGCCCATCGCTCTCCATGCCGGCCCGGGCCATCGTCGGGGGCGATGCGCTGGAGCCAGCCATCTCCGCGGCGTCCATTCTGGCCAAGACCGCCCGGGATGCCCTCCTCGTCGAGCTGGATCGTAGCTACCCGGAATATGGCTTGGCGGCCCATAAGGGTTACCCTACGGCCGCTCATCTCGCTGCTCTGCGCCGGCACGGCCCGGCGCCTATCCATCGGCGCAGCTTTGGCCCCGTTCAGGCGGCAGCGGCCCAGTCCAGCCTTTGGCCGGATGGGGAAGGGTGAGGTCATGCGGCTCCATTACCTGATGCTCTTCCTGCACATTTTCGGGGTGGTGGTCTGGGTGGGGGGAATGCTTTTTGCCCATGTTTGCCTGAGGCCCTCCCTTGACATTCTCGCACCGTCGGATCGATTGACTTTGATGCGCGCCGTGTTAGGTCGCTTCTTTTCCCTGGTGTGGGCCGCCATGACGGTGACCCTCGTCTCGGGCGCCTGGATGTTCGCGGAAGTGGGCGTTCGCCACGCACCCGGAGCCTGGCATGTCATGGCCCTGACCGGTCTCGTCATGGCCTCGGTGTTCGTCTCGATCTGGTTCGGACCCTGGCCTGCCCTCACCCTGGCCGTATCGGCCCAGGATTGGGCGGCCGGCGCCGGTGCCCTCGCCAGGATTCGTCAGCGGGTCGGTTTCAACCTGGTTCTTGGCCTCGCGACCATCGCCCTCGGTACCCTCGGGCTGGGGTTGTGATCGACCCCGATCGCGTTCTCACGTCGCGGGACAACGCCCACGTCAAGCATCTTAGAGCCCTGGCCCATGACGCCCGTGCGCGGCGGGAGGCCGGTCAGACGGTGCTCGATGGCCCCCACCTGGTCGATGCGGCCCTCGGCGCACGGGCCAAGGTGGTCGAACTCGTGGTGGCCGAACCTGCCCGGACACGGGTGGAGGTTCAGGAGATCCTCGGCCGGTGGAATGGGCCGACCACCGTCCTGGCGGGGCCGCTCTTCGCCTGGGTAAGCCCAGTGGAATCGCCCACGGGCATCCTCGCGATTCTTGCTGTGCCCCCGCGCCCGGCGCTGGGCGATGCGATCGGGGATTGGGTGGTACTCGATCGAATCCAGGATGCCGGCAATGTCGGCACCATTTTGCGGACCGCGGCGGCTGCCGGGGTGGGTACGGTAATCCTCACGCCGGGTTGCGCCCAGGCCTGGTCCCCCAAGGTTCTGCGGGCCGGGATGGGGGCCCATTTCGTGCTCGACATTATTGAGGCGGACGAGGGCGAGGATATCCTTGTCCATTTCCATGGCATCCGCCTCGCCACCGGGGTGGGGGCCGGCGCCCGGTCGCTCTACGACTGGGATTTGCGGGGCCCGGTGGCGTGGTTGCTCGGATCGGAAGGGCAGGGCCTTTCGTCCGGGCTCTTGGCTCAGGCCCAGGGGCAGGTGGTGATTCCCATGACGGTTGGGGTCGAATCCCTCAACGTGGGGGCGGCGGCGGCGATTTGTCTGTTCGAGCAGGTTCGCCAGCGGCAGGGGCGCTGACCGGCAGCGCGAGCCTGATGGGTCAGGCCAGGAGGGTGGCGACGTTCAACTGCCCGGCGGCCTCGCGGGCGTCGGGCAGGGGGGCTGCCTGGTGGGCAAGCGTGCCGAGGAGCGGGGCACCAATTCGGGAGGCCAGGGCCTCGCGATTCTCCTGAAAGCGCAGCATGGCCGGATCGATTTGATTGGCAACCCAGCCGGCCAAGCTGAGCCCGCGCCGGTCGATGGCCTCGGCGGTGAGAAGGGCATGGCTGAGGCACCCCAGTCTCATGCCCACCACCAAGATCACCGGCAGGCCCAGGTCCCGGGCCAGGTCGGCGCTGTCATAGGCTGGCCCGAGGGGAACACGAAATCCGCCCACGCCCTCGACGAACACCACGT
The DNA here is from genome assembly GCA_016791025.1 of Zoogloeaceae bacterium. Lineage (GTDB taxonomy): Bacteria > Pseudomonadota > Gammaproteobacteria > Burkholderiales > Rhodocyclaceae > JAEUNX01. Next base: position 78,073 of record JAEUNX010000082.1, on the reverse strand, counting down.
CCGCTGCGGCGCGCAGATTCTTGAGTGCGGTGAAGATCGCAATCGGGGAGAGCTGGATGCCATCCTCCAGGGCTGCAATATGGGGTGCGACCGGCGCGCGCAGGAGGTAGGGATTGACCTCGCGCTCCGGGCGAATGACGCTGCTTGCCGCGATCAGCGCCGCGACATCATCGTTGATGGCGCGGCCGTCCACTTCATCGGCTCCTGCCGCCACCGGCTTCATCCCGACCGCCGACAGCCCGAGGACACGAGTGGCGTGGATCAGCGCGCAAGTCGTAAAGGTCTTGCCGACCTCGGTATCGGTACCGGTGACGAAGAAGGCCCGCGAACTCATAGTGGTTTCTCCAGATGCAGCAAAATCACGTCATAAGTGGCGGGGAGCCAGCCGTCGGCGCGGCGATGGGTTTCGTAACGTGCTTCCAGGATCTGCCAGGCGGCCTTGCCGAGGGGCGCCCGGCGGCGCCCGCTGCCCACATTGTGCGCGCCGATGGCCTTGATGTCCCGCAGGAGTTCCCGCAGGTTGGGGGCTGTGGCGGGGGTGGCGAATTGCTCAGTGGCGATGATTGCAAGGCCGACTTGGGTAGCGTCCGCCGTCCAGGCCGTCAGATCGTGGAAGCCGAGCACATGTTCGGCATCGTCCAGTCCGGCGAAGGCCTCGCGCAGTTCCCAAAGCGTGGCAGGCCCCAGGGTGGCGAGCCAGGCCTGGCCGCCAGGCCGAAGCACCCGAGTCGCTTCCGCCAGAGCACGGCCAGGATGGCACCACTGAAGCGCGAGGCTGGACCACACGGCGTCCACCGAGGCGTTCGCCAGGGGCAGGTGCTCCATGTCGCCGCCCAGGGCCAGCGCCAGACCCGGCGGCAACCGCTGCAGCATGGCCGGCGCGAAATCCAGTGCCAGAACCTCGCTGGCAGGAAAGCGGCCGCGGAGAAACGGGAGACCAAATCCGGTGCCGCAGCCGGCGTCGAGAATGCGATGTGGTGTCGCACAGGGACGGCGCCGGGCCAGGGCATCAAGGTGGCGGCAGACTTCACGCTGCACCGTGGCCGCAGCGTCATAACTGCCTGCCGCCTTGTCGAAGGCAGCCCGGACTTGGCGTCGCACCGGAGGTTCACTCATGGGCGAAGCCATCAACGAGGACGGCAAATTGCGCCGGCATCGAGAGGAAGGGTGCATGGCCGGCCTGCTCGAAAATGCTCAGGCGACCGTCGGGTAAATGGTCCGCCAGCCAGACTGCCGCCTCGGCAGACATGAGGGCATCGTGGCGGCCGTGGAGGACCCGGGTGGGGACGCCGACGTCCGCTACGATCGATCGTAGATCGGTCTCCGCGAGGAGACGCAATCCCTCGGCTGGGGCGCAGCCTTCGGCCTGTCCAACGGGCGCAAGCCCCTCGGACAGGGCCAGGGCCACCGCCTTGCGGCGGGCATCGCCGAGGGTCTGCAGGGCGATGAAGCGTCGCAGGGTGGCGGCGGGATCGGCCGCAAACCCGGCGCGAAATTCCTCGACCACGGCGGGCGCGAGGCCATGGGGCCAGTCATCCTTGGCAACAAAGCGCGGCGTGGCCCCCACCAGAATCAATCGGGCGACCTTGCGGGGATGACGGCGTGCCAGATCAAGGGCAATCATTCCCCCGAGGGACCATCCCAGCACTACCGCTTGGTCGGGAAGGTCCGGGACCAGCAGGTCGGTCCAGTCAGCCAGTTCGGGGCCGTGGGCTGCTTCGGCGGGGCCATGTCCCGGCAACCAGGGCGCGACGATGCGTGAGAAACCTTGCAACTGGGGGCGCAGCCCGCCGAAGACCGCCGGAGACAAGCCCCAGCCGTGGAGCATGACCAATGGGGACTTCATGCAGATGCCTCCAGGCGGAGCAGGGCCTCGGCCAAATGGGCAACGTCCTCCAGGGTGTGGGCGGCGGAGAGCGAGATCCGCAGGCGGGCTGAATGCTGCGGAACCGTGGGAGGACGGATGGCGGGCACCCATAAGCCCTGCTCCCACAAGGCCCGGGCGACTCGAAGCGTCTCGGCATTGTCACCAATGACCACCGGCTGAATGGGCGAGGGCGAGGGAAGGAGGGACCAACGCTGCAGGGGCAGCGCCGCGCGTAGCGATGCGATGAGGACGGTGAGATGGGCCCGGCGTCCATCCCCTTGGGCGATGAGATCCAGGCTCGTCAATAAGGCGTGGGCCAGGGCGGGGGGTGAGCCGGTGGTGAAGAGATAAGGGCGGGCGGCCTGAAGGATGGTCTCGATCACCACCTCGTCACCCGCGACGAAGGCGCCGGACACCCCGGCCGCTTTGCCCAGAGTGCCGATGTAAACCACCCGCCAGGTGTCGGGCAGGCCGAAGTGGGCAGCCGCCCCGGCGCCCCGGGGGCCCAGCACGCCAAAGCCGTGGGCGTCGTCCACCACCAGCCAGGCGTCGTGCCGTTCGGCAAGGTCGAGCAGTTCCGGCAGGGGCGCCAGGTCTCCGTCCATGCTGAACACGGCGTCGGTGAGGATCAGTTTGCGCCGCGCCGGGCAGGCCTCCAACTGACGGGCCAGGGCGCCAAGGTTGGCATGGGGATACCGATGCACGTCGGCCCGGGTCAGGCGGGCCCCATCCACCAGGGAGGCATGGTTCAGACGGTCGGCGAAGATGGCGTCACCCCGGCCGACCAGGGCCGAGGGGATTCCCAGATTGGCCATGTAGCCGGTGGAGAGATAAAGGGCTCGTGGGCGCCCCACCAGGGCCGCGAGGCGAGATTCGAGAACCTCATGGACATGGTAATGGCCACTCACCAGATGGGAGGCGCCGGAGCCGACCCCCCACCGGGCCGCCCCCTCCTGCAGGGCTTGCGCGAGCAGGGGGTGGCCGGCAAAACCCAGGTAGTCATTACTGCAAAAGGCGAGCATCGGACGGCCGTCCACCCGGACGTGAGGGCCGCAGGGATCTTCCACGGTGCGCCGACGACGCCGCAGGGCCCCTTCGTCCAGGGCGGCGAGATGGGCGATGAGTTCGTCCCGCAGGACCGAGTCAGGCAAGGACACGTTCAAGGGCGACGGCGGCGCCGTCCATCAGATGGTCGATTTCCGCGCCATCGATCACGTAGGGGGGCATGAAGTACACCGTGGCGCCGATCGGTCGCAGCAGCACCCGGGCTTCCAGGCCTGCGGCAAAGAAGCGGCGGGAAAAATCGGGCGGGGCATCCGCCACATCGAAGGCCAGAACCATGCCCCGAGCGCGCTGGTGGCGCAGGCGGGGGTGATCCGCGAACCGGGCGTCGAAGGCGGCCCGCAGGCGGCGGGAGCGGTCGATATTGGCCGTCAGTACGTCTTCGTCGCGGAACAGATCCAGGGTGGCCAGCGCAGCGCGGCAGGCCAGGGGATTGCCGGTGTACGAATGGGAATGAAGGAACCCCCGGGCCGTGTCGTCATCGAGAAAGGCGTCAAACACCCCATCGGTCGTGAGGACCAGGGAGAGGGGGAGGTAGCCTCCGGAGATGCCCTTCGAAAGGCACAGGAAGTCGGGCCAGATCTCCGCTTGTTCGCTGGCGAAGAAGGTGCCGGTCCGGCCGCAACCCATGGCGATCTCGTCGGCGATCAGATGCACCCCGTAGCGATCGCACAATCTTCGGGCGTGGCGGAGGTAGCTGGGGTCGTACATGGCCATGCCAGCAGCCCCCTGGACGAGGGGCTCGACAATCAGCGCCGCGGTTTCCCTGTGATGGGCGTCGAGGTGGGCCTCCAGGGCCTGGGCGGCGCGGCGCGCCACGTCGGCTGGGCTTTCGCCGGCACAGGCTTGGCGGGCGTCCGGACTCATCACGCTGGTGCCGGCGAGGATCAGGGGCGCGTACGCCTCACGAAACAGCGGGACGTCGGTGACCGCCAGGGCGCCGACGGTTTCGCCGTGATAACCGCCAGCCAGGCTGATGAACCGGCATTTTTCCGTCTGACCTTGATTGCGCCAGTAATGGGCGCTCATCTTGAGCGCAATCTCGGTGGCCGAGGCGCCATCCGAGGCATAAAAGGCATGCCCGAGACGGTGGCCGGTGAGGGCCGCGAGCCGCTCGGAGAGTTCCACCACCGGCGGATGGGTACAGCCCGCCAGCATCACGTGCTCCAGGGTGTCGAGCTGGGCCTTGATTGCGGCCCCGATCTGGGGGTGGCAATGGCCAAAGAGATTGACCCACCAGGAACTGATGCCGTCGAGTATGCGGTGACCCGAGGCATCCTCCAGCCACACCCCCTGACCCCGGACGACGGGAACGAGAGGAAGTGGCGAGGTGGCCCCAGGTTGGTGGTGGCGCATCTGGGTGCAGGGGTGCCAGACGGCGCCCAGGGAGCGCTGAAGCAGATCGGCGGCGGCCATGCGACGGACGTGCAAAAAGGAAGGCGAATGGTGCGGGAGGCGGGGATGGGTGTCAAACCGCCGCTGTCGCTGGGCCGGATTGACGATCACTTCCGTTCGCAGTCCCGCCGGGCCAATTCCCTTGGTGCCGCCGAGTTTTCACAAACCCCGGCCGCCCCATTGAGGGGGCGCGGGATTGCGGTGGCCTGAAGCGCGATTACTTCTTCTTCTTTTTCTTGACCACCAGCGGCAGCGTGTCCAGGCGGGCCATCAATTCGGTCGTCGGCAGACTCGCGGCCAACTGGATGCCGGCACGAATCAGTTCGGATTTGGTGGCGATGCGACCCTCCTTGGCCACGGTGGTGCGCAGGGCGCGAATCAAAGCCGCCTCCCCTTCGGGTAGGGAGAAGGATTCGCGGGTGACCTTCTGGGGCTTGGCCGGTGTTGGGGCCGCCGGTATGGCCTTGGCCGCCACCTCAGGGGCCTCCGAGGCCACCTTGCGAACGGCCTTGGGTGCGGCGGCCCGCGGCTTCCTGGTCACCGCTGGCTTGGCTTTCACTGCTGCATCTGGCGCTGCGGGGGCGGCCTTCGGGGTCCGGGGCTTGCGCGTTGGCTTGGTCGGTGGCGAATCGGCCGTGGTTGGGTCGAGGCGGGCCTTGAGTGCGGCGTCCTCCTGCTGGAGGGATTCCTGGAGGGCAGTTTTGAGGGTTGAGGTCATGGGTGGGCTCCATCGATATGGGACAGCAATTCATCGGCCAGGGCGCGGATTTCTGCGCCGGCAGCCTCCGCGCGTTTCAGGTCCAGAACCGAGCAACCGAGGGCCGCGGCCTGGCCATAGGCGGCGCGGGCGCCAATGGTGCTGCCGGCGAGGGGAAATTCGAATTCGGCCAGGAGATCCAGGGCGTCGCGACCGAGCGTGCTGCGAGGCGTGACCCGATTGGCCACCAGAATGCCCTGGCGGCGGGCTTTGGCGGGCAGGCTCGCCATGAGGTGGACAATTCCCCGGGTGGCCCAGAGATCGGGTGGGCTCGGCGCAACGGGAATCACCACCCAATCGGCCACCGTCAGGGCGGCGCGAGTTTCCTCACCTTCCACGGACGGCGGGCAATCGACCAACACTAGGGCGTCACCGCCGTGCCGCGCCGACTTGATCGCTTTGCGCACCTCCTCGGCGAAGCGGCCTGTGGGGGTCACTGTCACTGGGAATGGTCGCTTCACATTGGCTTGAGCCCACCGCGACGCGGTGCCCTGGGGGTCGCAGTCGAGGATGGTGACCCGCCGCCCGCTCTGGTGGAAGGCGGCTGCGACATTCATCAGCAAGGTGGTCTTGCCGGTGCCGCCTTTCTGGTTGGCGAAGGCCACCACCGTCATGGTGTCTCCGGGTGTTTGGTTATAGTAATACCGTAATAATAATGATCGGCGATGCGGCGTCAAGGAGGGCCCTCGCAAGCCGCAGACGGCCGGCGCGCCTTGGGGCCGCGGTTGACATCGGCCGCAGGGGTCCTAGCTGTCCTTGCCCCTTTCCGCTTGCTGGCGCTCCTCATAGGCAGAAGGGCTGATTCCGGCGTGGGTCAGCAATTCGCGAACCTGCTTGATGAAAGGGGGCGGACAGGCGTTGGAGTGGTGCGGATGGTGGAGAAACCCTTCGACCCCGTTGAGGACGATGCGAAAGCGGGCGCCATGGGCGGCCTCGACCCGAGCACCCAAATGGGTGAGCAGGGATTCGATCTCGCGCCAGTGGATGTTCGCACTCACCGGGTTCTGGAAAAGTGCGCGGAGCAGGTTCAGGTGTTTGGAGCTCATCTCGGATCCTTCCGCAATGAGGAAGCTCAAAGAATAGTTGGATGCCGGCCATGGCATTTAGTGCCCCCGGTTCGCCTTCGCAGGTTGGGCACCAACGCCCCGTCATGGGCTCAGGTGGGGGAAGTTAGCGCCTTGACGAGGAGGCTCAGGGCCACCACGAGCAATACTAAGCCGAAGAGGCGGTGTACGTGGTGGCTGGCAACCCTTCGGGCCGCGAGCCGGCCGGCCACCATGCCCAGCGCCGTGGCGCCGACAAAGGGGCCGGCGACGGTGACGGAGAGGGTGGCGCCATGGGCAACGGCGGCCACCAGGGCCGCCAGGCTCACGATGCACATCACCATCAAGGATGTGGCGACGATACCCGCAAGGGGGATGTCGCTCACGCGCCGCAGCGCCGGCACGATCACGAATCCTCCCCCCACACCGAGAAGGCCGGAAAGCAAACCCGTTGCGGCCCCGATGGCTGCCAGCACGGCGGCGACGCCGCCATCCCAGCGCAGCTGTCCGGTGGTGGGATCCAGCTGGCACGCAACCGGGCCCGGCGGGGCATCATCGACCTGCCCCCACCCCAGGGCCCGGGCGGCGACGATGCCGAGGACGGTGGCGGAAAGCCCCAGGAGAATTCGCTCAGGCAGGCGATGGGCCACCAGTACCCCCAGGGGGGTCGCCGCCATGCCGGTCAGTGCCATCAGGCTCGCCGCCCGGTAACGGACCAAACGGCGTCGAAACCCCTCCACCGTGCCCAGCAAGGCCGACCCCGCCACCGCCAGCAGGGCAATGGGGGTGGCCTGGGGAATGCTGAGACCGAGGCCGAACACCAGGGCCGGGACCGCCAGGCTGCCGCCGCCGGCACCGGTCAGGCCGAGAATGAGCCCGATGACCGCTCCCAAGACCAAGGCCGTTAGCACGGCGGGAAGGCCCTACTTGAGGCGTTGGCCGTCGCCGTCGGTGACGGTGACCGCCACCGGGATGCCCTGCTGAACACTTTGGGACACGGTGCAGAAGTCTTCGAACTGCGCCAGCACCCGATCCAGATGTTCCAGGCCCGAGGCGGCGGCCTCGAAGCGGATGTCCACTTGGATTCCCAGCACCCGCAGGCGCTTGGCGTCGTTGCGGTCCACCGTGCTGGTGATTTGCGCGGTCAGGGTTCCCGGCTCCTGTTTGAACTTGCGCAGGGCGAAGAGGAGGCTTGCCAAGAGGCAATTCCCCACGGCTGCCTGCAACATGTGATCCGGCTTTGGCCCCACCCCACCCCCCAGGGGCGGCGGCTCGTCAGTCAATAGGGGCTGAAGGTCACCACCGAAGTCGATGAGGAACTGATAGTCGGCCTGTTGGGTGAGAGTGATCGAGAGGGATTCGCTCATGCTTGGCCTCCGGCTGGCGAGGGTTCAGGATCGGAAAGGGCAGGGAGCGGCCCGGCGAGACCGCTTAATCAGCATAACCTGAAATACCCCGCGCCGGGCCGGGCTCAGGCCTGGAGGGCGGGATCATGGGTGAAGCAGGCCAGGCGCAGCGCGTCCTCCCCGGCGGCTTCCAGCCTTCGCATCAGCAGCAGGTGGGGGTCGGGGGTGTTCGTCATCTCGTCGCCGAAATCCTGCGGATCCGCGGGCCCCAGGTCCACGGCGCTTGCCTGGGCGTCGAGCATCTCCCGCAATTCTGTCCGCGCCAGGGCAAGCAGGCTGTCACGCCGTCCAGGGTCGAAATCCTTATTGCGGTATTCGAGGAGGAATCGGACGGAGGCGAGTTGGGCGGCCAGCAGATAGGCGGCAACCACCGCACCATGCAGAGGGGCGAGAGGGCGCTGTTGGGCTTTGGGTTCGTCTAGCATGCGGGCGGTGGCCTGACTGAGGGCGGCCACCGCGTCCATGAACTGCTTACGCGCCAGGCGGTAGGCCAGGGGCGCCAGGGCGGGATCGAGGGTGGCCTCGATGTAGCGGGCCGCGGCTCCCCGCACCCGGTTGAGCAGGATAGGCAGGCCGCGATGTTCCCAGTCGGGGAGAAGAAAGGAGAATCCCAGGCCGATGGCGGCGCCCAGCACGGTGTCCACAACCCGCTCGACCACCGCAAAGTTGGCTTCCGGCATCAGCAAATGCAGCTGGAGGAGGGACATCACGCCGGCAGCCGTGGCGGTGACCCGATAGCGGATGGTGATGAAGGCGTGGGCCACGGCGGTGGCCACGAACAGGAAGGGGAGCAGGGCGGCGGGGGAGGTAAAGAGTTGAAGCAGCAGGGCAGCGAGGGCGCAACCCAGCAGATTGCCGATCACCCGGTCCTTGTGGCGCTGACGAGTCTGACTGAAGCTGGGGCGCATCACCACCGCCGTGGTAAGCATGATCCAGTGGCCGTGGGCGGCGTAGGGCAACACGCGACCAAGGACGAATCCCACCCCCATGGCCGCGGCGAGGCGCAGGGCGAAACGGGGCACTGGGGATCTTGCCGTGAGCTGGCGCCGCAAGTCGGCGAGTCGGAGGTGGCGATTGGAGACGAAAGGGCGCAGCGCTGGCTCCTCCGGGAGGCGGACACCGGGTTCGCGGTGGGCTGCGGTGCGGGCGACCCGATGGGTGCTTTCCAGACTGTGGAGGAGCTTGATGGCCAGGGCCCGCAGGAGGATGGCGGCCCGCCGACGGTTTGGGTCCTGGCGGTCTCGGGCGCACAGGGATTCGACTTCGTCGCGGGTGCGGATGCAGCCTGCCCGGCGCGGGATCGGGGCGGGAATCGACCGGCCCCGCAACATGGCATCGGCCAGGGTGACCAAGTCGTCGGCGGCATCACGGACGTGACGCCCCATGGCGGCCATGACCGGGTGGCTGCCGTACTGATCCCGCAGAAGTTGGCGGTCGGTCTGGGAGGCCAGGGTATGCTCGTAGGCCTCCAGGAGGGTGATGAGCACCTCGGCCGGTCCGCGGGCAGCGGCGGGACGCAGCCCCGTCAGGAGAAAATCCCGAGCAGTCTGCAGCTTTTCCGCCAGGACGGCATGCTCCCGCGCCAGGGTCTGGAAGACCTGCTCGAGCGGTTGGTGCGGGTCGTAGAAATCGGCTTTGAGGCGCAGGTAGCGGGCGAACTCGTCGATCGCGTCGGCCAGGATCTGCTCACGGGTGCGTTGATCGAGGAGCTGGGCCAGGGCCAGTCCCCATCCGGTGTAGAGGACAGCCCCGAGCGCGAAGAACAGCGCATGGCGGATGGCGAGCCCCGGGTCAGTCTGGGGAAAAGCCAGGGCAAAGATGGCCGCCAGGACGATGCCGAAGGAAAGGGGAATCAAGAGGCGGGTCCACGCGCTCAGAAGTCCGGCCAACAGGCCCACTGCGACCATCTCCATGCCGAGCAGCCAGGTCTGGCCCTGGCTCAGGCCCACGATCAGGGTCACAAAAGGGGCCAGGAGGAGGACCGGGAGCAGCTGACCGAACTTGTGGCCCCGGGGGGTGGGCATGTCGCTGATGCTGACCACTAAGGCGCCGCTGGAAACTGCGGTGGCCGGGCCATAGCCGCCCACGGCGTAGGCCGCGAGGGCGGCCGTCATCACGCCGGTGGCGCAGGCGACCCCGTTGTAGAAAGTGTGAGTGAGGAAGATGCGGGGAAGGCGGGCCACGGTGACGGCGGATGTCGAAGACAGGCGCCTAGGTTAGCGCCCCGGCTAGGGCTCTGCCATTGGGGCTGGCCTGGATGCTTGGGTCTGTCCGTGGCAGCGGGCATACTCCGGCATCCCGGGGCTGGTGAGTGGAGCAGACGTGGCGACAAGGCAGGGCGACGGTGGGAGGGGTCGGTGGCTGCATGCCTTGCTGGCGCGGGCCGCCCGAGGCCGCCGGCTGGGTCTGGCAAGCGGGCTCCTCGCGGCCTTCGGGACCGGTACCGCGAGCTATCCTGTCACCGCGATCATCGTGCCTGCCACCCTCCTCGTTCCGCGCCGCTGGCGCTCTGTGGCGCTGGCGGCGGCCCTGGGAAGTGCCATCGCGGCCACAGCCTTGGTGGCGGTATTCCATTTTCTCGGTTGGGCCTGGGTGTTTGGCCATTTTCCCCAGATCGCCGGCAATCCCACCTGGGCCCAGGTGATGGAATGGGCAGACCGCTATGGCGCGGCAGCCCTGTTCGTGGTCGCGGTGAGTCCGCTACCCCAGACGCCGGCCCTGATTGTCCTCGGGGCGGCCCGCCACGAATACCTCAGCGTCTTTGCTGCCATGCTGGCGGGCAAGGCCATCAAGTACTTGGTGGTGGCATGGATGGCCCAATGGATTCCCACTCGCCTGGAGGGGCGATGGCCGCGCTGGCTTCCAAAGGCGTGGCGGAATGTCCGCCCCGTCGCGAATGGTGACGGGGGGGCTTCCCAAGAGCGGGATGTGATGGCCGGGGCCCACCCGGCGGGCGGCCAGATTCCGCCACCGTAAGGGGCGGGGCGATCTAGGGCGAAGAGGACGCGTCGGCGTCGTCGGGGCGGTCCTGGTCGAAGAGGCTGCGCAGTTCATCCCGCGCCTGCTGGATGGTGGCGACCAGCCGGGCCTCGTCCTGATACACCGCGTGCTGGCGGTGCAGGGCGTCCTCGTCATGCTCGGCAAAGCGCCGTACCGTGGTGGCGACGACCTCCGGGGTGTCCCCCAGGGCGGCGAGCAGTTCCTCCACCATCGCAAGGCTGGTGTGCCAGGTCTCCCGGAAGGGCATGGCTACCCCCAGGTCCATGAGTTTGTAGGCGTGGAAGCGGTTGCGGGCCCGGGCAATCACCGGAAGCCTGGGATAGTGGCGGCGCAAAAGGGCTGCGGTTTTCACCGAGGCGTCGATGTCGTCGATGGCGAGGACGAAGACCCGTGCCCGGCCGACCCCGGCTGCTTCCAGAAGATCGAGGCGTGAGGCATCGCCAAAATAGACCTGGTTGCCGAAGCGGCGGACGTAGTCCACCTGCTGGGGGTCCGCTTCGAGGACCGTGAAGGGAATCCGTCGCACCGCCAGGACGCGGGCAATGATCTGGCCGACGCGACCGAAGCCGGCGATGACCACCGGGTTGCCCTCGTCCTCCATGCGATCGAAGGGACGCGGGCTGATGCGGTCCAGTCTTGGTGCCAGCCATCGCTCCTCGATTAGGAAGACGAGAGGCCAGAGCAACATCGAGAGGGTGACCGCGACGGTGAGAAAGTCCAGGGTCGGGGCGTCCATCACCGACTCCTGGCGGGCCAACTGGAAGATCACGAAGGCAAACTCGCCCCCTTGGGCCAGGGCAACGGCGAGTTTGCGGGCACTGGAGGTGGATCGCCCCACCAGGCGGGCGAGTATGAAGAGGACCGCAAGCTTCATGGCAAGGATGGCCGCGGCCAGGGCGGCGATCTGGCCGGGGTGGTCCCGCATTTGGCCCAGGTCTGCCCCCATTCCCACTGCCATGAAAAACACGCCCAGGAGCAAGCCCTTGAAGGGTTCGAGATCGGCCTCCAGCTCGTGGCGGAACTCCGAGTCCGCCAGGACGACGCCGGCAAGAAAGGCCCCGAGGGACGCGGACAGTCCCACCGCCTCCATGAGAAGCGTGGTGCCGACGACCACCAGCAGCGCGGCGGCGGTGAAGGTTTCCCGGCTCCCGAGGGTCGCGATCCAGGTGAAGACCGGTCGCAGTAGCAGCCTCCCGGCGAGAATCACGCCGGCGATGGCAGCCAGGGCGGCTCCCACCTCGAGGGGATCCACCTCGGGGCGGCCGTGACCAAGCATGGGCAACAGGGCGAGGATCGGAATGACCGCCATGTCCTGAAACAGGAGGATGGCGAAGGCGTCGCGGCCGTGGCGATCAGCAAGCTGGCCGCGCTCGGCCAGGGTCTGCAGCACCATTGCCGTGGACGACATGGCGATGGCTAGGCCGATCACGGCAGCGGTCTGCCAGCTTCGACCCAGGGCCAGCGCCAGCCCGGCCACCGCCAGCGCGGTGATTCCCACCTGAAGGGTCCCGAAGCCGAAGATCGGGCGGCGCAGCACCCACAGCCGGGATGGGCGCAGTTCCAGCCCGATCACGAAGAGCAGCAGGATGACGCCAAACTCGCCGAAATGAAGAATGGCGGCCACATCCTGGATCAACCCCAGGCCCCAGGGGCCGAGCCCCACGCCCGCCAACAGATACCCGAGCACCGCCCCTAGCCCGAGACGCTTGGCCAGCGGCACCAGGAGCACCGCGCCAAACAGCAGGAGGGCGGTTTGCAGCAGCATGGCGTGATGTCCAAGACTGGATTAGGGTCCCCATGGTGGCGTGGCGGATCTGCGCCGGTCAAGCCGGCAGCGGGCTTAACCGGTCGGTACGACGGGTGTCAGCGAACCCAGAGGAGCTGGTGGGCGATCCAGCCGCTGTTTCCCACCTCGTCTCGCACCGCCACCCAGTCCCGGCGCTGGCCGACGACGCGGAAGGCGTAATACCTCTTCACCGGACTGATGGCGGTCTGGGGGGCGTCGCGGCGCGGCGCACTACGAACTCGGGCGGTGGCGAATTTCACCACCGCGCAGCGGAACCGGGTCGAGATGAATTGGCGGTGGACCCAGTGGGTGTCGCCATCCAGGTCGCGCACGCGAAGCCAGGCGCCTTTCTTGCCGACTGGCTGCAGGGGCATGAACTTGAACACCTCCCAGGTGACTGGGAAATGCGCCCCGGGGCCCCGGCGGAGCTTGGCCTCCGATGCCTGGATGCACAGGGCTTGGGCGGTCCCCGCGGCCAGGGCGGTAGTGGCCATCAAAGTTGCAGTGCGCCGCCAGGGACGGGAACAAATGGCGTGGAGGGAGGCAGTGAACATGAAACGCGCTTCGCCGGCGAAATCACCCGTGAGGGACTACTTTCTGTGGGTTCGAGGTCGATGCTTGCTGATTGTTGCATATTCGCTGCAGATTGCCCAAGCGCAAATCGGACTGCCGGGAGGGAGGTCAAGGGCATGCCTGCCTGTCTGCTGGAATTGGCCGGTTCAGGCTCCTGCTGCGGCGTTTGGCGGGGCCAGATGCGCCGGGTCGATGCTGCCATCCTTGAGGGCGATCCCCGTGGCGTCAAGCTGGATCGCGGCCTGGCAAAGCCAGGCGAGCCGACGAGCGGCCTCGACGTAAGGCAAGCCCTCAGGGCGAATATTTGACAGGCAGTTCCGCTCGGCATCCAGCCGGCCGACCCGGGGGTGGCGGGTGAGGTAGATGCCCAGACTGTCCGGTGAACTCAGGCCCGGGCGCTCGCCGATCAAGACCGCGACCATGGGCGCGCCCAGCCGCTCGCCGATCTCGTCGCCCAGGGCCACTCGGCATTGACTGGCGATGACCAATGGCCCAATGCGCCACTCGGGTGGGCGGGCCAAATGGAAGTGGGTCAGCAAGGGGACGGCGTGGCGCGCTACGGCAAGGGCGGATAGCCCGTCCCCGATGACGAAAAGGAGGTCGTGGGGGCCGGGACGTTGTTGGTCGAGGTGCTGGGCGCTCGCCGGGTCAAGACGTCGGCCGAGATCCGGCCGCATCAGATACGTCGGGCGGTCGGGGGCGCTGCTCACCACGGTCAGCACCGGCTGGCCGAGGGGGGCGAGGTTGGCGGCCAGGGTGGCGACGTGCAGGGGAGCGTGCACCGCGTCGCGGGCCTGGGCGTGGGCCACGCCGAATTGCAGGATCTCCTGGGTTGGCAGGCTGTGCCCGGCACGACCCAGGGCAACCCGGGCCGGCGTCAGGCGCCGCAGCACGGTCCAGGGGTCCGGGCGTAGTCCGCGGCTCATGGCCGGCCTCCGGTGAGATCCTCCAGGGCCGCGGCAATCTGCGGCGGCAGGCCCTGCAGGGCCCCGCTCGTCGCGGTGATGCCGACCTGGGCAAGCCAGGCCTCGAACTCCGGCGCCGGCCGCAGTCCCAGCAGGCCGCGCAGGTACAGGGCATCATGAAACGAGGTGCTCTGATAGTTGAGCATGACGTCGTCGGCCCCCGGCACGCCCATGATGAAGGTGACCCCGGCGGTCCCCAGGAGGGTGAGAAGGGCATCCATGTCGTCCTGGTCCGCCTCGGCATGGTTGGTATAGCAGACGTCGCAGCCTAGGGGCACGCCCAGAAGCTTGCCGCAGAAATGATCCTCCAGGCCGGCCCGGATGATCTGCTTGCCGTCGAAGAGGTATTCCGGCCCGATGAAGCCGACCACGGTGTTGGCGATGAGGGGCTGGAAATGACGGGCCACGGCGTAGGCGCGCGCCTCGCAAGTTTGCTGGTCGACGCCCTGGTGGGCCTGGGACGATAGCGCGGAGCCCTGGCCGGTCTCGAAATACATGACATTCCGGCCCACGGTGCCGCGGTTGAGTTCGAGGGCGGCTGCCTGGGCTTCGGCCAGCAAGGCCAGGTGGATACCAAATCCGCGATTGGCCGCCTCGGTGCCGGCGATGGATTGAAAGACCAGATCGACCGGAGCACCCCGTTCGATGGCCTGAAGGGTCGTCGTCACGTGGGTAAGCACGCAGGTCTGGGTTGGAATCTCGAAGCGCTCTCGCACCTCATCCAGACGCCGAAGGAGATCCATGATGGCCGGTACGCTGTCACCGGCCGGGTTCACGCCGATAACCGCGTCGCCGCAGCCATAGAGCAGGCCGTCCAGAAGCGAGGCTGCGATGCCACGAGGGTCGTCCGTCGGGTGGTTGGGCTGGAGCCGCACGGCCAAGCGCCCCGGCAGGCCTATCGTGTCACGGAAGCCGGTGATAACGCGGCATTTGCGCGCGACCGAGATCAAGTCCTGTTGGCGCATCAGCTTGCTTACCGCCGCCACCATTTCCGGCGTCAGTCCGGGAGCGACGTGCGCCAGGGCGGCGGTGTCGGTGGCGTCGTCTAGCAGCCATTCGCGAAACTCCCCCACGGTCAGGTGGGCCACGGAGGCGAAAGCAGCGCCGTCGTGGGTGTCCACGATCAGGCGGGTGACTTCATCCGCTTCATACGGAATCACCGCCTCGTCGAGGAAGTGGCGCAGGGGGAGGTCCGCCAGGGCCAGGCGGGCCGCCATGCGTTCGACCGCGCTGGCCGCAGCCAGGCCCGCCAATTGGTCGCCCGAACGCAGGGGGGATGCCCGGGCGAGCAGGGTGCGCAAGTCGGAAAAAACGTAGCGCTTGGAGGCGATGGTCGCGGCATAGCCCATGGGAGAATCTCCCGTTGTTGGGTTTCAGCCAGGCGGTGGGGGCGGAAACCCTGTCGGAAAAATTGGCAGTCAGCTTAACACCGCCGGATGGGCATGCCCCGGCGCACCAGTCGAGCGCAGGGCGCGGGGCCCCGTGGGCACTGGTGGTGCGGCCTTTGGGCGAGGATGGCAGGAAGCGGGGTTTGGGCGCTGGCATGGATCTGGCTTCATAAAAGCTGACCAAATAGTCAGGATTCAGGAGCGGGCCATGGCTTCCCATATCGTGTTGACCTCCCATCCCCGGGGCCGTGGCGCCCAAGCCATGCCGCCCATTCAATGGGGCGCCCCCAGCGCCGCTGAGCGGGGGCCCCTGGTGGCCGGCCTGGCGTCGCCTGCCATGCGTAACGTGATCGGCACCCACTCCGGATCGTACTCGGTCTATCGGGCGCTGGCCGTGGCGGCGGGCAATCTGCGGGGCGATCACCGACCGGACCTCACCAATACGGTGCCCGCCACCTCTCTTGGTCCGCATCCCCAGTGGCGCGACCCGGAGAAGATCGTGTCCCTGGATCCCTGGGGACATCGGGTGGCCGAAACCTTCTCCAGGGAGATCGCCGCAGGACTCGACATCCGCCCGACCATCGCCGTGACCACGGCCCACATCAATATGCCTGAACTGCGCGACGCCATCCTCGCCGGCCGCTTGGCCCCGGACGGAGACATCCTCTATGAAAACGGGGACGTGCGGGTGACGAAGGCGGCGGTGGACCCGGTCTGGTACCTCCCGGGCGTGGCGGCCCGATTCGGGATTTCCGAGCGGGTACTGCGCCGCGCCCTCTTCGAGCAAACCGGAGGAATGTTTCCCGAACTGGTGACCCGGCCCGATCTCAAGGTGTTCCTCCCACCCATCGGAGGAATGACTTTGTATTTCTTCGGCGATGCCGAGAAGCTTGGGCGCCCGGAGACCCGCGTCGCCTGCCGCGTTCATGATGAATGCAATGGATCCGACGTGTTCGGTTCCGACATCTGCACCTGCCGGCCTTACCTCGCCCATGGCATCGAGATTTGCGTCGAGATGGCCCAACAGGGCGGCGTCGGTCTGGTGGTGTACAACCGCAAGGAAGGGCGGGCGCTCGGGGAAGTCACCAAGTTTCTGGTTTATAACGCCCGCAAGCGCCAGCGTGGGGGCGACCGGGCGGAAACCTATTTCGCCCGCACCGAGTGTGTGGCCGGGGTGCAGGACATGCGCTTTCAGGAGCTGATGCCGGACGTCTTTCATTGGCTGGGCATTACCCGCATCGACCGCTGGGCATCGATGAGCAACATGAAGCACGGCGCCTTGGCCGCGGCCGGTATCGACGTGGTGGAGCGGGTCGCGATTCCGGATCAGCTGATTCCTGCCGACGCGCGAGTGGAGATGGACGCCAAGGTGGCGGCCGGTTACTTCAGCGCCGGCGTGGCACCGGAAGCTGCGGAACTGGCGCGGGCGAAAGGGCGAGGCCTTCACGCATGAAACCCGGTCCGGAATGGTTGGGAGGTGTCCCTGACCATCACCCCGCGGCGGCCCTCCTCACGGCCGGCGCGATCCGCGCTCGTTGCGGAGCGGTGCTCGATCACGTCGAGCGCGGCATGTCGCCCTTCTTCCGCTGGCGTCCTGACCGAATTCCGGCAGCCGCCGACTACGTGGCCCAGACCATTCGGCAGAACTACCCGACCCTGGCAGTCCCCTACCACAGCCGTTGGCGCCATTTCGAGGCGGGCGGCGTAGATCGTTGGGGCAAGCTGGTGATCGACGCGGGCTTGACCGCCGATCCCCTGGAGCGGTCCCGCGTGGCCATCGATCTTGTCATACCGAGCGTCCTGCTCGATGCCGGGGCGGGCCCCCATTGGCATTACAAGGAGCCGGGCCGCCATCAGGTTCTGACCCGTTCTGAAGGTCTGGCGGTGGCCAGTCTTGCCCTTTTTGCCAGCGGGGCGCTGTCGGGGGATCCCCGGCGTCATCACCGCTGTGACGCCCAGGCCCTCGACCGCTTGATTCCCGAACACGTGGCCCTGCTCTTCCAGGTCGGGCCCGCCAATCCGATGGTGGGCGTGGAGGGGCGCACCGAGTTGCTGCGGCGGTTGGGTACCGTCATGGGTGCCCACGCGGAGGTGTTTGGCACACCGGCCCGGGCGGGTCATCTGCTTGATTACCTGCTGACCCACGCCGACGGAGGGACCCTCGAAGCTGAGTTCGTGCTTGTGACCCTGCTGCGGGTGTTGGGCCCGGTGTGGCCCGGGAGGATCGAACTCGACGGGGTATCCCTGGGAGATTGTTGGTCCCACCCTGCCCCGAGCGACGGGCTGGTGCCCTTCCACAAGCTGACCCAATGGCTCACCTATTCCCTGCTCGAACCCCTCGAATGGGCCGGTTTGAAGGTGACCGGTCTGGATTGCCTGACCGGACTGCCGGAGTACCGCAATGGCGGCCTCCTGCTCGACTTCGGCGTCATCGAACCGAAGGACCCGGGGTTCTGGGCCCAGGATTGGACCGTCGATGCCGCTCCGGTGGTGGAGTGGCGGGCCCTGACCGTGATGGGGCTGGACCTGCTGGCGGGAGCGGTGCGCGAGGAACTGGGCGTGTCGGCCGAGGCGTTTCCCCTGGCGAGGGTCCTCGAAGGAGGCACCTGGGCCGCCGGCCGCCGGATTGCCGCCCAACGACGGCCCGGCGGAGAGCCGCCGCTTCGCATCCGCAGTGATGGAACCGTCTTCTGAATCTTGTTTCGAGGAAGTGAAGCCATGGCCCATTGCGTGACCGTTGTTGATCACCCGCTGCTGCAGCACAAGCTCACCATGGCCCGCGACGCGGCCACGACCACTGATAACTTCCGCCGTCTGGTGCGCGAGATCGCTTCCATGCTTGCCTACGAAGTGACTCGCGACCTGCCGACTGAAAAGATCCGGGTCACCACGCCGGTGGCCGAGTGCGAGGCGCCAGTGATCAGCGGCAAGAAGTTGTGTCTCGTATCCATCCTTCGCGCCGGCAACGGGATGCTCGATGGGATGATCGACCTCCTGCCCGGTGCGCGGGTGGGGCACATCGGGCTCTATCGGGATCCGGAAAGTCTCGAGGCGGTGGAGTATTACTTCAAACTCCCGGACGACGTCGAAGACCGTCTGGTCATTGTGGTAGATCCGATGCTTGCGACGGGAAACTCGGCGTCTGCGGCGCTTTCACGGCTCAAGGAAGCCGGAGTTTCGAGCCTCAAGTTCGTCTGTCTTCTGGCCGCTCCGGAGGGGCTGGCCGCCCTGGGCGCTGCCCACCCGGACGTGCCCATCACCACGGCCGCGGTGGATGATCATCTCAACGACCACGGCTACATCGTCCCCGGCTTGGGGGACGCTGGCGATCGGATCTTCGGCACCAAGTGAAGGCCGTGGTGCGGATGCGGGAGGCCGGTGGTGGCCGGATCCGCCAGCAGCAGGAATCTGCCATCCTGCAGGCCGCTGAGCGGGTCTTCGCCCGCGGGGGGTTCCAGGGGGCCACCATGGCTGAAATTGCCCGGGAAGCAGGGCTGTCGAAATCCAATGTCCATTACTATTTCGGCACCAAGGCCGACGTCTACCGGGCGGTGCTGGCCAACATTCTTCGCCTCTGGCTGGCGGAAACCGACCGTATCACTGCCGAGGCCGATCCCCGGGACGCCCTGAGCCATTACATTCAGGCGAAGATGAGACTGTCGGCACAGCGGCCCGAGGCGTCCCGCGTCTTCGCCAACGAGCTGCTCCACGGCGCCCCGGAGATCGGTAACTTCCTGCGGGAAACCTTGCGAGAGCAGGTGGAGGACAAGGCCGAGATCGTCCAAGGTTGGGTGCAGGCCGGCCGGATTGCGCCGGTGGACCCGGTCCATCTCTTCATCAGCCTGTGGGCATTGACTCAGACCTATGCTGATTTCGAGGTCCAGGTCTGCGCTGTGTTGGGCCGCCGGGCGCTGGGCACCCTTGATCATCGCCGCGCCACGGCCCACGTCTTGAATCTGGTGTTGCGCGGCTGCGGTCTTGACGACGAGGGAGGCCGCACCGAGATCGCGAGGGAGGGGCAAGATGCTTGACATGGTTGTGCGTAATGCCACCCTGCCCGACGGGCGCAAAGGTATCGACATCGGTGTTGCCGACGGTCGTATCCGCGTGGTGGATGCCAAAGTGACCGCACCGGGGGGGCGGGAGCTCGATGCCGCCGGCCAATTGGTGACGCCGCCCTTCGTCGATGCCCACTTCCATTTGGATGCGACCTTGTCCTACGGATTACCCCGGGTCAATCGCAGCGGTACCCTCCTGGAAGGGATTGCCCTTTGGGGCGAGCTCAAGCCACATCTGACCCAGGAGGCCTTGGTGGACCGGGCAATGGCCTACTGCGATTGGGCGGTGGCCCGGGGGCTGTTGGCCATTCGCAGCCATGTGGATGTCTGCGATCCTCGTCTCCTGGCCGTGGAGGCTCTTTTGCACGTCCGGGACCGGGTCCGTCCCTATCTCGATCTGCAGTTGGTGGCATTTCCCCAAGATGGCCTGCTGCGCAGCCCTGGCGCCTACGACAACCTCGTCCGGGCGCTGGATATGGGGGTCGACGTGGTGGGCGGCATTCCGCACTTCGAGCGCACCACGGCTGAGGGGGCCGAATCGGTGCGTAAGTTGTGCGAGTTGGCGGCCGAGCGGGGCTTGCCGGTAGATATGCACTGCGACGAATCCGACGACCCCCATTCCCGCCATGTGGAGGTATTGGCCTGCGAGACGCAGCGGCTGGGGCTTCAGGGCCGAGTGACGGGGTCCCACCTCACGTCCATGCATTCCATGGACAACTACTACGTGTCAAAACTGCTTCCGCTCATGGCCGAAGCGGGTCTTTCCGCCATTGCCAATCCCCTCATCAACATCACCCTCCAGGGCCGCCATGATACCTACCCCAAGCGGCGGGGCATGACCCGTGTCCCCGAGTTGCTCGCGGCGGGCGTACCGGTGGCCTTCGGCCACGATTGCGTGATGGATCCTTGGTATAGCCTGGGGTCGGCCGACATGCTGGAGGTGGCGGCCATGGGGCTCCATGTGGCTCAGATGACCAGTCAGGACGGAATGCGGGCCTGTTTTGCCGCTGTGACCACCACGGCGGCCCAGGTGCTGGGCCTGCCGGATTACGGACTCACCCCGGGGTGCCGGGCCGATTTTGTCTTGCTCCAGGCCCAGGATCCGGTGGATGCCCTGCGCCGGCGGGCGACCCGGCTGGCGGTGGTGCGAAATGGCCAGATTGTTGCCACCACGCCGCCCGCATCCACCACCCTGCACCTGGCGGACCGGCCTAGTGCGATCGATTTCGCGCCACCGCGCTCGGGGCCGGGCTGAGTCTCCGTCTTCCCGCCGTTGACAACGGGGGCGCAGTGGGGATTGTGGGTCGACTTGTGGGTAATTTAGGTTGGGGCAAGGGTGACGAGGACCTTTTGGGATGGCGGATTTTTGCAATGCAAGGTATGGATGGTCGTTGTTCCGTTTAAGAACAGATGGTTAGTCCAAACTTGGCTATTGCGCACCGCAGCGTCCCGGGGCGGAGTTGTCCCCAGTTTTGGTGGCTAAATTTGTGGATAAGTCGTGATGACGAGACTGACCGCCATCATTGGCAAGGGTTTACACCCTCTGCCCAAATGCTGGGCAACGATGAAAATGGGAATTTCGTCACAGAGAGACGGCGAGGGGGGGAACCTCGGCGCTTTATCCCCGCCGGGCGGGGGCAGTTCTGTGGACAGCCTGTGTGGCGATGGTTCATCTCGCTGATGCGACTCAGGATTCACTGCGTGCCGCAAAATGAAGCACAGGGGGAAACTGGGGCTAGAATCACGGCTTCACCTGAGTTCACCCATTGCCCATGAGTGCGCCCGTCCGTTACCGCATCCTGCCGTCCAATCCCGCGGCTCATTTATTTCGCGTGATGGTCGAAGTGGCAGACCCGGATCCGGAAGGGCAGGTTTTCACTTTGCCAACCTGGATTCCCGGCAGCTACATGATCCGGGAGTTCGCCCGGAACATCGTGAGCATTCGCGCCGAATGCGATGGTGAGCCCGTGATCCTGGAAAAGGTCGATAAGTGCAGCTGGCGGGCGGCTCCGGTCACTCCCAGGGTTGGCCTCCTCATCGATTACGAGGTGTATGCCTGGGATCTGTCGGTGCGGGCGGCGCACCTTGATCAGACCCATGGGTTCTTCAATGGCAGCAGCGTTTTTGTGTGCCCCCAGGGCCGGGAAGACCGGGTTTGTCTGGTTTATCTGGAGCCGCCGGTGGATGAGTCCTGCCAGGGCTGGAAGGTGGCTACCACCCTGCCCACCGCCCGGGGGCTCTCGGGTGCCGCACGTCTCCATGGCTTCGGCCTCTATCGGGCCGCCAACTATGATGAACTGATCGATCATCCGGTGGAGATGGGGCACCATCAGGTTGGGCATTTCGAAGTGGCCGGGGTGCGTCACGAGGTTGTTCTGACTGGGCAGCACGATTGCGACTTGCCTCGGCTCACCGCCGATCTGGCGCGCATCTGCGAGTGGCAGATCGGCTTTTTCGGCGGCACCGTGCCCATGGAGCGCTACCTCTTTCTCACCCTGCTCGTCGGTGACGGCTATGGTGGCCTGGAGCATCGTTCGTCGACGGCCCTGATCGCCAGCCGCAACGATCTTCCCTTCCGGGGTATGAAGGGTGTTCCCGAGGCCTACCGGGGCTTCCTTGGCCTATGCAGCCACGAGTATTTCCACACCTGGAACGTCAAACGCATTCAGCCCCAAGCCTTCCAGCCCTATGACCTTGCCCGGGAGGCCTACACCCGGTTGCTGTGGGTATTCGAGGGCTTCACCTCTTACTACGACGATCTAGCCCTGGTTCGCTCAGGGGTGATCGGTGTCCAGGATTACCTCGATCTGGTGGCGAAGAATATCGGCGCAGTGATGAAGGGCAGTGGCCGCCTCAAGCAGAGCGTGGCCGAGTCGTCCTTCGACGCTTGGATCAAGTACTACCGACAGGACGAAAACGCTCCCAATGCCATCGTGAGCTACTACACCAAGGGGGCCCTGATCGCCCTGGCGCTTGATCTCCAACTGCGCCTAGGGAGTGCCGGGGTGGTGAGCCTGGATGACCTGATGCGGTTGCTGTGGCGGGAGTTCGGGGAAACCGGGCGCGGTGTGGCGGAGGGCGAGGTCTTCCAACTCGTAGAGCGTTTAGGCGGAGCGAAGATCGCCCACTGGCTCGAACGGGCGGTCAGCGGAACGGAGGATTTTCCCCTGGGCCGCTGGCTTAGCCGAATCGGCGTGAGCTATCTCGCCGAGCCGGAGAGTGTTGGGCCCTGGCTCGGTGCCAAGGTCGCAGCCCAGGGCGACGCCAAACTGATTCAGGTGTTCGATGGCGGTCCGGCTCAGGAGGCGGGCCTGTCGGCTGGCGACGTGTTGGTGGCGCTGGATGGCCTGAAAGTGAGCGGGACCAGTCTGGCCGGGAGCCTGGAACGGCGCCGGGTGGGTGAGCGGGTCACCATCCATGCCTTTCGGCGCGATGAACTAATGCGCTTCACCGTGGAGTTGGCGCCCGCGCCCTCGAACCGCATCACACTTGGGCTCGCCAAAAGGCCCAGCGAAGACGTCCGGGCGCTGCGTCAGGCCTGGGTCGGGGGCTGAGGCCTTCTCGCTCCGGGGGCGTCGTCGGGCTCCAGGTGGGTGACCACGTGGAGCCCGGGCAGGGCTTGACCCAGCGCGGTCTCGATCCGATCCAACCAGGTGTGGCCCATCCTCACCGACCATTCCCCAGGAACACGGATGTCCACCGAAAGGAAACGCTGGTGGCCAGCCAGGCGGGTTTTTATGTTGGCATACCGGATTCCATTTGCGGCGAAACTGTCCAGGGCTGTCCGGGCACGGTCGAGATCTTCCGGCGGTAACGATTGGTCCATCAGGCCCTGGGCGGACCCACGGACCAGGCGGGTGCCCTCCCGCAGAATGTTGAGGCCCACCCCGGCGGCGATCAGGGGGTCCAGCCATAACCAGCCGGTGATCGCCACGATCGCGACGGCACCGATCACTCCTACAGAAGTCCATACATCGGTCATCAAATGGCGGGCGTCGCCGTCCAGGGCGACGGATTGATGTTCCTTGGCGGCGCGGAAGAGGGTGCGGGCAACGAGAAAATTGATCGCCGTTGAGATCGCCGAAAATACCAGGCCAATATCTACCTGGGCCAGAGGTTGGGGGTTCAAGAACCGCTCGACCGCCGTGGCCAGGATGGCGAGGGCCGCGCCAAAAATTAGGATGCCCTCGAAGCCGGACGAAAAGTACTCGGCCTTGCCATGGCCGAAGGGGTGATCGGCGTCCGCCGGGGTTCGCGCGATCGCGATCATCCACAGAGCGAAACTTGCCCCGGCGAGATTCACAAACGACTCCAGGGCGTCAGAGAGCAGACCCACCGAACCGGTGACCCACCAGGCGCCCATCTTCAGGACGATGGTGGCAATAGCGGCAGCGATGGAAAGTTGGATGAAGCGCAGCGGGCTCGACATGGCACGGGCGGCGGAATTTGGGCGGGCGGACTATACCGCAGGGGGCCGTGGGGCGGAATGGGACCGCCCCCAGGCGCTGGCCCGTCCGGTAAGATCCTGCCATTGCAGTAGCGCAGGTGAATGTAATGGAATTTCCGACCCTCGAGGACTACGTGGGGAAGACCCCGCTGGTTCGCCTCAAGCGCATCAATGCCGGCGAGAATAACGTCATTCTTGCCAAGCTTGAGGGCAACAACCCCGCTGGCTCTGTCAAGGATCGCCCGGCGCTTTCCATGATTGTTCATGCCGAGGCCAAGGGCGATATCCGGCCCGGCGACACCCTGATCGAGGCGACCAGCGGTAACACCGGCATCGCGCTGGCCATGGCGGCTGCCATGCGAGGCTATCGCATGATTCTGGTGATGCCTGAGAACCAGAGCGTGGAGCGCCGCCAGACCATGCGGGCTTTTGGCGCGGAATTGGTCCTGACGCCGAAGGCCGGCGGTATGGAGATGGCCCGCGACGTGGCCGAAAAAATGCGCGACGAGGGGCAGGGGCGCATCCTCGACCAGTTTGCCAATCCCGATAACCCCCGGGCTCACATTGAGGGCACTGGGCCGGAGATCTGGGAGCAGACCGGCGGGCGGATTACCCACTTCGTCTCCAGCATGGGGACCACCGGGACCATCATGGGTGTCTCGCGCTTCCTCAAATCGGTCCGGTCCGACATCGAGATCATCGGCTGCCAGCCCGAGGAAGGCTCCCAGATTCCTGGTATTCGCAAGTGGCCAGAAGCCTATTTGCCGCGCATCTATGACCGTAGCCGCGTGGACCGGATCGAATCCGTGAGCCAGGCCGACGCCGAAGAGATGACCCGTCGGATGGCCCGGGAGGAGGGCATCTTTGCCGGCATCTCATCCGGCGGAGCACTGCACGTTGCGGTGCGCATTGCTGCCCAGGTCCGCGACGCGGTAATTGTGACCGTAGTCTGCGATCGGGGCGATCGTTACCTCTCCACCGGGGTGTTTCCCGCCTGATCGCGCCAATGGCTACCCTCGTATTCGACATCGAGACCGTGCCTGACGTGGCGGGGCTGCGCAAACTCCACGGATTGCCCGCCGATCTCTCCGACTACGAAGTGGCAGAGCTAGGCTTCCAACGCCGGCGGGCCGCCACGGGCAACGATTTTCTTCCCCACTATTTACAACGGGTGGTGACCATTTCCTGCGTGTTGCGGGACCCGGGGCAATTTCGCGTGTTTTCGCTTTCCGAACCCGAATCCGGGGAGGGCGAGATCATCCAGCGGTTCTTCGACGGAATCGAGAAATTCGCCCCCCAACTCGTCACATGGAATGGCGGCGGCTTCGACCTGCCGGTCCTCCATTACCGCGGGATGATGCATGGCGTCACCGCCCCCCGGTATTGGGACCTTGGCGACGGCGACTACGCCGATTCGCGGGATTTCAAGTGGAACAACTACATCAGCCGCTATCACCTTCGCCATCTCGATCTCATGGATCTGCTAGCTCTTTACCAGCCTCGGGCCAACGCGCCCCTGGACGACCTGGCGAAGCTCATGGGTTTTCCCGGCAAGCTGGGCATGGATGGCTCGGCCGTGTGGAGCGCCTACCAGGCCGGCAGGATCGGCGAGATCCGCGACTACTGCGAAACCGACGTGGTCAATACCTACCTCGTCTTCCTGCGCTTCCAGCAGATGCGTGGACAGTTGGATGAGGTGGCGTTTGGCGCCGAATGCGACGTGGTGCGGGAGAGCCTCTCCCGTATTGGGGCGCCCCACTGGCGGGAGTTCCTCGCCGCGTGGCCGGCACGATGATCGCGGCACTGGCGGGAACCAACTCGCTTGGTGCCGATCCACTTCCGCAGGATCCAATGATGCGACGGCGCGGGAAGTTCGTGCTGGTTGCATGGTAAGATCCAAAGCTCCAAACGATCGGATTTCGCAACCGGTCGAGGGGCCGACCTGGCTTCGACGTGGGTCGCAAAGCGGTGAAGTGCATACCGAGGACCAGTCCCCTCGTAAATCCACTGGAAACTAACAAACGCCAACGACGAGCGTTTCGCTCTGGCCGCTTAAGGCCTAAGCCGCTGCACCGGCATGTCTCTGGGCCGGACTCGGGGCAACTCGATTGCAGTGTCATTCACAGGGAATCGTGAGGCGTCGGGTTACTTGACGCCAAACTAAATCCAAGGTGACTCGCTGGCGGTCGGCCTGCCTGGTGGCTAAACCGACGGTTAAATCCAAATTGCCAGGCTAAGTATGTAGAGCTTCCTGTGGAGGGCTTGCGGACGGGGGTTCGATTCCCCCCGGCTCCACCAACAACAGTTCCGGGATGTTCCGGTCAAGGCCGGGAAAGCCAAGAAATACAAGGCTTCCCGGCTTTTTTTCGTCCGTAGCGTGCCGACGAGGGCTGTTGAAGTCCGGCTTTTCGTGGGGGCGACATTGGGGGTATCTGCCATGCTATGCCAATCAGGCACCCCCAAATGCCGCTGAAACCCGCGCCATTACTGAATTACGGACGAATGCTTGGCAGTACTGGGTGGCAGGCGGTGGCATGCAATCGAACCCCTGACCACGGACCCGGACCCCTTCATGCCCCTGACCGATACCGCGATCCGCGCCCTCAAGCCCGGCGAAAAACCCGTCAAGGCGGCTGACGAGAAAGGGCTGTTCCTGCTGATTACCCCCAACGGGGGTAAGTGGTGGCGGCTGAAGTACCGATTTGGGGGTAAGGAAAAGCTGCTGTCCCTGGGCACCAGGCAACGCAGATAAGATCATCCGCCGCCTGGAGCGCGACATCTTCCCGTGGATCGGCGGCAGGCCCATTGCCGACCTGGCCGCCCCCAATGTGCTGGCGACCGTTCGACGTATCGAGGCCCGCGGAAGGCTGGAAACGGCCCACCGTGCCCTCCAGAATTGCGGACAGGTCTTCCGCTATGCCGTGGCGACCGGCCGGGCTCAGCGCGATCCCACCGGCGACCTGCTGGGCGCCCTTCCTCCCACCCGGGAGAAGCACATGGCCGCGATTACCGAGCCCGCCGAGGTGGCGGCGCTGCTGCGAGCGATCGAAGCCTTCCGGGGCACCCTGATCGTGCAATCAGCCCTCAAACTGGCCCCGCTGCTATTTGTCCGGCCTGGCGAACTGCGCCGGGCGGAATGGGCGGAATTCGACCTGGAGAAAGGGGAGTGGAACATCCCGCCCGATCGGATGAAGGCGCGGCAGCCCCACCTTGTCCCGCTGCCCTCCCAGGCGGTGGTGATCCTGCGAGACCTGCACCCCCTGACCGGCCGCGGTGCTCATGTGTTCGCGGGCCGCGATCCCAAGAAACCGATGAGCGACGCGGCGGTGAACGCAGCCCTGCGCCGGATGGGCTACGACACCAAGACCGGGATGACCGGCCACGGCTTTAGGGCGATGGCGCGGACCATTCTTCATGAGGTGCTCGAATTCGACCAACACGTGATCGAACACCAGCTAGCCCACTGTGTGCCCGACGCCCTGGGCACGGCCTACAACGGGACGAAGTTCCTCAAGGCGCGGCGGGCCATGATGCAGCGATGGGCAGACTATCTGGATCGCCTCAAGGCCGGGGCGGAGGTGGTGGCCTTGCCGGCGCGCGGGGCCGCATGACCCGATAGCCAGTTTGCCGCGCCTGGCCCAAGGCTGATCCCCGAGGGCGCAAACCGGATTCCCTTGTCCGGCCAGCGCGGCTTCCAATCAAGGGTCAGGCGCGAAGATGAGCGAACTCAGTGATACCGAAGACGATTTCGACCTTAACCCCTTCGTATGCTTACGTGACGTTCTAAAGAGCCGGAGCTCTGGAATTGGCACATTGGCAACGGCTATTGAGCAAAACGGAATCTACACCTGGGACCGATTTGGACGGTTCGGGCATGCAGATGAGCGAGCCAAAAATCGGGCACTGGATGCTTTGGCAGAGCACTGCAAGTATTCGTACTTCTTCCTCATTCGCCACCCAGGCGACACCCCCGACTAAGGGGAAAAGGAGCATGACGTCGCTATGGCGATTATGCAGAGGTTCGGATGGCCGTCTGACAAATGCCCGGACTTTGATGCAATTCGAAAAGGACTTGGTTCCCGTGAGCCTCCAAAACCCAAGGCTGCGGAGACCAGGGCTCGCGATACCCTTTTGACCATCATCGGGACATTGGCGGATCAAGCCCAAATTGACCTCGGCGAGCGTGGGGCAGCGGGGCGCATCGCTGATTGGACTCAGTTAATCGGCGCACCTGTGAGCGATGACACCGTGCGGAATATTCTCAAGCTGATCCCCGAGGCTATCGAGCGCCGCGGGAAGTAGGCGAAAACCGAATTCGTGAACCGAAAACCGAATTCGGCCTTAGCCTTTCCGCGCCTTTCTATTGTGCGGGCCGTGCCGGTATGTTCCGGTTCATTACGGAGAAATCCGCATGGCCGCACAAATCCAAACCGCGCTGACCATCATTCGGCGGCGCCAAGTGGAGGCCCGCAAGGGGCTTTCAAGGTCGACTATTTACGACTGCATCAAGGCCGGCACCTTCCCGGCCCCAATCTCGCTTGGCGAGAAGGCTGTCGGCTGGATCGAAGCCGAGATTGACGTTTGGCTGAGCGCCCAAATCGAGAAGAGCCGCAAGGCCGATTGAGGAGGAGGGCATGATGGACAACAACAAAATCGGCTACCCCAACGAGGGTAGCCCCAAAGTTCCGAATCCATGATTCCCTGTGCAGCTATGGGATGGAGCAATGGGAGCCGCGGCTTGCGGGCCAGTCGGAGGTCGATCGAATCGGGTCGGACGTTGCACCACTTGGGTCGCTGCGGGACGATCTCATCGGAGTAATCAAGGGATTGCTGGATAGTGGTATTGGTCCACTTGAAAAGGCGATCCGTCAGGTAGCCCCGACCGACGTAACGCCGCCGCGACTCCCGCATGTCGCGGGGCACTTCTGCTGAAGGCCGTCGGTTACGCTCTGCCCTCTGCGCCAACTGGTACATCTTAGTTCAGCAGCATTTTTGGGCTGAAGCTGTGCCGCCTATTGTCCTTTTCTGCACGTGGGCTAGGCGAAATTGCGGAGCGCGGCGAGTTGCCGTCCTGAAATTTTCGGGTTAGTGCGCCATCGGCTAGCGGTAACACTATCTGGCAGGTGAGTGGAGACCTGCCCGCCCTCTGTATAATTCTGGCATTTTCGACGTTTCAGCCCGTTGGCTTCGCTTGATCTTCTGCGAGACGCCGGGTTTGGGTGAGGTGGCCGTGTTGCAAGGGGACAATCCAGAATCGGTACGCCAGCGGTGCGATGTGATCGTGATCGGCGGGGGGCCGGCGGGCGCCACCGTCGCGCCGATGCTCGCCCGCAAGGGCTATGACGTCGTGGTGCTGGAGAAGGCGCGCCACCCACGCTTTCATATTGGTGAATCCCTGCTTCCGGCCAACCTGCCGCTTTTTGAAACGCTTGGGGTCGCGGATGAGGTTCGGGCCATTGGCATGCACAAGCCTGGGGCCGAGTTCGTTTCACCGTTTCACGACAAACCCCAAGTCTTCCATTTTGCCGATGCCTGGGATAAATCCATGCCCTACGCCTACCAGGTTCGGCGTGAAGAGTTTGACGAGATCCTGATCCGCAACGCGGCGCGCCAGGGCGTGCAGGTTGAGGAGGGGTGCAGGGCGCGCGATGTGGTCTTCCAGGCGGATCAGTCGGTCGTGGTTACCGCCGCCCATGACGACGGACGTGAAAGCGAATGGGAAGCCCGCTTTCTCGTGGACGCCTCTGGCCGAGAAACCTTTCTCGCTAACCGATTCCAGATCAAACACCGCAATCCGCGTCACAACAGCTCGGCGGTCTATGGCCACTTCCGCGGGGCCAGGCGGCATGCAGGAACCGAGGAAGGCAACATCACGATCTTCTGGTTCGAGCATGGCTGGTTCTGGTTCATTCCGATGCAGAACGGCATCACCAGCGTGGGTATGGTGACTTGGCCGTACTTCATGAAGACCAAGGGAACTCGCAGCCTAGAGCGCTATTTTCTTGATGGCATCGATAGTTGCCCGGCCCTTGCGGCGCGGCTTGATGGGGCGGCTCTTGTCACCAAGGTGGAAGCCACAGGTAACTTCTCTTACACAGCCGAGCGCAATCACGGCCCCAATTACGTCATGCTCGGGGATGCCTTTGCCTTCATCGACCCGGTCTTTTCTTCTGGCGTGTTGCTGGCGATGAACAGCGGGATGGTCGCGGCAGAGGTGATCGACACCTGTCTGTCGCGCCCGGCCGAGGCGCGGGCTGCCCTCAGGCGCTTCGACCGGCTCATGCGGCGGGGCCCCAAAGAGTTTTCGTGGTTCATCTATCGGGTCACCAATCCCATCATGCGGGAGTTCTTCATGGACCCGAAGAACATCTTCCGGGTGAAGGAGGCATTGCTTTCCGTATTGGCTGGGGACATATTCGGTTCGACACCGATCTGGCGGTCATTGCGGATCTTCAAGACGATTTACTACGTCGCCAATATCGTCCAGCCCCGCCGGGCTCTCCAAGGGTGGCGGCGCCGGCGCTTGAACATCCGCAAGGTCGACGACGCGGCTTTGTACAACGCCTAGTGAGCTTGCGACTCGACATTCTTGCGGCTGGCGGGGAGGACCGTCCCCCTGGGATGGCTGGGTTGGGAGCCGTTCGGCTCGGGTCTGACGTCGGGCCGGATTCTGTGCCACTACCGGTCCAGCGTGTGGTGGCGCCGCTTCTGGGCGCATCTTCCGCGGCGCTTTTCGAGATGTGGCGTAGTGACGGACCCGTTGAAACCGGGACTGGTCATGGGGTGTCTTGGGCGCGCCAGGGTGGCGTCCTGTTTGCGGTGGTCGAGGTGCCCGAGGCGGTGGCGCTCCGAGGTGCCGACGAGACCACCCTTCAGGCGGCGGGGCGGGTGGCCTATGAAAAGGTCTTCGCGTTGGCTGCGAGCCAGGGGATACCCCATCTTTGGCGAGTCTGGAATTTTCTTGCCGACATCAACCGCGAAACGGACGGGTTGGAACGCTATCGTCAGTTCAATCAGGGACGGCAGCATGCCTTTATGGCGGCCGGACGGGCTGTGCGGGGGGCTGTGCCAGCGGCCAGTGCCCTGGGCCTGGCAGGGGGGCCGGTGTCGGTAGCCTTCCTGGCGGGATTCCAGCCCCTGCTTGCGATCGAAAATCCCCGCCAGATCAGCGCCTATGACTATCCACCGGAATACGGCCCCGCAAGTCCGACGTTTTCCCGCGCCGGCCTGGTGCGCCTGGATCGACAGGCGGTGCTTTTTATTTCGGGCACGGCCAGCATTGTCGGCCACGCCACGCTGCATACCGGGGATGCGGCCCGGCAATGCCATGAGTCCCTCGACAACATCGAGGCGCTGCTCGCCCGCGCGGCGGAGATTAGCCCCGACGCGGGCTTTGGGCTGTCGGAGCTCACCTATCGCGTCTATGTCCGTCACCCCGGAGATTACGCACAGGTATGCGATGTCCTTCGCAGCCGCGTCGGCGCGGTGGCTCCGGCGATCTTTCTTCAGGCAGATGTTTGTCGTTCCGAGTTATTGCTCGAGGTTGAAGCGGTGGGGTTCAGGGAGGCGCGACCATGATGATCACGAAGGTCCCGGTGGGATTCCTGGGTTTGGCGCTGCTGTTTGGCGGTGGCACCGAAGCGGGGGCTGCGGGCGATCAGCCTTTGTGGGAGTTAGGGGCCGGCGTGGGGGCGCTGAGCTTCCCCGCCTATCGGGGGTCGGACGAGCAAAACCAGTTTCTCCTACCCGTTCCCTACTTCACCTACCATGGGGAAATTCTCAAGGCGGATCGGCATGGGGTCCGGGGCGAGGTATTCGATTCCGATCGCCTCGAATTCACTATATCGGCCGCCTTGTCTCCCCCAGTGGCGAGCGACGATGCCCGGGCCCGGGCTGGTATGGCCGACCTCAAGGCGACCTTCGAACTCGGCCCCGAGATCGATCTCACCCTTTGGCGATCGGCCAGTCGTGCGCGTAGCCTGAAGCTCCTGGTTCCCGCCCGGGCCGCCTTCACCCTGGAGGGGCCGCCCCAGGACATTGGTTGGGTGGTCCATCCGCGATTCAATCTGGACGTTACCGATCTTCCCGGCCTTGCGGGTTGGAATCTGGGTCTCCAGGCCGGACCGGTATTCGGCGACCGCCGCCAGCATGCCTACTTTTACGAAGTAGCTCCGCGTTTTGCTCGTGCCGATCGGCCCGCTTACTCCGCCCGCGCGGGGTTCGGCGGCATGCAGTATCTGGCGGCGGTCTCGAAGCGCTTTCCTGGCCTGTGGGTGGGCGCCTTTGCCCGTTATGACAATCTCGCCGGAGCCGTTTTCGAGGACAGTCCCCTCGTCAAGCGCAGCGACAATTTCTCCGGGGGGGTCGCCGTATCCTGGATCTTTCGTGAGTCGTCGGTTCGTGTTCGGGTCGATGACTGAGCCGCGTCGCGCTGTGCCGCCTTGGTGGCCGGCCTATGAAATCCTGGCCATGGGCCTGGGTCTGGGGCTGCTCGCGGTCCTGTGCCTGATCTGGATGCCAATTTCACTGCTCATCCACCTCACCGTTCCGCAACGGATCGCCCAGCCCCTCGGCCGCCGGGCCATCGCCCTTGGCTTTCGGGTCTATCTCTGGCTCCTGGAGCGGCTGTGCCTTTGCCGCTTCGACTTAGCCGCTCTGGATGCCTTGCGAGAGGAGCATCCGCTCATCGTGGCGGCCAATCACCCGTCATTGCTTGATGCGGTGATGATCGTCTCCCGCTTGCCCGAGGCGGTCTGCGTGATGAAGGCAAGTCTGATGGACAACATCCTTTTCGGCGCCGCCGCGCGCCTCGCCCGCTACATCCGTAACGATGCGCCCCTCAAGATGATCCTCGATGCCCGGGACAACCTGACCCAGGGCGCGCATTTGCTGATCTTCCCGGAAGGCTCCCGAACCCGGCGATTTCCTGTGGATCGCTGTCTGCCCAGTGTCGGTCTGATCTCGGCCCGGGCCGGCGTCCCGATCCAGACGGTGCTCATCGCCTGTTCGACGCCCTATCTCGGCCGGGATTGGCCGCTCTTCCGCCGGCCGCAGCTTCCACTCACCTTCAGCCTGCGTTTGGGACGGCGCTTCAATCCGCCTACCGATCTGGCTACTTTCGCCCGGGACCTCGAGTCGAGCTTCCGCGACTCCTTGTCCACCACGCCCCAGGGCATCCCCGCCTGAGAGCTCGCCTTGCCGGTCCGATCCGCTACCCATCTGGTTCTCATCCCCAGCTACAACCCCGGTGCCCGGGTGCTGGATACCGTGGCCTTGGCCCGGGCCCACTGGGACCCGGTCTGGGTGGTGACCGACGGAAGCACCGACGGCAGCCCGGAAATGCTCCGCGCTATGGCCCAACATGATCCAGGCCTCAGGGTAATCGTTTTGGAATCCAACCGGGGCAAGGGCGGGGCCGTCCTGGAAGGGCTCGCCCTGGCCGCTGCCGAGGGATTCACCCACGCCCTCACCATGGATTCCGACGGCCAACATCCGGCCGAGCAGATCCCGGCGTTCATGGCAGCTTCCCAGGCCCGGCCTGAGGTGATGATCCTTGGCAGGCCGGTTTTCGGCCCGGAGGCGCCCTCGCTGCGCGTCAATGGGCGCAAGGTTTCGAATGCCTGGGCCAACCTGGAAACCCTTTGGATGGGGGTTGGCGATTCCCTTTATGGCTTTCGGGTCTATCCCATCGCGCCGTTACGCCGGATCATGGCGTCGACCCGCTTCATGCGGCGCTTCGATTTTGATCCCGAGGCGGTGGTCCGGTTGTGTTGGGCCGGCGTGCGACCGGTTAATCTGGAGGCCCCAGTCCGCTATTTGTCGGCGGAGGAGGGGGGCGTCTCCCACTTTCGCTACCTGCGGGACAACACCCTGCTGACCTGGATGCATACCCGGCTCTTCCTGGGCTTTCTGTTGCGGCTACCGGTATTGCTGGCAAGGCGGTTTTTATGAACAGCACCGAGGTCTACCTGCTCGCACTGGGCATCGTTTTCACGTTGCCCTGGCTGGTGTGGCGGTTGGGCCGTACCGATCGCTGGGCGCCCCTGGTCGTGGTCCAAATCGTGGCCGGCATTCTCCTCGGACCCGGAGTCCTTGGGCGCTGGTGGCCAGAGGGCTATGGTTTCGTTTTTACGCCCCAGGTCATTCAGGCGCTGAACGGGGTCGCCTGGTGGGCGGTGATGCTCTTTGTCATGATCGCCGGGGTGGAGCTGGATCTGGCCAAGGCCTGGCGCCATCGGCGTGAGAGCTTGCTTACCGCCGCGCTGGCCCTCGGGACGCCCCTCGCGCTGGGGTGTGCCGTGGCCTGGCTGTTCGGTCGCAATCCCGGCTGGATGGGTCCGACGGCCGAGCCGTGGCAGTTCGTCGCCGGGGTGGGGATGGCCTGTGCGGTGACCGCCCTGCCGATCCTGATCCTGTTCATGGAGAAGCTCGCGATCCTGCGCCAGCCCATCGGGCAGCGGATCTTGCGCTATGCCAGCCTCGATGACATTGCCATCTGGGGCGTGCTCGCCCTGATTCTGCTCGACTGGGAGCGGGTGGGCCGGCAGGTGGCATTTCTTGTGGCTTTTGCGCTGGTAGCCTGGGGCTTCCGCCGGATCATGGCCCGCCTGTCCGAGCCCGATCGTTGGCATGTCGCGCTGATCTGGTTGCTGGTGTGCGCCTTTGGTGCCGATTGGTCGGGTCTGCATTTCATGGTTGGTGCTTTCCTCGCCGGAACGGTGGTCGAGGCGACCTGGTTTCGTCAGGAGGACATGGACCGCCTCCGTCACCACGTGCTGATGGTCATGATGCCGGTGTTCTTTCTGTCCACCGGACTGCGGACCCATTGGAGCCTTGGCGGGGAGACGGTGTTCCTGGCTGCAGCATTGCTTCTCGCCGCGTCGGTGGCAGGCAAGCTCGCTGGGGTGGCCATCGCAGGGCGGATCCTGGGTTGGGGTCCTGGGGAGGCTGGTCTCATTGGCTGGCTACTTCAGACCAAGGCCCTGATCATGATCATCTTTGCCAATGTTCTCCTCGACAAGGCAATCATTACCCGGGACAGCTTCACCGCCCTGCTGCTGATGGCGGTGGCAAGCACGATGCTCACGGTCCCGATGGTGTCGGGCCGCCTCGGGCGTCTGGCCCATCTCATCCACCGCCCCGCCTGAGGTGGATCAGACCATCGCGCCGTTGATGGAGAGGATCTGTCCGGAGATGTAAGCGGCTTGATCGGACACCAGAAATCCCACCAGATCGGCCACTTCCTCCGGGCGTCCGGCCCGCCCCATGGGGACAATGCGCTTAATGGTGGCTTCGTCGAACGCTTCGCCGCTCATGGCGGTGTCGATGATGCCGGGCGCCACCGCATTGACGGTGACTCCACGGCTGGCCAGTTCCAGGGCGAGGGATTTGGTCGCCGCGTGGAGGGCCCCCTTGGCAGCGGCGTAATTCACCTGGCCCCGGTTCCCAGTCAGACCGGCCACGGAAGAAATCGTGACGATGCGGCCCCAGCGGGTGCGCAGCATCGGGAGGGAGAGGGGCTGGGTGACGTTGTAAAAGCCGTCGAGAGACACGTTCATCACACGGTCCCACTGGGCGCCGGTCATGCCAGGGAACACGGCGTCGTCATGGACCCCGGCGTTGTTCACCAGAATCTGCACCGGACCGGCGGCGAGAATCGCCGCGAGAGCCGTGGCGGTTGCGGCCCGGTCGGCCACGTCGAAGGCCACCGCTTCGGCCTGCAGGTGAACGGCGCGCAAATCCTGGGCGATCTCTTCGGCGAGACCGCCGGGACGGCTTCCGTGGACGATGACGTGGTGCCCATCGGCGGCAAGCCGGCGACAGATCGCCGCGCCGATACCTCCGCTCCCACCGGTGACGAGGGCCCGCTTCATGGGGTTGCACCCCGTAGGGCAGAGGCGTCGAGGACGACCGAGGCACGCCCTTCGACCAGGCAGCGACCCGCCTGCTCCACCGAGAAGGAATACATCACATGATTGGCATCCCCGGTCAGTCGTTCCGC
This sequence comes from Zoogloeaceae bacterium, assembly GCA_016791025.1. GTDB lineage: Bacteria > Pseudomonadota > Gammaproteobacteria > Burkholderiales > Rhodocyclaceae > JAEUNX01. The sequence goes on along the minus strand of JAEUNX010000082.1, from coordinate 42,325 downwards.
CCGGACCCAAAGCGCTCCGGGCCCATCGTCCAGACGGGGGACATGGAGCCGAACCCCCCGGACACTGGTGAGATAGCCCTGTCGGGGTGGACCGTCACAATCGGCCAGGAGGGCGCCGTGAATCGCCATGGCCTGGGCCGCATACTCGATGCCGTGGGCCGCACCGAGACGATCGCCTTCTCGAAGGGGATGGTCGGCGTTGAGGTGGCTCATCGTTCGGCAGAGGATCGCCGCGTCGGACCACTCCATCACCTCGTCCAGGAGACACATGGCGCCCTGGTGGGGAATGTGGGCGGCAATCCAGCTCCGGTCTAGCATGGCTCGACGGCGACCTCGAGGTGGAGTGGCGCAAGAAATTCCAGCACCACCGAGCCAGAGTCCCGCCGGGCGAGGTTCTGCAGCAGGGGCAGGGCCCGCAGGGCTGGGAGCGCCAGCCGCAGGCCCTCCAGCGCTGGATCGGCCAGGCTCTGGGGAGTATCCCCGGTTGGGCCGACCGTAATGCGGGCCAGGCTCCCCTCTCCGGCGCGGGGGCTCAGCAGCAGTGCCACCGCGGCGACATCGGGCAGCGGGCGGGTTGCGAAGAGCGGTGGTGGGTATTCACTGTCATAGGCGATGAGGAGGGTGGTCTGTTGATCAGCCACGACCTGGCCAAGGGCGTCGAGGAGACCGGCGCCGAAACTCCCGTCGAAGGCGCACAGGACCTGGGTCGGTGCCATGGAGCCGGTGGCAATGCCCCAATAGCCCGCCGGCGCGTTATGAACCGAATTGTGGAAGCGCGTGGGCGAAATCTGGCGATCGTCACCGGCCAGTTGCTCGCAAAGGGCATGGCAATTGTGCCCATCGGCACCGGATGCGGTGAACACCGTGGCGAGTTGGGCGGGATCGGCGCCCGCCGCTGCGGCGGCCTCGAGGCCCACGGCCAGGGTGAGCTTGACGACGCGGCTCGCCCGGCGACGCTCTGCGGGGGGGAGGACCGCGGGGGCGGGAAGAAGCGAGGCTGCAGCGACATAGGGAAATTCGCCGCGCAGAACGGCCTGGGCGACCGACCAATCGGGAAGCCCCGGCGCGAGAAAGCCAACTCCGTCAATCCAGGCGGATAGGGTGGGGCTCATGCGGCCACCCCGAAGATCAGGCTGCAGTTGCTGCCGCCGAACCCAAAGGAGTTCGACAGGGCCCGGCGCGGCTTAGCGGCGCGAGTCTGCTGGACGTAATCGAGGCCAAGGGCCGGATCCACCGCCTCGGTGCCGGGACTGCCCGGCAGGAAGCGTCCGTCCAGTGCGAGGGCGCAGATCACGGCCTCCACAGCGCCGGCGGCGCCGAGGGTATGGCCGGTGGCACCCTTGGTTGAACTGCAGGGCGTAGCGGCGCCGAACAGGGCCGCCACCGCCTTGCCCTCGGCGGCATCGTTGGCAGGGGTCGCGGTGCCGTGGAGGTTGATATAGTCGATGTCCCGGGGGACCAAGGCCGCCGCCCGGAGCGCACCTTCCATGGCTAGGCGCGCACCCAGGCCCTCGGGGTGGGGGGCGGACATGTGGTAGGCGTCGCTGGACTCGCCCGCGCCAAGGAGGAGGATCGTCCCCGAATCAGGGGTGTCGGCACGCTCCAGGAGCGCAAAGGCGGCGCCCTCGGCGATCGAAATCCCGTCCCGATGAAGGTCATAGGGTCGGCAGGGGCGCGCCGAAGTCAGCTGGAGCGAGGCGAAGCCGTAGAGCGTCGTCAGGCACAGGCTATCCACACCACCGACAACGGCGGCGTCGATGGTGCCCAGGGCGAGCTGCCGGGATGCGGCCGCGAACACCTTGGCGCTGGAAGAGCAGGCGGTGGAAACCGTCATCGCCATGCCTTCCAATCCGAAATAGCGGCGGGTGAATTCAGTAAGGCTGAAGGAATTGTGGCTGCCGCGATAGGAGAAGTCGGGTGGCAGGGCTCCGGTGGCCGCGTCGCGCCGGCGGTAGGCCAGCTCAGTCTGGAGGATTCCGGAGGTGCTGGTCCCGAGAAAGACCCCAACCCGGTCCCGGCCCAGGCGGGCCGCGGTGTTCCGCACCTGGTCGGCGAATCCGTCGGTCTCCAGCCCCATCAGGGTGAGCCGATTATTTCGGCAGTCGTACGCCTTCAACGAACTCGGCAGCCCCTGGTCATCGACGCCAGGCACTTCCCCGATCCAGGTGTCGAGGCGGACGGTTTCGAAGTGGCAAGGCGCAAGCCCACCGATGCCATGGGCGATGGCGGACTGGGTCGCGGCGAGGCCGCGGCCCAGACAGGTTGTGGCGGTGTAGGCAGAAATCTGAATGGGCGTCACGATGTGGGCGCGGGGGGAAATGGGCAGAATTCTAGCAAACGCTGAGCCAGATCATCCCCACCCGGTCCCCTGCCGCTTCAATAGATCCAGGGCACGAAGCGCCATGACCGCTTCATGTAGTCCCGGTAGGGCTGGCCAAAATAGGCGATGCACTCCCTCTCCTCCGCCCGGGCCGTGCACAGCAGCAGGTAGCTTGCCAAGGTGGCCAGTCCGATGCCCACGCTGCTGGGGGCCCGCAGGCACATGCCCCAGGTGAGCCCCAGCAGCGCGGCGTACATGGGGTGGCGGATGTGGCGGTAGATGCCCTGGGTGACGAGCTGGGTGGTCCGTTCGAAGGGCAGAAGGGCCGCGTCGGGCCGCTCGGGGCTGGTGCGGCCCTGCCTGACCAGGGCCAACAATCCCAGGCCCGCCGGCACCAAGCTGAACTGAAGCAAAGTTTCCGAGAAGAATTGCGGACCCACGGGATCGCGATTGAGCACGCTCAGGGCGAGGATGGCTTCCCAAGCGAAAAAACGCCAGAAGCCATGGGAACCCGGTTGGCGTAGCGGCTTGCGCGACACCCAGGCGAGGGCGGCGCTGCCCAAGACGAACAGGGGGAGGTCACCCAGGGGAATGCTCATGGCGTCGGGGCAGACGTCAGGTCGTCGGCACAGGCCTCGACCAAGGTCACCGGCGCCAGGCCAGCGGCGCGGAGGTGGACCAGAAGGGGCGGCAGCACGGCGAGAATGACCGGGGTGCCATCGGCCGTTCGCGCTGCGTGACCATCGTGGGCGAGGAGGATGTCACCCGGGGCCAGATTGCGGACCAGGCGGTGTCGCACCACTTCGGAGTCGGGGCAGCGCGTGTCGTAACCGCGCCGGGTCCAGGCCGCGAGGCGCAGATCCAGGGAGGCCAGCACCGGATCGAGGAAGGGGTTGCGCAGCCCGGCAGTCGCGCGAAAAAAGCGCGGCGATTGGCCGGCGAGGTCCGTGAGGGTCTCCTGGGCCCGCTGGATGTCCGCCCGCATCCTGGCCGGGCCGAACAGTGAGAAGGCGTTGGAATGGGCGTCGCCGTGATTTTCGACCCGATGCCCCCGCGCGGCGATCTCCCGGCACAGGGCCGGAAAAGCGCGGGCCCGGTGGCCGATGCAAAAGAAGCTTGCTTTGGCCCCTGCCGCGTCCAGAAGATCCAGCACCCGGGGCGTTACTTCCGGGTCAGGGCCATCGTCGATGGTGAGCGCGATCTGACGACGTGCCGCGGCCGCGGGCGGCAGGCGAGTCAGGTTAGAACCCAGGATTCGCGAGCGGGGCAGGAGGCCGGCCGTAGTGAGCAGCACGTGATTGGCTGCCAGCGCCCCCAGTCCCCAGGGCCACAGTCCCGGGGCGATCGCCAGCCCCACGGCAGTGAGGCCGTGGAGGGCGAAGGTGGCCTGGAGGACGGGGGAGGGGGACCAGGAGCGCGGCATGGGGTGTGGGGGAGGGTGGGGCGGCTCTCAGGCCGGGGCGGCCCGGCGGGTGAGAAACGCAGCGGACAGCACCAGTACCAAAGCTGCACCCGGTCCCACGGTCACCCCCACCGCGTGGAGCACCGGAACCGATGACAGACCCAGCACGCCGAAACCGATCACCGTCGTGATGTTTGCCACCACCATGGAGGTCAGGGTCGTGGGGTCGATCCCGGCCGAGTCAGCTGAACGCTCGAAGAAGAGGGCGTAGTTCGACCCCACCGCGACGATGAGGAGGAAGCCCACCAGGTGCAGCAGATGGAGGGGTTGGCCTAGCGCATGCAAGCCGGCCATGACCAGGACCACCGCCAGGCCCAAGGGCCCGATGACGGCCACCAGGCGGGGCAGGGAGCGAAGGGTGGCGGCGAGCAGTGCAACGATGGCGGCCACCCCCGCCAGGGCCAGGACGAGGGCCTCGCCCAGATAACTGGCGTAGAGGTGATTCAGTTCGCCCTTGAGGTCGATGAACAACGCCCCGGTCCCCACCAGGGCTGCGCGGACCGCGTCGGTATCGATCTCCCCATCGCCGCCGGCAGGCCGCAAGGGGAGCAGTACCCCCCAACCCGCGGGATGACGTTCCATGAGGGCGTCCGTCGCCAGGGCGAGCTGAGTTCCGTCGAGCTGGTCGCGACCAATCAGGGGTTGGGCCCGGGCGGCCGCGATATCGGCGAGAAACGGGGCCAGCCGATTCGCCGGCAGGGGGGAGTCTGCCTGGGCCACAGCCAGCCGTCGCGCCAGGTCGGCGGGCTCCGGCAGGGCCGCCTGACGTTGGCGTTGAAGGGCCTGGCTGGGCAGGAAGCGGGCCGGGCTGTCATAACCGCCCAGACGACCGCTTTCCACCAGACGATCAAGCCGCGCCCCGGCTGCTTCCGCCGCCTGGAGGGCCGCTTCCTGGTTGATGCCCTGCACCACCACCATATAACGGGCGTCCGGGGCGCCGATGTCGGCCCGCAGGGCCTGGTCCACGGCCAGATCGGCGGGGTCCACGCTGCTGAGGGCGGAAATGTTGGCCTGCCAGAGATCCCCGCGGTGGATGGCCAGGTGAGTCAGGGCGAGGACCGCGAGCACGAGGGCGGCCCAGCGTCCGCGCCGGAGGGCCTGGCCCATGGCGGCGAGGCGGATTCCCGGACCGGTCAGGTCCCGCACTGCCGGGACGGGTCCCGCTAGCACCGGCAGCACAAAGCGGGTGACGAGGGCGGCGGTGAGCACGCCGCTCATGGCGTACAGCCCGAGTTGGGCCAGCCCGGGGAAGCCGGAAAAGAGCAGGGCGCCGAAGCCGGCGAGGGAAGTCAGCACGCCCAGGCGGACCGTGGGCCAAAAGCGGGTCCGCCATGCCTCTGCGCCCACCCGCCCTGACTGAAGGAAGTAGTAGATGGAGTAGTCCACCGCCTCGCCGATGAGGGCGGCACCAAAGCCGATGGTGATGCCGAAAACCGTGCCGAAGATCAGGCTTACCGCTACGACCCCGGCCAGGGCGCCGCTGGCCACCGGCAGAAGACCAAGGAAGACCAGGCGGGGCGAGCGATAAACGAAGGCCAGCACCACGACAATCGCGACGGTGCTGAGGATTGAGAGCCGACTCACCTCTTCGCGGATGGTGTCACGGGCTTTGACCGCGAATCGCCCCGGGCCCGCCACTTCCAGGGTCAGCGCGGTCAGACCCGGGGTCTGACGGACTTGTTCGAACTGGGCGTCTAGGGTGGCCAGGGCCTGCTCCTGACCATCGGTGTCCGAGCCCAGGGCCTTCGTCTGCAGCACCAGAAGCGCCCTCCCGCCATCCCGGGAGGCCCACACGCCTGCCCGGCTGGGCGGTTCGCTGGTGGGATCAAGGGCGCTGATCTGGGCCCAGAGCTCGCCCGTCGGGTCCTGGGGGAGGCTGCGCTTGAGCATCATCCCGGCTGGGGAGGCCAGAAGGTCGATGCTGGCGCCGATGCTTTCGCGCAGCCCCTCGACCGTGAAGCGGGCAGGGGTCACGGCGGGGCTTAGCAGGTAGCGGTTGCGAAACAGGTATTCGCGGTCGGCGTCCTGGCTACCGGCCTCGCCATTCTGGACTGACGTGAAGGCGCCGGAGGCGACCAGCCGCGCCCGCAAGTCACGGGAAGCCTGGGCCCGCTGGTCCGCGTCGCCTCCGCCTATCCCAACCATGAGCAGGCGGGACACGACGCCCTCCTTGATCTGACGGATCATCACCTCCTGGCTCGGCGTCGGGTGGAGAGGGAGGACGAAAGACATGTCGGCGTTGAAGCGGCTGTGCCAGGCGATGGCAAGTCCCGCCAGCAGGGCGAGAATCCAAAGGAGCACCGGACGCGGGACTAACCGGGTCATGAGCCGGCGACGGGCTGGAGGTCGAGGACGATCCGGTCCCCATCGGCCTGGAGGTACTCGATGCTCCTCACCTGATTGGCCTGGCCACTCACCGTGATGCGCAGGACCAGGGCAGCGATCCGCTGGTCGCTGGGCAGGAGGTGGAGCACCCACCGTTGGGCATCGCCCACCAGTTGGAGGGCGTAGCTGCGTTCAAGGGTGACGCGATCGCCGCCGAGCAGGGCGCGCAGGCTATCCACGAAGGCCAGGGCCTCGGGCTGCGCATCGAGGCGGATGCTCAGCCGGCGCTTGTCGCGCTCCATCGTCAAGACGTCCTGATCGAGCACCAGGGTCTCCGAACGGGGTGAAATGGTGCGCTTTTCCATGCGCCCAGGGGGGGTGAAGCGCATTTCGCCGCTGGAGACCACTGGCTTGTCCAGCACGGCCAGATATTTCCGCTCGGTGAAGGTGGCCCGCCCCCCCGGGTGCCGGGCCAGATCGGCCATCAGCTGATTGAGGTCGAAGCCGGCCTTCACGGGGGCGGCAAGGGCGCAAAGGGTGAGGGCCAGGACGGCGCCGAGTCGTTTCATGACTGCCAGAAATCAAAGAAATTGAACCAGTTGTTGGGCGCGATCCGGCAGAAATGGGCGAGCCGATCAGCGTATCGATCCACGGCGGCGGCTATGGCGTTCTCCCGCTCGCCACGCTCGACAGCGGAAAAATCCGCCAGGGGCTCCAGGTGGATCCGGTAGCGGTTTCCGCCGAGATAAAGGCCGGTCATGAAAAATACGGGTCGGCGCAACATGGCTGCCACCCGCCAGGGGCCGAGGGGAAAAGCCGCCGGTCGGCCGAGAAAGTCGGTGATGCGGGTGCTGTCGCCGCCGAGACCGCGGTCGGCCAGCATGCCCACCAAGGTGCCCTGCTCCAGCCGATCCCGCGCCTCGAGCATCGACCTGATCTGGCCGAGGGGAATGATGTCAGCGCTGGCCGAGGGATTGATGGTTTCCAGAATCGTGTTGATCTTGCGGGCATTGTCAGCGTACATGAGCATGGCCACGGGAAGCTGCGCGTGGCCGCGACCCACCGAGCGGAGGACCTCGAAACTCCCCAGATGGCCCCCCATGAGCAATAGGCCGGGCTGGCTGGACAGGGTGGCGTGGAGTGCCTCGGTGCCATGGACTTCGATATTAAAGAGGTCAAATCGCCCGTTGAGAAGGTAGATGCGATCGTGAATCGTGCTGGCGAAGGCGAAGAAGTGGCGGAATGTCGCACGCCATCCCGTGGCGGCCCCGACCTGGTGAAGATAGGCTCGGCTGGCGGCTCGGGAGCGGGGGGAGAACAGGGTGAAATAGAGCGCGATGCCTGCCACCAGCCAGCGGGTGGCCCCGCGTCCCAGGCGCAGGGAGAGCCACACCATCAGGCGCAGGATCGGGAGGTGGCTGCGCTCGGCCTCCCGCATCCAGGCGGGGGCGCCCGCCCCGGCGGTCATGAGGCCTCAGGAACCAAATTGCCGGTGGCCACCAGTCCTCCTCGTCCTTCCACCTGGAAGGCGATGGCCCCGCTGGTCCGGCGCTCCAGGCGGAAGCGCAGCGTGTCACCGGGCCCGGCCGGGGCCAGGAACTTGGCCTGGGCGATCTGCCAGCTTGCCGGAGGGGCAGGCACCCAGGAAGCCACGTAACCCAAAGCCCGATCGAGGATCACCACGCCGGGGACGATGGGCTGACCAGGGAAATGACCGGCAAAGGCGGGCAAGTCGGCAGGAACCGGCCAGACGAACTCAATGCTCATGGGTCACCTTGTCAGCGTACAGCGTTTCAAGGGCCTGGCGGGGAAGCTTGCCGGTGGTGTTGCGGGGCAGGGATTCCACCAGAACCAGGGGCCGCGGCAGGAAAATGGGATCGAGGCGGCGGCGCAGTTCGGCCTGGAGGGTGGCGACGTCCAGTCCTGGTGCGACGACGAAGGCGCACAGGCGGGTCATGCCATGGCCCTGCTCCGGCGGCAGGAAAAAGGCCGCGTCCCGGACGCCGGGGATGGCGCCAACCTGGTGGTTGAGGTAGGCCAGTGAGGTCCGCTTTCCCGCCAGGTTGACGAGATCGGCCTCCCGCCCGAGGAGGAGGAAGCGATCGTGTCCCAGGAGCTCGATTCGATCGCCCAGGCGCACCGGGACTTCGACATGGCCGTCCTCGGCGCGGGTCTCGTCGCCGTCCTGGAGCAGGCGGACGCCCTCCAGGAGGCTCCATACCTCACCGTTGGTGGTGCGTCGCGAGGCGAGTTGGCCACATTCGGTGGCACCGTAGATCTCGTGCACCGGCGCCCCGTAGCGCTCCTCCACCGACTGGGCCAATTCCCGGGACAGGGGCGCCGTGGCCGACAGGATCATTGCGACGGGCGGGAGGTCAATCCCCGAGGCCATCAGATTGGCGAGGTGAAAGGGTGTCGTAACCAGGAGGCGAGGGCTGGGCACGGCCGCCAGCGCAGCGGCTACATCCTGGGGGTAGAAGGGTTTGCCGGCCCAGAAGGGACTGCCGCCGTGGAGCGTAAGGAGGAAGGTGGACTCAAAACCGTAGCTGTGCTGGACGGGGACCGTGCCCACGATGGCATGGTGATGGCCGACAAACCCGAGCCGGCGCGCCTCGGCGGCGCCGTTGCGTACCAGCTTGCCCCAATGCTTGCGATGGGCCTGGGGGAGGCCGGTGGACCCGGAGGTAAAGAGGATGGCCGCCAGGCGGTCCTCCGCAATCGCCGGAATGGAGGTGACCGCGGCGGGGTCAGCATCGGCCAAAGAGGGGAAGTCCATCGTCGGGATGCCACCCGCTTCGAAGGGCGCATCCCGCAGGCAGATCAAATCGGGGAACTCGTCAATGACGCGGGAAAGGGTCTCCACCGATTGGGAAGCCGGCTGGAGGCTCACCCGGCCGGACAGCAGTCCGGCGCAGAAGCCGACCGCAAAACGATAGCGGTCCTGGCACACATTGAGCAGGTAGCCCCCCTGCGGAAGCTGCGTCGCGAGACTCCGGGCGTCGGCGAGCAGGTCGCGGACTCGCCTGGGGCCATCGGGCAACCAGGCCACCACGTCGTCGAGGCCCAGGGCGGTGATCAGGGGCTGAACGGTCATGCGGCCGGGGTCGAGCGATGCTGGCGCCAGGCCCGAATGACCGTGGCGAGGCTGGGACGTTCGGCGGGCGGGAGGACGCGTCGGCGCCAGAGATGTTCGGCAATGAACATGGCCAGCACCAGCGGCCCGCCGAGAAGGTTTGCGTAGATCGACCAAGCTGCTGCCGAGACCGTGGCGAACAGGACCGCGGAAAGGGCCGCATTGGCCAGGAAGAACACGGTCCAGGCCTGGGTGACCTGGCGGGTGTAGCGAAGTTTGCGCGCAGAGAGGTGGGGGCCTTCAATGCTGCGGGCGAGGTGGGTCACGAGGGGTTCCCCAGGACCGGAGAGGGTGCGTCCAAACAGGACGGCCAGAGCGATATTGACGCCGAAATTCTGCAGGAAATACAAAAACGCCACGTTGGCACGGACCGCCTGCCAGGTCATCACGAGGGCGGCCGCGGCGGCCAGCAGGGCGAGGAAAGCCCAAATCCTTCCGGGGCCGCGAATCGCGAGTGCCATCAACGAGCCCAGGATTGGCGCCAGGGCGAGGATCGCATTCACGTCGGGATCGCCCCGCCCGCTGCTGCCCAGGTGGGCCGCCACCGCCCAGATCAGGGCCAGGAGCCCGGCAAGTACGAGGCGGGCTGCGCCGCCGAACGAAGCGGTCATTGCGTTCGTTGCGCCACGATATGGGCGCTCAGGGCCCGGAGCGAACTGAAAATGCGGACGTTGTCTTCACTGTCGGAGCGCAATTGGAATCCGTAGCGCTTGGAGATCACGAGGGCGACCTCCAGGACGTCAATGGAGTCGAGGCCGAGGCCGTCACCGAACAACGGGGCATCGGGCTCGATGTCCTCCGGCGCCATGTCCAGGTTCAAGGCTTCGACGATCAGGCCGGCAACTTCGGGCATCAGGAGGCTGACGGCTTCGGGGGAGGTGTTGGAGGTCATGACGGGGTGTCCGGAAACGTTGGGTCAGGAGGCGGTGCGCCGGAAGGCGAGCACGGCGTTGCTGCCCCCGAAGGCGAAGGAATTGGAGAGGGCGGCCCGGAGGTCCAGGCCCTGGCGACTTTCGGTCACGTGATCGACGCCCTCACAGGCTGGGTCGATGTTTCCCGCCAGGTTTGCGGTGGCCGGAAGCGCACCCTGGCGCAGTGCCAACACCGTGACGACAGCCTCGATGGCGCCGGCGGCACCGAGGAGGTGGCCGTGGAGGGATTTGGTGGCGCTGACAGAGAGGCGGGGGGCCCGGTCGCCAAAGGTGGTCTTCAGGGCGGCGATTTCCGCGGGATCTCCCTCGGCGGTGGCCGTGCCGTGGGCATTGATGTAATCGATGTCATCCACATCCAGCCCGGCATCGACCAGGGCGGCGCGCAGGGCGCGAACCTGTCCGGCTGGATCGGGACGAACCAGATGGCTGTGGTCGCAGCTGGTTCCGTAGCCAGAAACTTCACCAAGGATCTTCGCTCCGCGGCCCTGGGCATGTTCCCAATCCTCCAGAACCATGGCTGCGGCGCCTTCCCCCAGAACGAGTCCCCGGCGGTCGGCCCCGAAGGGCCGGCAGGCGCCTGACGCGGTTTCGGCGGTGCCGGGGGCCAGGACCCGCAGGGCTTCCCAGGCCCGGGCGACGCCATAGGCCTGGGGCGCATCGGATCCGCCGGTGAGCATCACCGTGGCCTCGCCGCTACGGATCCGGCGGAAAGCCTCGCCGATGGCGACCGCCGAGGAGGCGCAGGCGACGGTGTGGCTAATGCTGTCGCCACCCAGGCCCAACTGGATGGAAATGTGCGCGTTGGCGGCGTTGTTCATGCCAAGGATCACCGCCAGCGGGCTCAGGCGGTCCCGCCCGTTTTGCCACAGTTCGCGGTAGCCCTTCTCGTAAGCCAGGGTCCCACCCAGGGCGGTGCCCCACATGCAACCCCAGTCGTCCCGGGGGGCGGTGGCCTGGCGGGACAATCCGGCGTCGTCCCAAGCCGCGAAGGCTGCGGCCATGCCCAGCTGCGCAAACCGATCCATCATCGAGGCCAAGGGCCGGCCAAGGTTTTGCTCCGGGTCGAAGTGAGGACACAGGACGAACGGGAGGGACAGGGCGCGCGGCCGGTCTTCGGTGACCATGTGGCGTACGGCGGACTGCCCGGCCAGCAGCTTGGCAAAGAAGTCGGCCAGATCACCGCCGTAGGGGCTGACCAGGCCGAGGCCGGTGATTGCAACCCGTCGCCGGACCATGCTCAGGCCTTCGGGCCGCCGATGAGCCCGTCCATCAGGTCGGCGAGGCCGCCGACGGTGCCCGGGGATTTGATATCCTGCGAGAGCTTGATGCCGAAGCGATCCTCGAACTCGAACATGAGTTCAAGAAGCATGAGGGAATCGACGCCGATCTCGCCCAGAACGGTGTCAGGGCGGACTCGCGACGCCTCGACGCCGAGGCGGTCCTGGAGAAAATGGCGAATCAGGCCGATGGAATCCATAAGGCGTGGATTTTAGCCGAAGGCCGTTGTTAACAAAAACCTTGCCCGGTCTTTGGTTGCCGCGCGGCCTTTCTCCGCGGGGCTTTTGCTACCATGGCGCCCAATGCGCCTTCCATTTCTGGCACCACTTTCGTGAATGATCCCGCCGAGCGGCCCTGGTACGGCGAAATCGCTCGTCGTATGGGTCAGCACACCATCCTGAAAGCGGTGGGGACCATGGTGTTCATGGGCCTGTTTTTTTGGGGGTATTTCGTCGTCCTGCGAAATCCGATCCGCCCGCCTGCGACCGTTCCCCTTACTGTCGTGGATGAATGGGTGCAATTCACCCCCGCCGCTTTCGTCCCCTATGTGTCGCTGTGGGTCTATGTTTCGCTGCCCCCCGCTTTTCTGATGAGTCTGCCCACGCTTCTTCGCTTTGCTGGCTGGATCGGCGCTTTGTGCCTGGGTTGTCTGGCGGTTTTTTGGATCTTCCCCACTCAGGTCCCGGCGTTTCCCCTCGACCTGGACGGCCACGCGGGCATGGAACTTCTCCGGGGCGTGGATGCAAGTGGTAACGCCTGCCCATCATTGCATGTGGCCTCTGCGGTCTTTGCCGCGATGTGGCTCGACCGGCTCGCTCGAGCGATGAGAGGGCCGGGTTGGGTTCGCTGGGCAAACGGGCTGGAGTGCGGCCTGATCCTCTGGTCCACCCTGGCCACCCGGCAGCATGCCTTCCTTGATCTGGCGGCGGGATTCCTGGTTGGCGCGCTCTTCGGCTGGTGGTCCCTGCGCCATGCGGCAGAGGTCGCCCGGCCAGGAGAACTTTGAAGGGGTCGTCCAGACTTTTGCGAGTGAGCGGGCTGGAAGGGACATGGTTTTCTGGCTTGACCCAGATCATGGGCGTTGCGCCGCGAATGGCGTGTCATGGCGCCTTGGCGCGTCACTCCAGTGACGCCCTCGATTCGATACGCCGAGGAAGTCATGATCGCCCGCCACTTCACACGCGCTGTTGTCACCGTCTTAGGCCTTGACGCGGGGAAACCGAAATGAGCCCGTTGGTCATTCTGGAGCCGCCGCGCCCCCGCTTGACGCCAAATGTTCCGGGATGGCGTCCGTTCTTTTCGATGGGGTTTCGGCCTCTATATTTGTTGGCGGCCATTTACGGGGCTTGCGCGATCCTGGCCTGGGTGCTGGGCGGCGTAGGCGGAGGACGTCTCGGCGGCTTCTACTGGCATGCCCACGAAATGATCTGGGGTTTTACCGGGGCCATCATCGTGGGATTTTTGCTGACCGCGGTGGCCAATTGGACCGGTGAGCCGCCGATCCAGGGGGCAGTGCTGGCGGGGCTGGTAGGTTTGTGGCTGGGGGCGCGGATCCTGGCGACCGCAAGCCTGGGTTCGCCAGTGCTCGTCTGCCTCGTTTCTCAGGCCTTCTATCTGGCCGCCGCCATTGCGGTGGCGAAGCCAATTCTGCGAACGAAGAATCGCCGCAACGTCGGCGTGCCGGTCTTGCTGGTGACGTTTGGCCTGACCGAGGTGGGTTTTTTTCTGGCGATTTCAGGCACTGTGCCCGTCGATCCACGTCGGTTTCTCCATGTAGGGCTGACGATGGTGGCTACGATCATCTTTTTCGTTGGCTTGCGGGTGATTCCCTTTTTCACTCATCGTGCCCTCGGGGTGCCCCAGGTGGGCCATGGACGGTGGGTCTTGGGTCTGGCGCTGGGCGGGCCCCTGATCCTGGGGGCGTGCATTGCTGGTGGGGTTGATGGGCTGGTGCCGGTGATCGCTGGCTTGGTGGGGATGGGGGTCAATATCCATCGCCTTATGTCCTGGTGGCGTCCCCAGGCGGTGCGGCTTCCATTACTTTGGATTCTCTACGTCGGTTACGGATTCACCGCCCTGGGCCTTGGTGCGGTAGGGCTGGCCGTCGGGTATCTTCCATGGCTGCTTTCGGCAGCGGTTCATGGGGTCGCAGTGGGCGGTATCGGCATCCTGACGCTTGGCATGATGACCCGAACGGCCCTGGGCCACACCGGCCGCCGCCTCGAGTTGCCCCGGCCCATGGTGACCGCGTACTGGCTGATGATTTCCGCCGCTGGCCTGCGCTTGGTGGCGGTGCCCGCTTCCGGGCTGGCCCATTACTCCCTGGTCGCTTCTGGGCTGTGTTTCAGTCTCGCCCTCGCGCTGTTCGTCTGGCGCTACGGGCCGTGGCTGGTCCGCACCCGGGAGGACGGCCTGCCCTGACCCCAGCCCGCGCGCTGCGGAGCGCGATTGGCCTGGGTGCTCGCCCGCCGGTGTCTCGTGCGATGATCCGCTCCGAAGGCCGGCGGCCCTAAAGTCCAAAGGGGCCCGGCCGAAGTCAAGCCCATCTGAGGTGGTGACTTCTCGACTATGCGGGATGGCCTTTGAATGACTGATTTGACGCCCCCCCCTGGGGTGCAGACCGACCGTGGTGCGGTGTCGGACGCCTTGCTTGAATGTCTGCTGGTGGTGGCTCGCATCCACGGATGCCCCCTTGGACGCGACGCGGCAGTTGCCGGGCTCCCCTTGGAGGGTGAGGGACTGACGCCCAGTCTGTTCGCCCGTGCCGCCAAACGGGCCGGATTTGCCAGCAACGTGGTCCGCCGGTCCCTGGAGGGGCTGAATCGGTCGTTGCTTCCAGTGGTCCTGCTCCTCAAAAATAGCAGTGCCTGCGTCTTGCTCGGGTGGACCGCAAGCGGAGAAGCCCGGGTGGTGTGGCCGGAATTACCAGAGTCAGAAACGGCGGTTCCCCGCGATGAACTGGCAGCCCGCTACGCGGGGAGCGCCATCCTCGCTCGTCCCCAGTTTCGCTTCGATGCCCGTGCGCCCGAGGTGGGGCGGGTCCGGCAGCGCCACTGGTTCTGGGGTGTGATTGAGGAAAATCGGCCGCTGTACCGGGACGTCCTGGTGGCGGCGTGTCTCATCAATTTGCTCGCATTGGCTTTGCCCCTGTTCACGATGAACGTGTACGACCGGGTTGTGCCCAATCAGGCCACGGATACTCTGTGGATGCTCGCCCTGGGGGTAGTCCTGGTTGTCACGGCGGACTTTGCCCTGCGTACCATGCGGGGCTATTTCCTTGATCTGGCAGGAAATCGGGTTGACGTACGTCTCTCCGCCTACATCATGGAGCGGGTCCTGGGTCTACGGCTGGAGGATCGGCCGGTTTCGGCCGGATCTTTCGCGGCGAATCTGCGCTCATTCGAGACGGTCCGCGATTTCATTACCTCCGCCACGGTGACCGCCTTTGTCGATCTCCCCTTTGCCGGGTTGTTCCTGGTGGTGGTGGCCTGGATCAGCTGGCCGCTGGTCTTTCCGATCCTTTTCGGCATGGCGGTGGCAGTGCTCTATGCCCTTGCGGTGCAGGGCAAGATGCATGATCTCGCCGAGACTACCTACCGGGCCGGCGCGCTGCGCAACGCGACGCTGATCGAAAGTTTGGTCGGGCTCGAATCCCTCAAGGCGTTGGGCGCCGAGGGGCGAATGCAAGCGCGCTGGGAGAAGAGCGCGGCCTTTCTGGCGCGGGTGAGTGCTCAACTCCGGCTGCTTTCGGCCTCTGCCTTGAATGGCTCGGCGAGCATCCAGCAACTGGTGTCGGTGTTGGTGGTGGTGGTCGGTGTTTATCTCATCGGCGAGCGGATGCTGTCGATGGGCGGGCTGATCGCCTGCACCATGCTCGCCGGCCGGGCCATGGCGCCCATTGGGCAGGTGACTGGCCTACTCACGCAATACCACAATGCGAGCACCGCACTGACCTCGCTCAACACCATCATGGAGCGGCCGGTCGAGCGTCCGGATGACGCCAACTTCGTCAGCCGCTGCGGATTTCGTGGTGACATCGAATTCAAAGATGTGGTTTTTCAGTATCCCGGCCAGGAGACTCAGGCCCTGCGTGGCGTGAGCCTGCGCCTCCAAGCCGGTGAGCGAGTGGCGATTCTGGGACGGATCGGGTCGGGCAAGACGACGCTGCAAAAGCTCATCCTCGGCCTTTACCGGCCGACCGGCGGGGCGGTTCTGATCGATGGTATCGACTCGCGCCAACTCGATCCAGCGGAGTTGCGGCGGGCCATTGGCTATGTCCCCCAGGACATCACGCTCTTCTTTGGGTCCTTGCGGGACAACCTCACCATCGCGGCGCCTCATCCCGACGACGCGGCGATCCTCCGGGCGGCCCGCGTCGGCGCCATTGATGAGTTCGTCAATGCCCATCCGATGGGATTCGACATGCCGGTGGGTGAGCGGGGCGAATCGCTTTCCGGCGGGCAACGGCAGGGCGTTGCGATTGCCCGGGCCCTGATCAATGATCCGCCGATACTGTTGCTGGACGAGCCCACGGGGTCAATGGATCATTCCAGCGAGGAGGAGATCAAGCGCCGCCTCGCGGCCGACGGTGTCGGCAAAACCATGATTGTGATTACTCACCGCACGTCGCTCCTGGATCTGGTGGATCGCATCATCGTCGTCGACGGGGGGCGCATCGTGGCGGACGGTCCCAAGGCTCAGGTGGTGGAAGCCCTGCGCCAAGGTCGGATCGGGAGGGCGGCATGATTCCGGCTGAGAAGTTGCCTGCCGGAGCGGTGGCCGTCGCGGAGTCCGCCGGCCGCCTTTCTGGTCGACTATCCGAGCGCCTGCGACCATGGTTGGATCGGGCCTTCGCCCGCTGGATCCCCCCGGCCCCGGATGACGCGCTGGATTGGGCGGTGGATGCGGATTGGGCCCGATTGCAGCAGGAGCCCTTGCGGGCCCGGGCACTGCTGCGGGGCGCGGCCGTGACGGTCGTCATTTTGGTGATTTGGGCCGCCGTTGCCCAGGTGGACGAGGTGACGAAGGGCGAGGGCAAGGTGATTCCGTCGTCGCAGTTGCAGGTCATTCAGTCGGTGGACGGCGGCGTCGTGGAGGATATCCTGGTCAAGGAAGGCCAGCAGGTGGACGCGGGCGCTTTGTTGCTGCGGATCGACCCGACCCGGTTCGTTTCCAACCTTAAGGAGAATGAGGCGCAATATCTCGCTCTTCTTGCCAAATCGGCGCGGCTGGAAGCGCTCAGTCATGGCAAGGCCTTCGTTCCACCGCCTCAGGTCCTTCGGTCCTCACCAGAGATCGCCGAGCGGGAAAAGATTCTCTTCGAGTCGAATCGGGCCGAGCTGGCCGCGCAGATCTCCATCGCACGGGAGCAAAACAATCAGCGCCAGCAGGAACTCAACGAGGTGACAGCCCGCCGCGACCAAGCAGCACGTGGCCTGGAACTGGCTTCCCAGGAGCTGGCTGTCACCAAACCGTTGGTCAAATCCGGCGCCGTCTCAGAGGTGGACATCCTGCGTCTGGAGCGGGATGTCGCCCGTCTTCGGGGGGACCGGGATCAGGCGGTGGCGCAGATTTCTCGGGTCCAGGCGGCGATTCAGGAATCCAATCGCAAGATCGAGGAGGTGGAGCTCACCTTCCAAAATCAGCTTCGCAGCGACCTCTCCGACACCATGGCCAAGCTGGCCAGTCTCACGGCCGGCAGTGGTGCCCTGGCAGATCGGGTAGCCAAAGCCGAGGTCAAGTCCCCCGTTCGGGGAACCATCAAGCGCCTGCTGGTGAATACCGTGGGTGGCGTGGTGCAGCCTGGCAAGGAGGTGGTGGAGATTGTGCCTTCGGACGATGCGCTGCTGCTTGAAGCTCGGGTCAAACCCAAGGACATTGCGTTTCTTCATCCGGGCCAGCCGGCGACAGTCAAGTTCACTGCCTATGATTTCGCCATCTACGGAGGGCTGGAAGCCACCGTGGAGCAAATCGGCGCCGACACCGTTACCGACGACGAAGGGAACGCCTTTTATGTGTTGAGGGTTCGCACCCATCAGTCTTCATTGGGCGACAAGCTGCCCATCATTCCCGGGATGGTGGCCGAGGTCGATGTCCTCACCGGGAAGAAATCGATTCTTTCTTACCTGCTCAAGCCCGTATTGCGGGCAAAGGCGAATGCCCTGACCGAACGATGACTCACCACATTTTGCTTACGCCAACGGGTAAGTTACCCGGACGTTGGGGAGAAGCCTTCCCCGGAAGTGTTGCCTGGGCCCTCGAAATGATGGAGCTCACTGCCTACGGCGCCGACACAGTGGTCTGGATTTCCGCACCTGTCGATGGGCTGCCTGGCACGGTTCGCCGGGTGCATGGCCTTAGGCCGGAGCTCGCTGTCGTGGCCCTTGATTTGGCGCCATCGAGGGAGGTGGCCACGGCCGTTTTCGAGGCCGGAGCGCGGGGGTATTGCCACGCCTTGGCAACGGCGCCGATGCTCCAGCAGGTTGCCGTTGTGGTCAGTCACGGCGGGATGTGGGTGGGTCCCGAAATCCTCACCCGGCTGGTGGCCGTGACCCAGCGTGGGGTGGCACTCTCCGGCCAGGAAGCCAATCTGGACTTGTTATCGCCACGGGAACGGGCAGTTGCGGAAGAAGTTGCTTTGGGCGCCACCAACAAGGAGGTCGCCCTCCATTTGGGTATTACCGAACGGACGGTCAAGGCACACCTGGCCTCCGCCTTTGCAAAGTTGGGTGTGCGGGACCGCCTCCATCTCGCAATCTCCTTTCAGACCCGCCGCGAGGCAGTGGCTCTGCCCAGCGAAATGTGATTTCCGTCGCACCTTGTCCACTCGGCCAATAAGGACGAGCCTGCCGGCTCCGTAAATTGGGGACCACTCGATAAACCGGGGCCGACCCCCATCATTTAATTCGGAGACAAGCATGGCCACAGGCGCATCCCAACCTATTGCCACCGTCGTTGCCGTGGTCGGCAAGGTCGAAGCCCGTAGCCCAAATGGGGAAATCCGGACTTTGAAGGCCGGAGACGTGTTGCGCGAGGGCGATGTTTTGGTTACCGGACCGGGCGCCCATGCCGAGCTGGCCTTTGCCGACGGGGACCATATCCCGATCCCCGGCGAACAGACTGTGGCGATCACAGCGGAATTGTCGGAAGTGCTTCGGCCGGACCGGAGTGAAGCCGAGATCGCCTCAGGGACCATCGAACGGGTCATTCAGGCTCTCAATCAAGGCGGCGAAATCGACGCATTGCTTGACGCCCCGGCGGCAGGCGGAGGTGGTGGCGCAGGGGGGGAGGGCAACAGTTTTGTTCGCCTCCTGCGGATCTCTGAAGGTTTGGATGACCTCAGCTTCAATTTCCCCGAAGCCAATCCTTTGGATGTCGAGTTGCCATTCGATGGGGCAGTGGCGGCGGCGTCCAACGACGAGCCGCCGACGGACGGGGGGAGCAACCAGGCCCCCAATGCCGATAGCAGTGCAATCAATGTTGTCGAAGGATCGGCGAACACGCCGCTGGGCCTTTTGGCGCCGACGGACCCTGACGGGGACCCCCTCACCATCACCGTGACCGGGCTTCCCGTGCTTGGCGTAGTGACCCTGGCCGATGGCACTCCGGTAACCATGGGCATGGCGCTTACGGCGGCCCAGCTCGAAGGTTTGCAGTACGACGCGCCCGCCAACTACAACGGCACTGATCCGGTGGGGAGCTTCAGCTACCAAGTCAGCGACGGGCAATTCACTGCCACCGGCGGAACGACTATCGGTGTGGCGGATCTGCCTCCAGACGAGGCCCAACCCCCGGTGGCGCAGAACGTGACGGCCAACGGGCTGGAGGATGCTGCTTCGATTCCCGTGACCCTGTCGGCCAGCGACCCGGACGGGGTGGTGGTGAGCTACACCATCGACAGCCTGCCGGCCAACGGCACGCTCTACAGCGACGCCGCACTCACCCAGGTGGTGGGGGTGGGGACCCAGGTCAGCAGCGCGACCCTGTACTTCGTGCCCGCGCCCAACTTCCACGGTGATACCGGCTTCAACTACCACGCCACCGACGACGAAGCGCTCAATTCCAATTCCGCAGTGGTCGGCATTTTTGTCGCCGAGGTCAATCTTCCGCCGGCAACGGTGGCGGATGCCTACCAAGTGGTCGAGGGGAGTACGACGCCCAGCATGTCCAGTGTGCTGGGCAATGACATCGATCCGGAGGGTACGGGGCTGCAGGTGGCGACTTTTGCTGCGACACCAGGCGGGACCGCAGTCTCAGCCAACGGGATCAACAGCGTTACGACGGCGCTCGGCGGCACGGTGGTCATGAACGCGGACGGAAGCTTTTCCTATCACGCGCCGGTCGGGAATCACACGAATGATGCCCAGGTCAAGGACAGCTTCGCCTACCAAGCGACAGATGGTCATGGCCTATCGCTTTGGACCACGGTGACGGTCGATCTCATCGATACCGTACCCACCGCAGGCGATGATTTTGGTGCGGTGGCATTTGGCGGTGTGCTGCAGGGGAACCTTCTCACCAACGATCTTGCGGTTGATGCCAACAAGGTCGTGACGTCAGTGACCTTCGCTGGCCACACGACGCTTGTGCCTGCCGGGGGATCCACGACGATCGACACGCCCGCCGGATTGCTGACGGTGTCGTCGAACGGTGCCTATACCTACACGGCGCAGTTGAGTTCCAGTGCTACTGTAACCGGGACCTCTGTCGCAGCCTGGGAGGCAAGCGTCGATCTCTTCGCCTTCAAGTCAAACAATGCAACCTGGGGTACGTCGAGCCAGCTCAACTTGTCCGGTCTGAACCAAGCCGCCGCTGATCTGGTGGCGTTCAAGGGCGGCGGAGGCAGTGGAAAGTCTGGCATCGGGGTCGGCGGTGGCAACGCGGATATTGGCGACCACGAGCAATTGATCGTTCATTTGGCTGACGGCACCACATATGCCACCTTTTCCCTGGGTCAATTCAATGCGGCCCAAGCTACCACGGCTGCCTGGTATGCCTACGATGCTGCCGGGGCGCTCGTGGCGTCTGGCACTATTCTAGGTGGGGAAAGCAATGGTGGAGTGGTATCAGGGACGATCTCTACCGCGGTCGAGTTTGAGTACATCCGGCTGACCTTCGATACCAACGGGATCAATGCCAACGATGGTTTCGTGTTGAGCGATCTGAGTTATACGAAGGACACGACCACAGAAACCTTTACCTACTCGATGCTGGACGGGGATGGTGATCCTGACACCGCGACCCTTGCCGTCACCCAGGGTGTGGGCGGCGCAGGCGCGGACGATCTGACAGGTACTGCAGCGACTGATTATCTCAATGGTGGTGGTGGCAACGACACCCTCCATGGGTTGGGTGGTAACGACCTGTTGGTGGGGGGGGCTGGTTCTGATACGTTGTACGGCGGGCTTGGGTCCGATACTTTCCGCTGGACGCTGGCGGATGCCGGTCCGAAGGGAGCGCCGGTGACCGACACGGTGAAGGATTTTGGCCTCGAGGCCGCAAAGCTGGGCGGGGATATCCTGGACCTCCGGGATCTCCTCCAAGGCGAATCCGCTTCCGGTGGAAATCTTGGGTCATTCTTGCATTTTGAGCAGACCGCTGCAGGAACGGTGGTCCACGTCAGTTCGTCTGGCGGCTTCAGTGGCGGCTACGCTGCTGGCAATGAGGACCAGACCATTGTTCTGGAAGGCGTTAACCTGCTGGCTGGAGGGATGACGGATCAGACCGTGATTCAGGACCTCCTGGCCAAGGGCAAGTTGATCACGGACTAGGGTTGAAGGGGTTCGCGGGATGCGTTACGTGAGGCGAAATGCCGAAGGTGAAGTGATTGCCGTCAGTTTGATCGAAGATCCGTTTTTTCCCGAGGCAGTGCCCGACGATTCCCTGGACCTGGCAGCGTTAGGCCAGGGATCGTCAGCCAGTCCATTGGCGGACACCGACATGCGGTTGGTCCGGGTGTTGGAGGATCTGATCGATGTTTTGATCACGAAAGAGGTGATCCGCTTCACTGACCTGCCTGCCGCTGCCCAGGAAAAGCTCCTGGAGCGCCGTACCCTTCGTCACGCCCTCGGCGGTCTCAATCTCCTCGACGACGGCGGCGTTCTCTAACCGAGGGCGCCGTTTCCCTGCTCATCATTCGATCACCACTGCCGGTCCGGTCAGGGCGTCGATGCCCAGTTCGGGAAGGGCGTCACGCTCCTTGGCGGTCATGACTCCCTCGGCGATCGCCTTCAACCCAATGGCATGAGCGACCATGCAGAGCCCGCGCAGGAATGCCTGATTGCCGGGGTGAGTGTCGATGCCGCGAATGATCGAAGCGTCGATCTTCAGGTAATCCAGCCCGACGTCGTGCAGTTCACCAATTCGTCCGATACTGGGGCCTACGTGCTCCAGCCCGATGCGACAACCCGTCGGCTTTAACAGGTGGCAGAAATTTCGGAAGGCGTCGAGGTGGTGGTAGGCACCATGTTCAGGTATTTCAAGCCATAGGGACTGGGCAAGCGCCGGCTCCGTCCTCAGTCGGTCTGCGAGTAATTTTGTGAAAGCGGGATCCCGCATGGACTCCGGCGACAGATTGACACCCAGCGCTACGCCCGAAGCTGCGACCTGTTTGAATGCGGCATCAAGAACCAAGGCGTCGAGGGTCTGAAGTTTTCCAAGACGGCCGGCCCAGGCAACGAAGCGGCTTGCCGGCTGCCATTGGCCCGCCAGGTTCAATCGTACCGGCGCCTCAAAGTGCAAAACGGTACCGCCGGGCGTCAAGACGGGGTAGCGACCAAGCAGTACCTTTGCTGGGGTCAGTGAGGCATCGAGCAATTTCCGCCAACCGTCGGCGTCGACCGGTTCCTGGAAGTCGTCGCTTTTTGGCGCCTCGCGGTGCTCTGGCTGCCCCGAGGCTTCCGAGGCGGCCAGGGCGCTATCCATCCGTGCCAAGGCTTGGCTTGGCGATTCTCCCGGAAGGTAGGCGGTAGCGCCGATCGGAAACGAGCCAAGTTGTGCCAGGGTTATGGTGGCTTGCCTGGCAGCCTCGCCCAAGGCAGACAGAATCGCCGAAACGTCGGTTTCGCCAGGGACGAGCACGGCAAAGTCGGATCCGTTCAAACGCCCTGCCTGCGCTCCCGGGTGAGCCGCCACGAAGGCGCCAAGGCGCTCGCTCAATTGCACCAGACATTGATCTGCCACGGTCCGCCCAAAACGGTGATTGAGCTCTGCCAAAGTGCTGACCCTGAGTACGGCGAGATATCCGGCCCCCGTTGTTTG
This sequence comes from Zoogloeaceae bacterium, assembly GCA_016791025.1. Lineage (GTDB taxonomy): Bacteria > Pseudomonadota > Gammaproteobacteria > Burkholderiales > Rhodocyclaceae > JAEUNX01. The sequence goes on along the minus strand of JAEUNX010000082.1, from coordinate 19,616 downwards.
ATCTGGTTCCAGGCGGGCTGAGAGTGCGCTCATGAAGCTCTCCCTGCTGGCAAGGCCAGTCAAGGGGTCTGCTTGGGCCTTTTGGCGCAATTCCTCGACCCGGCGGGACTCTTCGAGAATCAACTGCTTGACGCGATCGGAGAGGGCATTCATGGCCCGCACGACGCGGCGAAATTCCGGAGTGGCCGGCTCGGCAGTGGTAATGAATTGCCGTGCCCCTATGGCTTCGGCCTGCTTCACTACCCGGTCGAGGGGGCGCAGGAGCACCCGCAGCAATACGGTGGCCACCAGGCTGGTGAGGACGGCAGCCACAGCGCACCATTCGGCAAGCCGAATCGTGCCCCGCCACAATTCAGCCCGAGCGTAGCGCGTCTGACTCTCGACTTCCAGGGTGCCGAACTGCTTCCAACCGTCCTGAACCTGGGCGATTCCGGTCTTGACCGTCAAAGGGGTGATGGCGGCGAACCATGTAGGAACTTCATCTATGGGTTGCTCGTCCGTCCGGGTCAGCAACACGTTTCCACTAGGGTCGAGGAGGCGGATGCTCCGGTAATGGCCGCCGTCGAATTGCGCGGAGATTTGCAGGTCCAGGGTTACCGGGTCTTTGGCCATCTGGGACATGGACAGGGCCAGGACGTTGGCGTTATCCACGTTCTTCACGTACAGCTGTTCGGAAAGATACTGGCGTGCAGCGAGCGTTGTGACCAAGAACGCGCCGCCGAACACCAACAGGGTCACCGCGGCGATACCAAGCCAGAGTTGTTTGATCAGTGACATGAATCAAGTCCTTGGGACGGGGTTCCAGCTCTGGTGTGGCTCATGGGATGCCCTCCTGGGCCATGCGATGCAGGACGTCGCGCCAGCGCGACAGGCGGGCAGTGGGATCAGTGCTCGCGGGTGCTCCGGCTACCCACAGGCCTTCGGCGTTGAAGCTAAAGATCGGGATCAAATCGGGGCGCCGGGATCCTGGCCGGATCTCGCTGATCAGGCTGTCCAGGATGAGTGGATCTGCAGCTGGCTCGGGATAGTAGCCAAGAATCATGTGGGCTTGCACGATCCCGCTCGCAGGTCCCCCAATCTGGGCTCGGACATAAATTAAGCGGAGCTTGCTGCGGGGCACGCCTAGGGCTTCGAGGCTGACGTATTTGGCGATGGCGAAATCCTCACAATCCCCCATCCCACGACCAAGAGTTTCCAGCGGGGTCGCCCAGTAGTCTGGCTGATTCCAGACCATATCGTCGCTCTCATACTGAATCCGTCGATTGAAGAAAGCATTGACCCGCCGGACCTTCTCGATGTCGTCGTGGCCATCGGCATCGGCAAAGAGCCGGCGCCACGCGGCGACGGCTTCGGCGCCCTTCGGACCGTAGCGCTGGAGGGCCAAGGTCGCCATACGGTCGAAGGCGGGGGCAGCAACGACCAATCCGGCTGCGCATAGCACGGCGGCGAGGCCAGCGAGCGCGGCACGTTTCCATCGTCCATGCGTGAGGCCAACCCGCCTGAAATGAGTTTCAATGCGTCTTGCGCCGGGGCCAATGCCACAAAGCAATTCGTCCCTCATTCTGCGGGAGATACCGCTATTATCCGTGTCTTCGCGAGGGTGCCGGTCTGATCTCAAGAACCTTGTCGCCGTGGCGTTAACCCTTGCAGCACCTCCGGCGCGGCAAGTTCCTTGCCGGGGATTACGGACTTCCAACGACAAAACTAAAGATCCATGAATCCGATTCCAAAGCGTATTGCGATCTTGCTCGCCGGACTCTCCACCTCCGTTGTTCTGGCAGTGGAGCCGGCGGCGCAGGGAGGGGCGGCCAGCACACTGAGGGAAGCGGCCCAGAGGGCCGTCGTCACGAATCCGGAAGTCCAGGCCCGTTGGCACGTTCTCCAGGCAGCGGGTAACGAACGCGACAGCGCCCGCGGCGGATACTTTCCACGAGTGGACCTGACGGCGGGGGTCGGCACGGAGCGGCGCCACAACACGGGCCTCGAAGATCAGGACTTCCAGCGGCGGGGCGTGACGCTCGGTCTGACCCAGATGCTTTACGATGGGTTCGCGACCTCATCCGACGTTTCGCGGCTGGGGTATGCCCGCTTGACGCGCTACTACGAATTGCTGGACGCCTCGGAGACCGCCGCCCTCGAAACCCTTCGGGCCTACACCGACGTGGAGCGCTACCGGGAGCTGGCGAAGCTTGCCGAAGACAACTACGTTCGCCATCGCCAGGTTTTCGATCAGATTCGCGACCGGGTGCAGGCGGGGGTTGGGCGACGAGTGGATCTGGAACAGGCCTCCGGCCGCCTTGCCTTGGCTGAGTCGAACCTGCTCACTGAGGCCACCAACTTGCACGACGTCTCGGCCCGCTATCAGCGCCTGGTTGGGGAGTTGCCCAGTCCGACCCTTGCTCCGGTGGACCTGGGCAAGGCCGAGCTGCCGCAGAATGTGGCAGAGGCCCTGCGTGGCGCCTACGGCGGTAGCCCGGCCTTTCTCGCCTCGGTGGAGAATATCAGGACGGCCAAGGCGGACATGGATGTACGCAAGGCGCGCTTTCACCCCACCGTGGATTTTCGCGCGCGGACGGAAGTCGGTCACAATATCGATGGTCTGATGGGGCGCAACAACGCGCAGGTTGTCGAAGTGGTCATGAACTACAACCTCTTCAACGGTGGATCCGATCTGGCCACGGTTTGGCAGTACGCTGAGCGGGTGAATGTGGCCAAGGATCAACGAGACAAGGCCTGTCGGGATCTCCGCCAGACGGTTTCCATCGCCTACAACGATGTCCATCGGCTAGCGGAACAACTGCGTTATCTTGATCAGCACCAGCTGTCGATTGCCAAGGCCAGGGAAGCGTATCGCAAGCAATTCGACATTGGCCAGCGTACCTTGTTGGACCTCCTGGACACTGAAAACGAATACTTCCAGGCCCGGCGTGCTTACGTGGGGGGTATTTACGACCAGACGGTGGCGCGTGGGCGAGCATTGGCAGGCATGGGTCGCCTCCTCCAGGCCCTGGATGTCCGCCGGTCCGATCTTCCGGCTCTGGCTGACCTCGGATCAGACGCCGCGGCGGTGGACCCGGCCACAGCCTGCCCAGCCGAAGGGCCAGGCATGATGCAGATCGACAAGGAAGCCCTGCTTGCCGAGGCAATGAAGAAGTCTGGCGGCGAGTGACTGGTCGTCCCGGTCGGTTAGGTAATTCGCCGGGTTTTGTTTTCCGGGTTCGCGTGAGCCATGACGTGCCGACGCCCGCGGCATCGGGGTCGGCATCGGCATATGTGGCGGGGGCTGCTAAACTTGCCCGTCACAATGACACCTCGTTCGCCCACTGACTCGGGATCCGCCATGTTGCCGTCAACATTAAGCCCTCTCCGCCATTCGCGAGGTTTCACCCTGCTGGAACTTTTGGTGGTGATGGTCATCATTGGCCTCCTTGCCGGTTATGTCGGGCCGCGGTTTTTTGGGCAGATTGGCAAGTCGGAGATCAAGACGGCACGGGCCCAGATTGACGCCCTCGAAAAGGCCCTCGACCAGTATCGGCTCGATGTGGGCCGCTATCCTTCTACTGAACAAGGACTTCAGGCTCTTCAGGTATCCCCGGGGGATGCGCGTTGGGCGGGGCCCTATTTGAAGAAGGCGGTTCCGCCAGATCCCTGGGGGAAGCCCTATCAGTATCGCCAGCCCGGCGAGCACGGTGAATTCGATCTCTTCTCCTTCGGACCGGATGGCCAGCCCGGCGGGGAAGGGGAAAACGCGGACATCACCAACTGGTAGTCGCACCTCATGCGCTTCCAGGTGCGAGCGCTGTCCGGGGGCAGCGCGATCGTTGAAACCGAAATCGAGGCTGGATCCGAAGCGGAGGCGCGGAATCTGGCCCTGGCCCGCGGTTTGGCGGTGCTTTCGATCCGGGGTGGTGACCGGACCCGGGCGCGGGCCCGCTTCCCGTTGCTGCTTTTCAATCAGGAATTGCTGGCCCTATTGCGGGCGGGAATCCCTCTCGCCGAGGCGGTGGCCGCGCTGGCCGAAAAGGAAAACCGCCCAGGCGCTCGGGGCATTCTTCAGGCTATGTTGAAGGCCTTGCGCGAAGGACGAACCCTCTCCAGTGCCCTGGAAGAGGCACCCGGATTCCCCGAACTCTATGTCGCCATGATTCGTGCGGCAGAGCGCACCAGCGACCTTGACCAGGCGGTAGCGCGCTTCATCGCCTACCAGCAGCAGGTTGAAAGCCTGCGAAGCAAGCTCATCAGTGCGGCGATCTACCCGGCGCTGTTGCTGGGGGTGGGCGGTTTGGTGGTGATGTTCCTGCTGGGGTATGTTGTGCCCCGTTTTTCCCATATTTATGAGGATGTCCAGGGGGATCTTCCCTGGTTGTCGATGGTGTTGCTCGAATGGGGCAAGTTCGTCGAGGCCCATGTCTGGGGCATGACGTTGCTGTTTGTGGTGGTGCTGGCCCTGGCGGTGGTGGTGGCCCGCAATCAGGCGGTGTGGGCGGCGATTGGGCGGCGGTTGTGGTTTGCGCCCATGATCGGTGAGCGCCTGCGGGTTTTTCAGCTCGCGCGGTTCTATCGCACTCTCGGCATGCTGCTGTCCGGGGGCATCCCGGTGGTGACGGCCCTGGGCATGGTGGCGGGGCTCCTTTCGCCGATCCTGCGAGTGAGCCTCGATGCGGCCATCGACCGGATCCGCGAGGGCCGGGGATTCGCCACTACTATGGCCGAGCGAGGCCTCACCACGCCCGTGGCCTTGCGGATGCTGGAGGTGGGCGAGCGGGCGGGCAATCTGGGTGAAATGCTGACCCGATCCGCGGAATTCCACGAAGAAGATACCGCCCGGGAAGTCGAGTGGCTGACTCGGCTTTTCGGGCCCCTGTTGATGCTGTTCATCGGTTGCGCCATTGGTGGCATTGTCGTGTTGATGTATCTACCGATCTTTCAGTTGGCGGAAAGCATTCAGTGACCACGGCCCTTGCGGATCTCCCCCCCTTTTCCGCCCAGGAGTTGTTGCAGGCCCGGGCGGAGGGGCGCTTCCTCGACGGCCTGGCGCGACTGGAAGCCGACCCCGGAAAGCGGCTCGCCCGCCTGTCGGCAGCCTGCGGCCTGCCGGCCCTTGGCCACGGTCGGCTCATGGCCCTGTCGCCGGATTTTGGCGCGCTGACCTTCGAGGCCGCTCTGGCGCGGGAGTGCGTGGCCCTGCGGGACGAATCCGGAGGCTTGCTCCTGGTGGTGGCCAATCCCTTCGACGCCGATCTCATCGATGGGGCCGGGGGGCGTTGGGCGGAGAGCTTCACGGTGGCGGTGGCGGACCGGGACGATCTGGCCGCCTTCCTCGCCCGGCACGAGGACGAGGTTCGCCGCGCCGCCGGGTTGACGGATTCCCGGGATGAGCGTGGCGCCGCCGAGGGGGTCGAGGATCTGTCGCTCAAGCGGATTAGCGCCGACGCCAGTCCGGTGGTCAAGCTGGTCAATTCCACGCTGTACGACGCCCTCAAGCAGGGTGCCAGCGACATCCATCTCGAATGCATCCCCTCCGGTCTGGTGATCAAGTACCGGGTCGATGGCGTTCTTACCCGGGTGGGAGGGGTGCAGGGCCAGGAGTTGGCAGAACAGGCCATCTCCCGCATCAAGGTGATGGCCGAGCTCGACATCGCCGAGCGCCGGGTGCCCCAGGATGGGCGGTTCAAGGCCGCCGCAGGGGGGCGGGAAATCGACTTCCGGGTGTCCATCATGCCCAGCATCCACGGCGAGGACGCGGTGCTGCGGATCCTCGACAAGGAGCACCTCTCCCGGGAGATGAGTGGCCTGTCCCTGGAAACCCTTGGATTTGATCCCCAAATCCGCCAGACCCTGCGCCGCATGGCCTCAGAGCCCTACGGCATGCTGCTGGTTACCGGACCCACCGGTTCCGGCAAGACCACGACCCTCTACGCCACCTTGGCAGAGACCAACAAGGGGCTCGACAAGATCGTCACTATTGAGGATCCGGTGGAGTATCAACTCCAGGGGGTGCTGCAGATCCCGGTCAATGAAAAGAAGGGCCTCACCTTTGCGCGGGGCCTGCGCTCGATCCTCCGCCATGATCCGGACAAAATCATGGTGGGCGAGATCCGCGACCCGGAGACCGCTGAGATCGCCGTCCAGGCGGCCCTTACCGGCCACTTGGTGTTCACCACGGTCCATGCCAACAACGTGTTCGATGTCATTGGCCGTTTCATGCACATGGGCATCGACCCGTACAACCTGGTGGCCGCGTTGAACGGGGTGGTGGCGCAGCGGCTGGTTCGTATCAACTGCCCCCAGTGCACCGAGGCGGTCGCGCCGGATCCGGATCTGCTTGCCGCCTCCGAACTCGGCGATGTCGCTCACTATGATTTCCGTGCCGGGCATGGTTGCGGCCATTGCCGAGGGTCCGGCTACCGTGGCCGGCGGGCGGTGGCCGAAGTGTTGATCCTCGATGATGAAATCCGCGAGTTGATCGTTTCCCGCGCGCCGATCCGCAGTGTCAAGGACGCGGCGCGGCGTCGGGGATTTCTCAGCCTGCGCCAGGCCGCCAGTGATCTGGTCGCCCAGGGGCAGACCACCTTGCAGGAATTGAACCGTGTCACCCTTCTGGGCTAGGGCCGAGACCCTTCATCTTGGGCCCGGTGCTCTGGCCGCGGCGGGGAAATCCCATGCCCTGGCGGGAGACCTGAGTGCGGCCCTGGCTGGCGTGCCCTTGGGGTGGTTGCCCCGGGGAACGCGCTGCCGGGTGGTGTTGGACGATGCCCTGCTGCGCTACGCCTTGATTCGTTGGCCCGTCGGAGTCGGGGGGCGCCGCGAGCAGGCTGCCTATGTGGCCCATCGATTGCGCGAGGTGCACGGGATCGGGACCCCCGAATGGCAGTGGCAGGTCGATCAGGAGGTCCCCCCGCATCCGGCCGTGGTCTGCGCGATGCCTGCGGCCCTCCTGGCGTCGATCAGGAGCCTCGCGGCAACTCAGCGGTGGCGAATCGAAAGCATTCAGGGCGCCTTTTGCGAATTGTTCAATCGACGGCGGCGACAACTGGCGGCCCCGCACGGGGCGTTGGTCTGGTGGCGCCCGGGGCGCAGCACCATGGGGATCTGGCAGAACGGGATGTGGCTGGGGCTGCGGAGCCAGGCGGTCGATGGTGATCCAAGCTGTGCCTTGGCATTGATGCTGGCGGCGGCCGAAGTCCCGACGGACGGGGGCGTGGTGTATTCGGCGCGGGCGCTCACCGTTCCGGCGGGGTGGACGGCCTGCCTCCTGGGAGATGCGTCGTGAGCCGGCGCGCGCCTCCGCCGCCCCTCGAACTGGATTTTTCCGGCCGGCGGCCCAGGCCCGGTGTCCTGGGCTGGACGCTCCTTGCCATCGGTCTGGGGGCCGCTGGTACGGAAATTCTGCAATGGCGCCAGGGCGAAGCGGATCTGGCGGACCGCGATGCCATCGTCGAGCGACTGCGACGTGAGGTTCGGCGCTCCGTGGAGGCTCCCGTGGCGGTCGGCGCCCCGCAAGTCAGCGTATCGGAACAGGAGCGGCTGCCGGCCCTCACGCTTGCTGGGCGGCTCCGCGCGGACTGGGGTGCAGTATTTCAGGATCTGGATGGTGCTGAGGATGACCGTTTGGCCCTCCTGGCGGTGGAGGTCGATGGGGCCAGAGGCTTGGTTCGGCTGCGGGGCGAGGCCAAATCCCTGCCGGCGGTCTTCGACTATGTGGCTCATCTGGAGGGCAGTCCGAGCCTGGGTCATGTGCAGGTGGTGGGTTACGAAATGGTGACCATCGGTGCTGTGGAGTTGGTTCAGTTCAACGCCGTGGCCCAGTGGGAGGGCCACCCGTGACCGCCGGGGCTGGGGGCTGGACCGTCCTGCGCGGCCGCATTGTTCGGGCGCTTCATCGCCTCGGATGGGCCGGCGCGGTCGGGGCCGGACTCCTCGCATTTTCCGCCGCCTTTGCCATCTCGGTCGAACGGGACCAGGCGTTGCGGCGCGAGGCCCTGGTGGCCGAGCGTGCCAGGCTCCTGCGGATCGCGGCACTTCCGGAGGCGGATCATCGCTCCGAGCGACAGCGTCTCATCGCCTTTTATGAGCATTTCCCGACCCAGGGAACTCTGCCCGGTCGACTGCAGCGGGTTCACGAACTCGCGGAGGCCCACGGGGTCGAGGTGAGTCGCGCGGATGTTCGCGAAAGTCGGGATGTTTCTACCCGCCTGCGACGGGTGATACTTTCCTTGCCGGTAAGTGGTGGTTTTGACGAGGTGTATGCCTGGCTTGGCGAGGTGTTGGCGACCATGCCGGAGGTGGGGCTCGAGACCCTCAATCTCAAGCGTGACGCCACCGATACGGCCGACGCCGACATCGAGGTTCGCCTCGCGGTCTACGTGCGGGAGGGGACATGATTCCCCGCCGCAGCCAGATCCTTATCGTGGCCCTGGCCGCCACCCTGGGCGCCACCTGGTGGGCGAGCACGTTGGAGGAGGGGGGGCCGGCAGGGCCGCCGCCGTCCCGGCGGGGCAACGACGCGATGCCCCGCAAAGAGGCGTCGCCTGCTTCCGTGGCCCCGCTGACCCTGGCCAGCTTGGAAGATCCGCGTCCAGGTCTGCCTGAGCTCAAGCAATTCTTCAAACCCCGCAGTTTCCAGCCACCCCCGCCGCCGCCTCCTCCCCCGCCCAAGCCCCAGGCACCTCCCTTGCCGTACCGATTCGTGGGTGCCGTGGAAGATCAGGGCGAGCGCTCAGTCTTCCTCATGGAGGGGACCCAGGTCATGATGGTCCGGGCGGGTGATGAGCTCGGCGGGCGCTACCGGATCGAACGGGTCAGCGATCAGGCCATCGAATTCACCTATTTGCCGCTCCAGCAGCGGCAGACTCTTCCGACTTCACGCCCATGACTTTCTTTCCGCCTTTCATGCCTCGCCCTTTGGCCGCCGCGCTTCTTGTGTTCCTGGCCGGTTGTGCGACCAGTCCCCTGGAAATGAGCCGGCAGGAGTTTGCTTCCGGCGATCGCCGGGTTGCCCTCAAGCAGCTCGAACAGCGGGTGCGCGAACACCCGAGTGATGGCGAATTGAAGGCCTACTTCTATCGCCAGCGGGACATGATCGTCACCGAATCCCTCAGCGCAGCGGAGCGCGCCCGCATGGGGGGAAGGCTGGAGGAAGCCAGCAAGCTCTACGGCGAGGTTCTCCAGGTGGACCCGCAGAACCCGCGGGGGCGGGCGGGGCTGGAAGAAGTGGTGGGCGACCAGCGCCGCCTGGCCCGCCTGCAGGAGGCCCGGGTGGCATTCACCAAGGGTGACTGGATCAGCGCGGAGGCCCTGGCCCGGGCAGTCGCGGCCGAATCCCCCGCCAATGCCGAGGCGCGCTCCCTCCTGCGGGAGATCGACGATCAGGCTGCCAAGGCGCCGCCCCTTCCCCAGGCGCTGCAGGGTCCCCTGGCCAAGCCAGTGACCCTGGAGTTTCGCGACGCTCCTCTACGGGTGGTCTTCGAGGCGCTGTCGCGGGCAGGAGGGTTGAATTTCGTCTTCGATCGGGACGTGAAGGCCGAGGCCAAGGTGACGCTCTTCGTTCGGAACAGCACCGTGGATGAGGTACTGAAACTGCTGACCGCCACCCAGCAGATCGAACGCAAGCTCCTGAATGCCAATTCCGTCTTGATCTATCCGTCCACGCCGGCCAAGCAGAAGGAATATCAGGATTTGGTCACCCGCAGCTTCTACCTGGCCAATTCGGAAGCAAAGCAGGCCATGACCCTGGTCAAGCAGCTGGTGAAGAGCAAGGATGTGTTCATCGACGAGAAGCTCAACCTCCTGGTGGTGAAGGACACTCCGGAGGCAGTCCGACTCGCCGAGCGTCTGATTGGCTCCCTGGACGTGGCGGAGCCCGAGGTGATGCTGGAAGTCGAAGTGCTGGAGGTGTCACGCAACAAACTCCTCCAACTCGGCATCGATTTCCCCGATCAGGTGGGCTATGGCCTAATCCAGGGTGCGGTGACCACGGCGGTATCCACTTCGGCGGGGATCACCACTTCCACCACGCCCGGAGGCACGCTTGCCGCGGGGGTGGTGAATCTGCGCAATACTGGCTCCCTGGTGCCCTACGTGGCCAATCCGGCGGCGGTGCTCAATTTGCGCAAGGAGGATGGCGACACGAGCCTCCTCGCCAATCCGCGGATCCGCGTCAAGAATCGCGAAAAGGCCAAGATCCACATCGGCGAGAAACTGCCCGTGTTCACCACCACCGCCACCGCCAACGTTGGGGTATCGGCCTCGGTGAACTATCTCGATGTGGGCCTCAAGCTGGACGTGGAGCCGTCGGTCACCCTGGATGACGAGGTGGCCATCAAGGTGGCGTTGGAAGTCTCCAACATCGTCAAGGAGGTAACGGGGCCGTCCAACTCCCTGGCCTACCAGCTGGGCACCCGGGCCGCCTCCACCGTATTGCGTCTGAAGAACGGCGAGACCCAGGTCCTGGCCGGGCTGATCAATGACGAGGATCGCAGCAGCGCCTCGCGGCTCCCCGGTCTTGGGGATCTTCCCTGGCTGGGGCGATTGTTTGCTTCCCATCGAGACAGTTCTACCAAAACGGAGATCGTCCTCCTCATCACGCCCCACATCGTACGCAACGTGGTGGCGCCGGCGGTGGCCCGCGCCGAACAGCCTGCTGGCACGGAGGCCAACGTGGGGGTTCTGCCCTTGCGGCTTAAGCCGACCGCTGCCAATGCCCTGGGTTTGCGGGGTGGCAGCGGTGGGCCGGCTGCGGCGGCTCCCGCCGCACAGGCTGCTCCGGCCCTGCCCACTCCGGCGGTGCCGGAGCCGCTTCCCTTGGCCCAGGCTGTCTTTGTGACACCCCCGGGGGTGAAACCCGGTGAGACCTTTTCGATCATGCTGAAGGTCGAGGGGCTGCCTGGCGGTGAGGTTGGCGAGGCATTGATCGACTATGACGTCGATCGCTTCGAGCCGGCAGTGTCCCAGGGTCAGTCTGGTCCGGTCAGCGTGCCCCTGGCGGTTCAAGGGTCCCAGGGCGTGGCTGAACTTTCCTTGCGGGTGAGGCCAAACGCGAGCGGCAATGGCAACGTCTCGGCTTCCGGCGTGACGGTCATGAAGGACGGGGTGCCGCTGCGGATAGCGGTGGGGGCCAGCGCGAACATCGCCATCCAGGCTCCAGGTGGATGATCAAGAGACGGCGGAGGGGTTTCACCCTCATCGAGCTGGTGGTGACCGTCGCGATCCTCGGGATCCTGGCAGCCGGTGCGCTGCCCCTGCTGCAGTTGGCGGCGCAACGCACCAAGGAAAGCGATCTGCGCACAGCGCTTCGCGAAATTCGGCGGGCCATCGACGCGTACAAGGACGCCGCGGAGGCCAAGAAGATCGAGCGGCCGGAGGGCACCAACGGCTATCCGCCGAGCCTCGAAGTGCTGGCCCAAGGCGTGCCGGATGTGACCGATCCCAATGGCAAGATGATCTACTTCCTCCGACGGGTGCCCCGGGACCCCTTCGACGCGGATCTCCAGGTGCCCGCCGTCAAGACCTGGGGCTTGCGCAGCTACGCGAGTCCGCCGGATGTGCCCCAGTCGGGGGACGATGTCTTCGACGTGTATTCCCGGGCGCCTGGGGTGGGCTTGAACGGCGTGCCCTATCGGGAATGGTGAGCATGGCGGACCCACGTCACAGGGGGCGACGCCCGGGCCAAGGGCGCGGATTTACCCTCATCGAGTTATTGGTGGTGATGGCTATCATTGCCACGCTGCTTTCAATCGCTGCGCCGCGCTACTTTGACCACCTGGAACGCACGCGGGAAAACAGCCTGCGGCAAAGTCTTCTGGTGGTTCGCGATGCCATCGACAAATACAAGGCCGATACTGGGCAATGGCCTGCAGACCTTCAAGCCCTGGTGACCAAGCGTTACCTGCGGGCCGTGCCCCGGGATCCGATCACCGATAGCACTGAGACTTGGCGGATCGTTGCTCCGCCGTCCGGGGAGGGCGAGGGAATGTGGGACCTTCGAAGCGGGGCCGAAGGGACGGCAAAGGATGGGACGCCCTACGGCGACTGGTGATGTTGGACCGGCATGGCCCGAGGCGGTGGCGGAATTGATGGGGATGGGCCGTCCCCCCGGGAACGTGGTGTCAGGCATTTCGGCAGCGAAGTCCGGCCCCCGCACCCTGCGATCCTCCCCATTCACCGTGGTGGTTGCTAACGACACGAGTCATTGATGAGGAGAGATGCTTGAGCGACAAATTTGTGATTCCGCCGCCCCCCCGGGCGAGTGTCCCGGCGGTGGGCGGCGGCTGGTTCCCGGTGCGACGGATTTTCTGTGTTGCCCGCAATTACGCCGCCCACGCGCGGGAGATGGGGCAGGATCCGACGAAGGAGCCCCCATTTTTTTTACGAAGCCGGCGGATGCCGTGATGCCAGTGCCCCTGGGCGAGGAAGGGGCCTGGCCCTACCCGCGGGGGACGCAGCGGGTTGACCATGAGATCGAAATGGTCGTGGCCCTGGGGGCCGGTGGATGTGACCTCGACCCGGACGTGGCGGCGTCCTGCGTCTGGGGCTACGCCGTGGGGCTGGACATGACCCGGCGGGACCTCCAGGCGGTGGCCAAGGCCGCCGGCCGCCCCTGGGACATCGCCAAGGCCTTCGACCTTTCCGCACCCATCACGCCGATCGTTCCCCTGAGCCAGACGGGAAGCCGGCGCTCGGGGAGCATCGACCTCACCATCAACGGCACCCTCCGCCAAACCGGCGACCTGGCCGACATGCTCTGGCCCGTGGGCGGCATCCTGGCGGAACTCTCCCGGTACTTTGAGCTGAGGGCTGGCGACCTTGTTTTTACCGGCACGCCGGAGGGGGTGGGACCGGTCGAACGAGGGGATCGGCTGATTGGCCGCGTCGAGGGGGTGGGGGAATTGCGACTCCGAGTGATCTGAAGCGGGCGGTGGTCGGCTGCTGGGCGCTCAATGGCGTGCCATGCGGCGCAGGCTGGCGCTTGCGTCGGGCGGCTTGGCGGCCATGAAGGCTTCGACGTTCGCCTCGATGCGATCGGGGTCGTAGAGGTAATTCACCATCATGCCCCACGATTGGGCAAGGCCCTTGTCCGCGGTGTCCCCCAACCAATTCAGCCGCTCGATCCGGGCGCCGTTGCCAAGATGGAACCGCGCCACTGGGTCGGCCGGTCGATCGCCGCGACGGCCTTCCACAAGGTAGCGCGCTGCGACGCGTTGGAGAGGGTCGCGCAGTGCCCGGGCCGTGGCCGGGCGGGCGGCCCATTCGCGGTCCGAGGACAGCCAGGCGAGGAGTCCCTTCCCATCCGTTGCGGGGACGCCGGCCGCCTTGAGCCGCCGCCAGTCGGATTCTCCAATGGACTCCTCAACCAAGTCCGAATGCTCGCCTGCCCAGGCCGTGAGGCCGGGAATCGGTGAGAGCGTGGAGAAGGTCTTCAGGCGGGGATAATCCCGCTTCAGATCCTCCACCACGCGCTTGAGGAGAAAATTGCCGAAGGACACCCCGCGCAGCCCGGTCTGGGTGTTGTTGATCGAATAGAAAATGGCCGTATTTGCGTGTTCGGCATCAAAGACCGGTGCATCGGGATCGAGGAGGGCCTGCACATTGGCGGCGATCTCATCGACCAGAGCCACCTCAACGAAGATCAGCGGCTCGAGGGGCATGCGAGGGTGGAAGAATGCGTAGCAGCGCCGGTCTGAATCCAGCCGATTCTTGAGGTCCTCCCAGGAGCCGATGGCATGAACGGCTTCGTACCGGATGAGTTTTTCCAGGAGGGCGGCGGGGGATTGCCACGTGATGCGAACGAGTTCGAGAAATCCCACATCGAACCAGCTTACCAGTTGGGCCTCCAGTTCGCGATCCAGGGCGGCCAGGGCCGGGTCACTACGGGCGTATCGAATCAGGTCGGCCCGCAGGTCCACCAGGAACTTAACGCCGTCGGGCATGGAACTGAAATGGGTGAGGATCCGGGTGCGCCGGGATCCCAGAGCATCACGCAGGCGGGCTTCCGCATCCCAAGCGGCGTTCGTGCCGAGGGCCTGTTGCCAGGCCGCATGAGTACTGGCAACTTTCTCTGCATCGGGGCCGAACGCCGTCGCGATCAGGCGCAACATGGTCCGGCGGCCGCTGTCGTCGAGACTCAGGTAGGTGGCCGCCAGGCGGGCCGCCCGCTGGCGTGCGGACACTTCGCCGCCCAGGCCGTCGACGCACTCCTGCAACTGGCGCTGGAGGGCCGGCAGATCCTTCTCGGCCAGCGACCGGGGTCGGCTGCGACCGGCCACGAGGCCTTTGAAGCGTGCCAGGCCCCGCCGCAGAAGTTCGTCCATCAAGGCTCCTTGTGCTGACGCAGCAGCAGGGCAACGCCAACGAGAACCATCGGCACACATAGCCATTGCGCGGTGGACAAGTCGAACCCAAGACCACTGAAGATGCCCGGGTCCGGATGACGAAAGAATTCGGCGGAAAAGCGGAGCAAGCCGTACCCCACCAAGAAGGCCGCGGATACCGCGCCGGTCGGCCGGGGCCGCCGGGCAAACCACCACAGTACGATGAAGAGGAGGAGGCCCTCGCCCAGGGCCTGATAGATCTGGGACGGATGGCGGGGCACGTCGTCGACGAAGGGGAAGACCATGGCCCAGGGCAGGGAAGGATCGGCCGGACGCCCCCACAGCTCGCCATTGATGAAATTGCCGATTCGTCCGCAGGCGAGCCCGATCGGGACCAGAGGTGCAATGAAATCGGTGACCGCCCAAAAGCCGCGACCCGACTTGCGTCCATACACGGCCATCGCAACCAGGACGCCAAGGAACCCGCCATGGAAACTCATTCCGCCCTTCCAGACAGCGGGGATTTCGAGGGGGTGGGACAAATAATAGCCGGGGGCATAGAACAGGACTTCGCCAAGGCGGCCACCGATGATGACGCCGAGGACGCCGTAAAAGAGGAGGTCGTCGATCTGCTGGGCGTTCCAGCCCATATCAGGCCGCCTTTGGGCATGGCGGCGGCCCAGCAAGACGAATAACGCGAATGCCGCGAGATACATCAACCCGTACCAATGGACCGAGAGCGGCCCGAGGGAAAAGGCGATGGGGTCGAACTGGGGATGGATCAGCATCGGACTAGTCGAACTGCTTCCTGAAGGCAGTCAGTTCTTCCCGCAAGGCTTGCACCTCGGCTTCCAGCGCGGCGACCCGGGAGGCCAGGCCACCGCTGGCCGCCATGCGCGCATCGGTTTCACCGAGGGAATCCAGATCAGGTTCCCCTGCGAGCAGATGGGCCCAACGCGGTTCTTTGGTGCCAGGGGCCCTGGGCAACTGGCGCGCCAGGGATGGAAACTTGTCGGCCAGGTGCTCGAGAACCGACTCCACCGCCGCGGTGTCGGCAAAGGCGTGCAGGCGCTCGATGCGTTGGCGAATCTCGCCCGCGGTCTGTGGGCCCCGGAGCAGCAAAATGGCCAAAACCGCCTGCTCCGGCTGGGGCAGGGAGTGGCGCATCCGGACCAAGTGCTCGTATTTTGCGACCCGGGCGCCTGCTTGGTCCCGGCGCGTTGCCCAGCGCTGGGCAATCAGGCTGTCAAGGGCGTCCTGAACCTGGGATTCCGTCAATTGCAGAACCGGTTCCCGTCCGGTCAGTTGATTGCAACCTGTGACGAGACCATTGACGGACAGGGGATAGACGTCCGGTGTGAGGAAGGCTTTTTCGATCAACACTCCGAGAACGCGAACTTCCTCGGTGGTCAGGGCAAATGGGGACGAAGTCGCGTCTTCTTGGGGGGCGCTATCGCTCATGGGCAGGGCGGCGTAAGGGTCGGGACCGCATGATAACGCAGGGAGGATGGCGCCGCCGCCCCGGTCTGACCCGGGGGCGGCGGAGCCGAAGGGGTGCGGTCAGTGGATCCCGGCGCGCTTCACCAGTGCCTGGATTTCGCCAACGATGCCCCGGCGGAATAGGAGCACGCAGAGAACAAAGATGACGCCCATGATGACCGTCACCCAGGAGCCAACGGTATCCGCCAGTTCCGATTGCAGGGCGACGATCGTGCCGGCACCCACTAGGGGCCCGAGGATGGTACCCAAGCCGCCCAGGAGGGTCATGAGGACCACTTCGCCCGACATGTGCCAATGGACGTCGGTGAGCGACGCGAGCTGGAACACCAACGTTTTGGTGGCCCCTGCCATGCCGGCGAGAGATGCCGAAATGACAAAGGCCATCAGCTTGAATTTGGCCACGTCGTAACCCAACGAAATGGCCCGGGGTTCATTCTCGCGGATCGCTTTCAGAATCTGGCCAAAGGGCGAGTTCACGGTGCGGTGGATAATGAAAAAGCCCAGACAAAATACGGCGAAGACCAGGTAGTACATGGAAAGGGTGTTCGATAGATCCACGATTCCGAAGAGGTGTCCTCGGGGGACGCCCTGAAGGCCGTCCTCGCCGCCCGTGACCTTCCACTGTAGGACGAGGAAATAAACCATCTGGGAAAGCGCGAGGGTGATCATTGCGAAATAGATCCCGGTACGGCGGATGGCAAGGACGCCAAACACCCAGCCCAGGGCGCCAGCGGCGAGCGTACCGGCCAGAATCCCCACCTCCGGCGTCACGCCCACGTCACGGACCATGATGCCGCAGATGTAGCCGGCAGTGCCTAGGAAAGCGGCATGGCCAAAGGAGAGGAGGCCGGCAAAGCCCAAGAGCAAATTGAACGCGCAGGCGAAGAGTCCGAAGCAAAGAATCTTCATCACCAGCACCGGGTAGGCCATGAAAGGCGCGACCAGGCCGAGGAGGAACAATCCGCCGAAGAGGAACGGCGTGATGTTGAAGAGCATGGAATCCTTGTTGTTGCTCATGGAACGCTCCTCACGCCTTTCCAAAGAGCCCGGCTGGACGAACCAGCAGGACGATGACCATGATGACGAAAACGACGACCGAGGAGCCCTCGGGGTAGAACACCTTGGTCAGGCCCTCGATCAGCCCAAGCCCGATGCCGGTGACGATGGACCCCAGGATGGACCCCATGCCCCCGATCACCACCACCGCGAACACCACAATGATCAGGTTGGAGCCCATGAGGGGATTGACCTGGAACACCGGCGCCGCCAGCACCCCCGCGAAGGCCGCCAGGGCAACGCCATAGCCATAGGTGAACGTGATGAGGAGCGGCACATTGATGCCCAGTGCCTGGACGATCTGGGGGTTCTCCGTACCCGCCCGGAGATAGGCGCCCAGTTTGGTGCGCTCGATCATGAACCAGGTGCCAAAGCACACCGCCAGGGCCGCGACGACCACCCATCCCCGATAGATGGGCATGAACATGAAACCGAGGTTAACTCCGCCGGCGAGCGCGTCGGGAACGTCGTAGGACAATCCCGAGATGCCGTATTGGTCACGGAAGACGCCTTCTATGATCAGGGCAAGGCCGAAGGTGAGAAGGAGCCCATACAGATGATCGAGCTTGTATAGGCGGCTCAATAGCGTTCGTTCGAGTACCACTCCGACAGCGCCGACCAAAATGGGAGCCAGGAGGAGCGAAACCCAGTAATTGATGCCGAACTTGGTCAGGCCGATCCACGCCACGAAAGCCCCCATCATGTACTGGGCGCCATGGGCGAAATTGATGATGTTGAGGAGCCCGAAGATGATGGCCAGGCCCAGGCTGAGAATCGCATAGAACGAGCCATTGATCAGCCCCACCAGCAACTGGCTGCCGAGGAGGGCGGTGGGAATGCCAAAGATTTCCGACATGGAGGACTCCAGGCCCGGAACGCCAGGGGCGTTCCGGGCAATTCGCTAGGCTGGCTTACTTCTTGACGAGGGGGCACTTCGACTGGGAGAGAGGCTGGAACGCCTCGTCAGCCGGAATCGTCGCCTTGACGGTGTAGTAATCCCACGGATACTGGGATTCGGAGGGCTTCTTGACCTGGACCAGATACATGTCATGGATCATCCGCCCATCCTCACGGATCCGGCCATTCTTGGCGAAGAAGTCATTAATCGGCGTCTTCTTCATCATGGCCATAACCTTCTTGGTGTCATCGGTACCGGCCGCCTTGACCGCCAGCAGGTAGTGATAGACCGACGAGTACTGACCCGCCTGAACCATGGTGGGCATCTTCTTCTGCTTGGCGAAGAAACGCTTGGACCAAGCGCGGGTTTCCTCATTGCGGTCCCAATAAAAACCCGTTGTGAGGTACATGCCTTGGGTGGGCTTGAGGCCGAGGGAATGGACGTCGGTGATGAACATCAGCAGGCCGGCCAGCGACTGCTTGGGCGTGATACCGAATTCGGCAGCTTGTTTGATCGAGTTGGCGGTGTCGGCGCCGGCGTTCGCCAGGCCGATGACCTGGGCACCAGAAGCCTGGGCCTTCAGCAGGAAGGACGAGAAGTCGGAACCGGGGAAGGGATGGCGAACCGAGCCCAGCACCTTGCCACCGTTGGCCGTGACCACGGCGGACGATTGCGCTTCGAGGGACTGGCCGAAGGCGTAATCGGCGGTGAGGAAGAACCAGGTCTTGCCGCCCTGCTGGGTCACGGCTTTGGCGGTACCGTTGGCGAGGGCGTAGGTGTCATAGGTGTAATGCACCGTGACGTCGTTGCACTCCTCATTGGTGATGGGCGTCGAGGCCGGGCCGCTCATCAAGGCGATTTTGTCCTTTTCCTTGGCGACCTTCATGACCGCCAGGGCGACGGAGGTCGTGACCAATTCAGTGGCGGTGTCGACCCCCTCGCGGTCGAACCACTCGCGGGCCTTGGTGGAGGCGATGTCGGCCTTGTTCTGGTGGTCGGCGCTCACCATCTCAATCTTGAAACCGGGCTTTTCCTTGGCGATGAAATCGTCGATGGCCATTTGGGTGGCCAGCACTGCGCCGGAGCCCGAAAGGTCGGAATAGGTCCCCGACAGATCGGTCAGGACGCCGATTTTGACTACATTGCCGGAAATCTGTGCCTGGGCTCCAGCCGACATCATGGCAAAGGCCGCCGTGCAGGCGAGGGTGGTAAGTTTCTTGTTGGACATGTCTCTCTCCTTGTAAAAGCTAGTAGTGATGAAGGCTTAGACGCCGAGGGTCTGGTGGAGCCAATCCATCTTGCTGGGAAGCTCTTCCTGGCTGATGGTGGCGATGATTTCGCCGTGCTCCAGCACATAATGGCGATCGGCCAGGGGGGCAGCGAAGCGGAAATTCTGCTCGACCAGCACGATGGTGAAGCCGCGGGATTTCAGTTCTGTAATGACTTCGCCCAGCTTCTTGACGATGACCGGGGCGAGGCCCTCGGTAATCTCATCCAGGAGCAGGAGCTTGGCCCCGGTGCGCAGGACCCGGGCCATGGCGAGCATCTGCTGCTCGCCGCCCGAGAGCTTGGTCCCCGGACTGCTCCTGCGCTCCAGGAGGTTCGGGAACATCTGGTAGATCTCGTCCAGGCTCATCCCGCCGCTGGCCACCTGGGGTGGCAGGAGCAGGTTTTCCTCAGTGCTTAGGGAAGCGAAGATGGCGCGCTCTTCCGGTACATAGCCGACGCCGTGGCGGGCCATGCGGTGGGTCGGCTCGCGAATGACCTCCTTGCCATTGACCATCACCGAGCCACTGCGTCGCCCCACCAGCCCGAGGATCGATTTCAGGGTGGTGCTTCGCCCGGCGCCGTTG